>JAMDDR010000092.1:862-8350 GCA_023488685.1 Chloroflexota bacterium | reverse complement strand
CCGGGTGGTTATTTGCGTGTCCTTTCGAAGCAAGTCCACCGGTTACTCCTGTATTTCCATCACCTCACGCAGCGGACGGCGCCAGCGCGGATTGGGATTCTCGTTGGGATACCCGAGCGGAATCAGTGCCACTGGGCGATATTGTTCGCCCACGTGTAAGAGTCGTTGAACTGCAACTTCGTCAAAGTCGCCGACCCAGCATGTGCCCAGGCCATGCGCATGCGCAGCCAGCAGCAGGTTCTGGATTGACGCCGCAGTATCTTGTAGACAATACAGCTCGCGTGCACGCGTGCCGTAGGTGTGCTCGGCGCGGCCGGGCTCGGCACACACCACGATCACCACCGGTGCCTCGGCAATGAACTCCTGATCCGAGGCCGCCTTCACCAGGCCATTGCGCAACTCGTCACCTAAGACGACGATGAAGCGCCACGACTGCCAATTGCCGGCGCTGGGGGCCCAGGTCGCCGCCTGCAAGACAATCTCAATCGTCTCCTGCGGTACCGGCTTAGGCAAAAAACTGCGGATACTGCGGCGCTGTTTGATGCATTCCATCACGTCTAGCATGCTGTTCCTCCTATGATCGCACACACGTCGCCTGCCCGTGCGTGCCCGCTCTGGGATATAGGCAAGTTGCGGCTGCTCATAGCAGTTATACAGCCAACTGCACCAAACGGCGACTGAATGCACTGCCGCACCGATGCCATCACAACGTGACCTTGTCGCCGGTAACTGCTGGCAGCTCGATCACGAGTGTCAGACCGCCCAGACGCATCCGGTGCACGACTTGCGGACCGAAGACGATCAGGCCACCACCGGGAAGGTCGACGGTGCGTTCGTCCGGTTCATCCAACCGCCTGTAGTTGGCCCCAATGGGATGCTCGGAGAAGTAGATTTCGATATGCTGCCGGTGGTAATGAGTGTCCTGTTCTGCTCGTTCTGTGGCAATGGAAAGCGCGAATGGGCCTTGGGCGTACTGCGGCAGATGCTGGTCGACGAACTCGCCCGACTCGCACAAGGTGTTCGGTTCATCGGCGGAAGAATGTCTCCAGACATCCCCCTCAAGCAACCGTTCGAGTTTCAGTTGCTTGCCCCTGGCCAGCAAGATATCAAACAGATCCGGCGTCAGGATCTGCGGGGCAACCAGCTTGACGTTCTGGCGAGTGTTGCAGGTAAACTGCTGGCATATTTCGTCCAGCGAGAGAATCAAGACAGATCGTTTCATGACACATCCTGGTCGTGTATAATCCCACTGCTAGCGAATTACTCGCAGCATTGTAGTATTTGGAGATCGGACGAGCTTTGGTTTCCCCGTTGATTTGCTTTTTAGTGGGGAGCGATGGCAGCGCACAGATAGACGATTGTGTGTAGGTGCGCATCACCACCCTGGGCTCTTCCGAGCATTGAAAATATATAACGTAACAAAGATCGGATTACATGCCTAGAAAGACAACCAAGGGGTCCACAGAGGCAACCACCGCTGCTGTCCAGCCGGATCCCGCCCAACCAATCAAGAAGACGACAACAGCCAGAACATCAAGAACCACTGCGAAGACAGCACAGACTCGCACCACGCAAACGGCTACGCACAGTGCTGCCACACGCGCCACCGCCCGCGCATCCACGTCACGGTCACGCCGGGCAAGTAAGGGAGCTACATCGGAATCGAGTCAGCCGGTCGTGGCGGGGGCCCAACCCGAAGTTCCCCAATCATCCCAGGGCCAGTGGCGGCGCATGGATTTGCACATGCACACGCCGGCGTCGCGTGATTACGAGCAGCCTGACATACGCTACCTGGATATCCTGCGCCAGGCTGAGCGGCGCGGTCTTGACCTCATCGCATTCACCGACCACAACACCATTAACGGCTTTCGCAACATGCAGCGTGAAGTCGGCGATCTGGAGATGTTGGACCGCCTGGGTCGCATCCGTGCCGATGAACTGGGCCGGCTGCATGAGTACCGGCGCCTGCTCAAGAAGATACTGGTGCTGCCAGGATTTGAACTGACGGCCACCTTTGGCTTCCACATCATCGGCCTGTTCCCGCCGGACAAACCCCTGCGCGATATCGAGTACGTCTTGCTCCAGTTGCGCGTTCCTGCACGCGTACTGGATCAGGGTCTCACCGAGGCCGGCGCAACCAGCGACGTGCTTACTGCCTACCGGCTGATCGACGAGGCAGGCGGCATTGCCATCGCCCCGCACGCGAACTCCTCCAATGGCGTCTTCATGCGAGGCATGAATATCGGTGGCCAGACGCGCATGGCCTACACACAGGACGAGCATCTCCACGCCATCGAATTGACCGATCTGGCGAAGGGTCGCCGCTCGATGGCAATGTGGTTCAATGGCAACAAGCCTGAGTACTCGCGCCGTATGCACATCATCCAGGGCAGCGACGCACATCGCCTGACGGCCTCGCCGACGGATGCGAAACGCCTGGGCATTGGTGATCGTGCTACCGAGGTGCTGCTGCCGGAGATTAGCTTCAACGCGTTGCGTGAGTTGTTCCTCAGCCGTGACTTCAGCCGCGAGCGCCCTGCCGCCGACGTGCTCGATGTACCGAGCGACGTACTGCGCACAGCACGAGAAAAGGGCAACACAGCCACACAGAGCTTCCTTGCGAGCCTGTCCAAGCGCGGTGACCGATTCACGGCAATCCTGGATGACTGTTCGGCGTTTGCGAACGGTGACGGCGGCACGATTTACATTGGCTGCGACGCAAATCTGCTGAAGCCCGCGGCCGGTGTTGCCGACGCAGACGAAGTGTCCGCCAGCCTTGCGGAAGCGATCCAACAGCGTATTGTCCCGGCACTCGCCGTCACTATGGACTTGCAGAACAACGACGATGTAAACGTATTGCGCATCACCGTACAGCGCGGCACAAACCCACCCTACGCAGTCGATGGCAACCAGTTCTATGTGCGGGCGGAGGGCGAGACGCGCCCAGCTTCACGCGATGATCTCATCGCGCTCGTACGGCGCGTCGTCGAAGCAGAGCGACCTGTCGGCAAACTCGCTCACGAGACCAAACCGGCACAGCCAGCCCAACGCCCACAGACACAACAGCAACGCCAGCAGCCTGCACAGCAACAGTCGCCGCAGCGCTCCCAACAACCGTCACAACCTTCACAACCACAACAGCAACAACGGCAGGGGCAGCCACAAAACCAGCAGGCTCAGCGCGATCAGGCACGCCGCAACCAGCGCGACCAGCAACCGCGCCGCGATCAACAGCAGGCGCAGACGAAGCAACAACCGCAAGCACCGGCCAACGGCAATAAGCCGCCGGCACAGCCGGCCCAACTTGCACCGGCAGCACAAAATGGCACGCCAACAGCCGAACCGGCCGTGGCAGATACAGTCAAAACACCTGCGCCAGCCGTCGAACCCCAGGTGGAAGGCACGCCCAGGTCGGGTGTGGAAATCATCACATCTGAAGAGCGCGATGGCATGCGTTTCTACACGGTGCGTGACCTGCGCAACAAGAGCGTGGTACGCAACGTGACACAGAAGAGTGCGCGCGACTTGTGGCTGTATGCAATCATGCAGCACGCCAACGACGTCTACGATGTATCGCTAATCCAATGGCAAAACGAGCGCGCCATCCTCAGTCGCTCGCAGCGCGCCGGCAAGGTGCGCTATGATCTGGCGTTGCGCGACACCAACCGAAAAGTGCACATCTTCTATGGCGTATCAGACGATGGGTTGGACAATGCCTGGAAGGAGCTTATCCGGGCCACCATGCCCCCTGCCGAAGAAATGCCGGCGTCCCCGGCCGAGCCAACGCCCGATGCCACTCTCGCACCGGATGCCACCGCTGAGGCGCCCTTTCCTGCGATCGCCGTGACCAACACCACCGCGGCAGACAGTGCGTTCACAGACACAGCACCAGAACAGGCTGCCACTGCACATGCTGCCACTGCCGCCAATATCAACCCGGAGTCAGCACGCAACGAGGAGCCCGCGACCCAATCTTGACGGATAAACGCCAGGCATCATCCGAGCGGATATACAGACAAGACATAGAGACACGATTAATATGAACCTTGCGGACAAAAACATCCTCGTCGTCGGAGGCGCGACGGGGATCGGGCACGCAGCCGCCAGCGTGTGCGCAGCACATGGTGGCAACGTGATCGTGGCCGACCAAAACGAGACAGCGGGCCGCCCAGCCTCTGCAGCCATAGGCGCGCTGTTCGTCTCTGTGAACGTAGCTGACGAAGCATCCGTGCGGCGTATGTTTGATACCATCGCCGCACGATACGATCACCTCGACGTACTCATCCACACGGCGGGTGTATTGAGAGGCGCGTTTGTGCCGGTGGCGGAGTTTCCGCTCGAAACCTGGCAAACTGTCATGGACATCAACGTCACAGGTAGCTTCCTGTGCGCCAAATACGCCATGCCGTTGATCAAGAAGGCTGGTCGCGGTGTCATCATCCTGGTGTCCTCGGTGGCGGCGACAGGTGTCAGTTCCTCGGTGGCCTATGGCTCCAGCAAAGGGAGCGTGAGCAGCCTGGGCGTCACCCTCGCCAACAAACTCGCACCGGATAACATCCGCGTCAACGTGGTCCATCCGGGTGGAATCAAGACGGAGATGAAGCTGTCGGTGATCGGTCGCGAGGCAGAGTTACACGGCCAATCCGCGCAACAAGCGATCGCGCAGGCTGCTGCAGGCACCGAACTCGGTGAGCCTGAGGGCGTGGGTAAGATCCTGGCCTGGCTCGCAAGCGATGAGGCCGACTACGTGCGGGGATTTCTGACCACACGCTGAGCCAACTGTGATAAATTGCTACGACTGGGTAAACCAACATGGAACTGAAAGACAAAATCATCCTGGTTGTGGGCGGCGCGGCCGGCATCGGCCGGGCGACCGCCGAATTGTGTGCGGCACGCGGTGCCACGGTCATCGTGGCCGACATGAATGAGGCGGAGGGCAGGCAGGCAGCCGCTGCCGCCAATGGCATGTTTGTGTGCGTCAACGTGACGGACGAATCATCTGTCCGGCAACTATTTGAACGCATCACACAAAAGTACGGTCGGCTCGACGTGCTGATCCAGGCCGCTGGTGTGTTGAAGGGCGCGCTCGTGCCCATCGAGGAGCTTTCGCTCGATACGTGGAAGCTGGTGCTGGACGTCAATGTGACAGGCAGCTTTCTGTGCGCCAAGCATGCCACGCCGCTACTCAAACAGTCGGCGCGCGGCGTCATCGTGCTCGTATCCTCCGGCGCGGCGCAAAGCGGCAGCTCGTCCTACGCCTACGGCTCCAGCAAGGGTGGCGTGACCAGCCTGGGGGTCACGCTGGCAGGCAAGCTGGCACCCGACAACATCAGGGTCAATGTGTTGCACCCCGGCAACATCCGCACGGCAATGAAGCTCTCCGTGATCGAGGCGGAGGCACACAAACGCGCCCAGTCTATGGATAAGCTGGTTAGGGGGGGGTCGGAATCAGCCCTGGGTGAACCTGAAGGTGTCGCCAAAATACTGGCCTGGCTGGCCAGCGATGAGGCCGACTACGTGCGCGGCTTTATCTTTACGAGGTAATTCCTCCCCGCGAAACAGCGCGAATATACGCTAATATTGGACTCGTTTAAATTCGTGGGCAAATCTGGATCATAAATGGCACCAAATAAAGATCTGCTAGTGCGCATGTACGAGCGCATGTGCCTGATTCGCGCGTTCGAAGAACGCCTGATGCAGTTGTATATGGGAGGCGAGATTCGCGGCTCGCTGCATCCCAGTATCGGGCAGGAAGGCACCGCCGTCGGCGCATGTTTCGCGCTCAACCCCGATGACTATCTGACCTGCACCTATCGCGGGCACGGCGCAGCCATTGCCAAGGGCATCGACGTCAACGCCGCCATGGCCGAGATGCTGGGCAAGCGCAGTGGCATCAGCAAAGGCAAGGGCGGCAGCATGCACTGGACCGACCCATCCATCGGCTTGTTGGGCGAGAACGCCATCGTCGGCGCAGGGGTGCCCATCGCGGCCGGCGCGGCGCTCAGCGCAAATCTGGATAAAAACGGGCGCGTAGCGCTCACGATCTTCGGCGACGGCGCCCTCAACCAGGGCGTGGTGAACGAGACGTTGAATATCGCGCAATTGTGGAAGCTGCCGCTGATCCTGATGTGCGAGAACAACTTATACGCCGAGATGACCCCGGTCGGCGAATCGACGCCGATCAAGAAACTGGCTGACCGCGCCAAGGGTTTCGCCATGCGCGCGGTGACGATCGATGGCAACGATGTGTGCGAGGTGTATGAAACGGTGAGCAAGGCGGCTGCCCGCGCGCGTGCAGGCGACGGGCCAACGTTCATCGAGGCACTGACCTATCGCCTGACTGGCCACATGATCGGCGACGCCGAGACATACCGCACGAAAGAGGAAGTGGCCGATTGGCGCGAGCGTGAACCCATCACGAACCTGCGCGCTCACCTAGCGAGCAAGTTCAGCGTGACCGACGACGACTTCCAGCAAATCGCCGATAGCGCGAACAAACAGATCGACGATGCCGTGCAGTTTGCAAAAGACTCGCCGGTGCCGTCAGCGGACGAGGTACTGGCAGACGTGTGGGCCTAACGATTTTAGATTTGCGATTTTGGATTTTGGATTGTCTGCCGGCAGACAATCCAAAATCGCAGATATTAAATCCAAAATCTAAAATCCAAAATCACTTGAATTGCATCCGCCGCACCTCTTCGTCGGGGCGGGTATGGATGCGCGAGATATCGTGATCGCTGAGGAAGTTCGGGCCGCCGACCGCATAGGTCCCCGCCAGCACACGGGCATGTTTCACTGCCATCGCCGTCACGTTCTGCACCTGCCTGGCCGACTGTCCCAACGCGAACAGGCCATGATTCTGCAAATACATCGTGCGCGGCTGCTCCCCATACTCGGCAATGAATGCCCGCACGCGCGCACACACCTCGCGCGCCAACGCCAAGCCGGGATCAGTGTAGGGAATGAAGATTGACGCCACACCGCACACCACGATCTCGTCAGGCATGAGATGGCACGTAATATCTTCCGCCCGCTTGGAGCACATGACTGCATTCACTGCAATGGGGTGCGTATGGCCGATGAACTGAGCGTCGGTCAGATCGTACAGAGCGGCGTGCAGCACCGTCTCGACCGAGGGATGTGCCTTCGCGCTGGGATCCACACGCGCATCGCTGAGCACACGCTTGACGTCCATGTCATTCGCATTGCCATCCAACAGCGTCATGGCACGGCTGCGGCTGATGTGAACGAAGCCATCGGCTGTGGCGGTGCGCAGATTCGCGCCGCTGGCCTTGACGAAGAACGTATCCTGGTCGATGCGGGCGCTGGTGTTCCCTTCGCCGATGATCAGGTATTCGCGCCATTCCTCGCCGAGATGGTGAGACATGGCAATGAGTTCGTCGAGTACCATTTCTTTCGTTTTGTCGGGCATGTATGCTTACTCCAAGTAAAGACTCCCTTGCCTGCAGGTTGATCATACCGCACACC
>JAMDDR010000092.1:0-852 GCA_023488685.1 Chloroflexota bacterium | reverse complement strand
TTGATCATGCGGTGACCCACATGCCCCGAGACGCCGGGAGTCTCGTTTATTTGCCCCTGATTGTAACTTTTATCAAATGCGTGTACAAACGGGGTTTGTTCGTGGAGGTGGTTTTGAATGATCGATGAGACGACCGGCGCGACGACGCCGTTATCCATTCACACGGCGCCGGTCACGGCAGTTGTGCGATTCAGACACTGGCGACAGCGCAATCGACACATGGTGGAGGCATGGGCAGTCCTCATACCAGCCTTGATCTACTTCACAGTATTCTTCATCTTCCCCGTCCTATCGACGGTGGTGCTCAGCCTGACACACTGGTCCGGCCTGAGCGGGCACCCGGAATGGGTGGGGTTGTCGAACTTCCGCCGTTACCTGTTCAATGGCATCTATTTGCAGGTGATCGCCAACACGCTCGGGTTCGCCTTTGCCATCCTGGCCCTGCAAACAATGATCGCAGTATTGGTGGCACTGCTGCTCAATCGCAAGATCCGCGGGCGTGCCGTTTTCCGCGCCGCCTGGTATATCCCCAGCCTGACCTCACCCGTCATCATGGCGCTGATCGCATTGATCATGATCTCGCCGGTGGACGGCGTGATCAATCTGCTGCTGCGCCAGGCCAACCTTCCACCGATCTTCTTCTACCTGCGTGTGGAGCTGATGTGGATCATCATCATCCTCTACTCGGTGTGGCGCGGCGTGGGCAGCGGCGTCATCCTGTACCTGGCGGCGCTGCAAGGCATCCATCCCGAACTGTACGAGGCCGCCCGTGTGGATGGCGCGTCATCCGGGCAAATCCTACGCCACATCACGCTGCCGCTGCCCAAACCGGTGACCATCTTCGTGCTGGTG
>JAMDDR010000060.1 GCA_023488685.1 Chloroflexota bacterium | reverse complement strand
CCCTACGTTCGGATCGCCCCTATCGGGTGGCATGGCCCGAGGAGAAGGTGCGTGACTATATCTGCTCGCAGGCCGGCACCCACTTTGATCCAAAAATCGTGGAGATGTTTTTAAACCTCAATATGGGCGATCTCAGACCTGGCTCCTGAACGAAAGCGCCAGGGATCGAATTCGAACTCGGTCCCTGGCGCATCGCTCATGCGGTCAGTGGGTCAGTGCCGCGGCTGGCACTGCCGATGTCGCCGGTCAGTTCTGCCTGAACACGAGCGGGAACAGACCGCGGAAGTAGGAGATGTAGAAGCAGACCTGCCCGCGGTTGAGATCGGGCTGGTTCAGCGGTGTGGACAGCACCGTATGGTTGCCTTCCTGGCGCAGGTCGAAGGTGGGGGTGGCCGGGAAGGTGACCGTGATGCCGCCGGTGACGGTGAAGCTGGCTGGGACACCCAGGTTGAAGAGCTCATAGGGTGTTGCAGGCACAAGCGGGCCCATGGGCAGCCCGAGCGGCCATGGGAAGGGCTGATCGTTCAGGAGGGCCGCCTGGCTGAGGTTCAGCGCGGGCCAGGAGGGGATCGTCTGGTGGCCGGGTGTGGCGCCGACGAGGACCTGAGTCCCGGTGGTGGGGACGCCGGTGAGGTCCATGCGGCCGTAGGTGACACACAGGTTCCCGCTGCGATCCGCGCGTGGGCTGAAGCCGTACAGCGTGCCGTTGGTACCCGTGACGTAGCGCAGGGCAGTCGGGCCTTCTGTCGAGAAGGGGTTCACACCGGTGGCCTTCTGGCCGGCCAGGTTGACTACTGGAAGGATGCTCTCATTGTTCCCTGTGCCGTCGTCATAGAGGCCGATGGTGAAGGAGTTACTGCTATCGCAGGCTTCGGACCCCGTCGAAGGCACATTGATCCAGCGCACGACGAAGTGGTTGATGCCGGCAAAGCCCAACGCCTGCACCGGGAAGGTGTTGGTGTATGCCTCCTGCCATCGGCTGCCCGGATTGAGATCGGCCCAGGCACCGGCCACCTTGGGCAGTCCGCTCAGGAATCCAGCCACCGTGGGGGTACTCGTGTCATCCCCATCGCCGAAGGTGATGCTGCCGTTGGAGTTCAGATAGAAGGCGTTCCAGGCAGTGGGGGTCAGCGTGCCTGTGGTCGTGACATACTCGCGGTAGATGAACTCAAAGCCGCCCGGGGATGATGCGGGGGCCAACGGGCCGCTTGCATCTGCGCCAATGCTGCTGAGTTTGGAAATCCCACTATCCCCACCGGCAATCTGCCCCAAGATATCGAACAAGAAGAAGAACAGCGGGCCGCTGTGGTCGTCATTGCCCTGCGGGTGGCCGTTCGGCAGATCGCCACCGACAGTCCACGCGCGTGTGCGGTTGAGGTAGACCAGGAAGCCACGTGCCAGGCCGCTGAGCCCCACCGGCGTGAGACTGACCTGATCGATCGGCGCCTGGTAGTAGATGTGATCGAAGCGATTCGACACGCCGTTGCCGACGTTGCCCCCCGAGAACGGCGGGTTGGGCAACTCGTCGCCGCGCAGATCAATGTAATCGGCGCGCCGGTCGAACAAGCGCTGATCGGGGAATACCAGGATCTCGCCCAGCTTCGGCGATGGGTTGAGCCCGATCCCCGCTGGCGTGCCCCCCGAAATGACGTACACCTTGGCTTCCTCGTCCACGGCCAGCCCGGAGAAGAGCGTGTAGTCGACCTGGAAGTCCATCTGCAAGGTGTTGGACACGGTCGCGCCGACGAGAGCGCTGCGCGCGTCGGGACCATTGCCCAGCACGAAGGCGCGGAAGTTGTTCACCCCCGGCAGCAGCGTCAGGCCGGCCTGCGCTACGTCGGCGATCCCGTTGGGGATCGGCAACGTCCCTGTGCCGGTCGCCAGCGGCGCTGTGCAGGTATCGTAGGCGCCGGTGGTGTCGGCGAAGCTGATGAGCATCGACGGGGTGGCGCCGAGCTCCGCCGGGTTGGCGAACAGCCCTTCGGTGGCCTGCACGTCGGCGGTATCGGTGGGGACGAAGCTGCGGGCCAGGGCGGCGTACAGGATGTTGGTCGGTGCCGCGGCCAGCGAGGCGATGTTGCCGAATGTCGGCGACGTGCCGGAGTAGTTGGTGAAGCGATTAACCTGGATAATCCCCTCGGAGGCCCCGCTGGTAATGCCATAGACGCCGCCGGTGGGGTTGAGCGTGGTCAACGTCATGATGCCATTCGTCGCCAGCGAGCGATCCTGGTTGCCGCCCGTGCCAGGCTGGTCGACTGAGGTGATCTTCACGATGTTGCCGCCCGTGAAGTTGATCAGATCGACTTGCTGGAAGTAGACGCTGCCATCGTCATCGACGGCCAGGCCGGCGAAGTTGCTGAAGACCGAGAAGACCACGCCGAACGCACCGCCCACGGTCACTGGGAAGTCCTGCTCGGATTGGATCGCAGGTGTTGCCCTCGCAGGGCTGGCATCGTCGGCGATGGGGAAGGCCAGCACGCCGCTGCGCACGAGTTGTTTGTTAGTGGCCAGATTCAGCCCGCCGCCCGTATCCCAGAACGACACGTACAGGATTTCGCCGATCTTGCCGTCGAAGAAGCTGTAGCTGCCGTTCACGTTGGCGAATGAGGAGAGATCGGCGACGGGGTTGACGGCCAGCCCGGTGATGACGATCTGATCGTCGCTGTTCAACGAGCCGAATGCATTCAGTAGCGTGGGCAGGTTGAGTACGGTGGTAGTGATTCCGTTAGTACCCGGTAGGGCTACTACATATACATTGCCGACCGAGTCGCCGTAGTAGCCGACAGTGCTGGTGTACCCGTTGGCGAAGGTGTGCTCGGAGATGGCGGCGCGTGTCAACGTCCAGCCGCTGGGCAAATCGCTGGTCGACAGATCGTCGACCTTCACACCGTGGTCGGCCACCAGGTCTTCACTGCCGTCGGCATCGGCCATCAGCAGCACGTCGCGGTAGTTCGAGTTGGCGCTGCTGTTCAACGTCGTCGCGATGACCGCAGACAGCGCCGAAATTGGTGATAAGTTTTCGGGCAGGCCACCGGCCTCAGGTTGTTGGGGGGATCGGGTGCCGGGCAGCACCCCGCCGGCCTGGACCTGCTGGGCAATCTGCTGGCTCAGCTCGGTCATGTCGGCGGCTTCAGGGCGCTGGATGCCTAGGCGGTTCAATACCTCCTCGCTGGTTTGAACGGGTTGATTGGATGGGAGCGTTGGCGCGGCAGCCGGGTGGATGGAAGTGGGCTGCGCAGTCGCTGGCTGGACGGTCGCCACGAGTGAGGCCGACACTGTGACTAACAGGACGGCACGTGTCACGCACTTAAGTGAATGTAACGTTGGGAACATTGTTGGATTTCCTTGTGAACGCCACGAATAACCGTGAAGCTTCGATGTGAATACCTATGTGTACCGGTTGTCACAAATCCATCATACTCACCTCCTGCGGATGTGTACTCATCCGCGCCTCGACCGAAATAGATGAAAGCCCTGCCTTGGAATCGCTCACGTTCCAGGCAGAGATGTAATGCCGCCTACAACCGGTACAGCTTGGAGGAAGGGAATAAAGTTAATATTCCCTTGCAACTGTAGCGCGAAATCCTATGAAGATATCGCTTGTTCTCGTAAAGAACGGTAAATCCAATACGCTTTATCTTCTACGTTGCGGCAATCTTCTACAAGTATCTATTGTACCAGTTCGCAGGTTTTTCGTGATTGGGCTCATGCAGCGGCGATTTCACTGTGGCGATAAGCCCGGTCAAGCACCTCGATGGTGTGCAGCACGGGCAGCGGTTTGTGCAGCCGGGCAAGCTGCATACGGATCTGCACGATGCAACCAATGTTGCCGGCGGCCACTGCATCGGGCTCAACGCGCAGGATGTTTTGCGCCTTACGCCGGCCGATGCTATCGGCCAGGCTGGGCTGCTCGACATTATAGGTGCCCGCCGAGCCACAGCACAACTCACCCTCAGGAATATCCACCAGCGTGAGGTTGGGGATCGATTGCAACAGCCGGCGCGGCGCGTCGACGACACCCTGCGCATGGGCCAGGTGGCAGGCATCGTGATAGGCCAGCCTGATCGGTTTTGCCAGCGGTTCGGACGCAATTGTGGGTGTGAGCGCGTATGCGCCGTCGAAATCTGCGAGGAACTCACTCACATCGCGGACGTGGCCCGCGAACGCGCGGGCCTCGACTTCTTCAGTGCAGCCTTTGAAGAGCAAGCCATACTCCTTCATCCCCGACCCGCACCCCGCCGCGTTTGTGACAATCGCATCCACATCATGGGGGAAGGTGCGCAGGTTTCTACGTGCGAAGTGACGGGCGATCTCGTCCTCTCCCGTGTGCATCATCAATGAGCCGCAGCAACCCTGGCCCTGTGGAATGACCACCTCGATGCCGTGGTGTGCCAGCACGCGCAGGGTGGCCCAGTTGATGTCCGGCGCAAGCACCTGTTGCACGCAACCGGACAGCAGCGCGACGCGCGCCCTGCGTTTACCTTCAGCAGGGTAGACGAGCGGCAGCGCCGTCGCCGGGGGCAGACGATCGGGCAAGAGCGCCAGCATGGCGGAGAGCGATGGTGGCAACAGCCGCGGCAGCAGTCGTTGTAGCGGCGCGGCCAGTTTGCCAGCGCTGGCGGCCAGGCGAAAACGCCGCGGATAGGGAAGTGTCTCGCGCACCAGCGTGCGCGTCAATTTCTCGGAGAGTGTCCTGGGACGAGTCTTTTCTGTGCGCGCGCGATACGGCATCAACAACTCGCCATACCGCACGCCGGACGGGCAGGCCGTGACACACGCCATGCAACCGAGGCAACGGTCGACGAACGGCTGTGTGCCTTCTGCAGTGATGGCGCCTTCGAGCGCTGACTTCATCAGAACGATGCGGCCGCGTGGCGAGTCCATCTCCTCGCCCAACGTGACGTACGTCGGGCAGGTGGGCAGGCAGAAGCCGCAATGCACGCATTGCTCAACCGCACGGGCCATCCCTGCGCCGGTTGGGCCGAGTTGATCAACTGGGATCGTGTGTTGCATCGTCTCCCATTAAATCCCCAAGAGCTTGCGGACCTGTTAGAACGAAGGCAGCCGTCCGGCCGGGTCAAACACTGCTTTTACTCGCCGCTCAAACGCCTGCCCCGTGCGCGCGCCGATGCGCGCCAATCCAGGCGGGCCGAGGATGACCAATCCCGGCAACTCGAGTGATGACAGCAGGCGATCGAATGCCTGCACCGGCGCTGATGTGGCAATCCATGCCACGTTGCCACCGCCACTGTATCGGCCCATGGCCTGTATTGAAGCGAGCGCTGCTTCCAGCTCTGTGATCCGCCTGGGGGTGATGGGCACTTTCACTAACGACCAGCCTGGCGAAACCCACCCGAACTCGCGCGCATCGTTCCACATGGGCGATTCATCCGCACCATCGAGCACGTCACCACCGCCGAGCAGGGCGCGGATATGGCCGGCGCGCGCCGGCAACGCAGCGGGGAGCCCGCCCAGGCGCACCCACACATTGGCCGAGCCGTCCGCGCCTGGCACGAGATCGAGCGAGTCGATGTCGAGCCGGGCGGTGTAGACGCGATACAGCGCTTCCACCGCCGCTTCTACCGTGGGGCAACGCTGTTGCACGGTGGTGAACGCAGCAGCTTGTGGGAAGACTTTGAAGGTGAGCTCGACCAGCGCGCCGAATTGACCCAGGCTGCCGGCCATCAATTTGGGGAGGTCGAAGCCGGCTGAGTTCTTGACCACCTTGCCACCGCCGCGGACCACCTGGCCGTTGCCGTCGACGAATCGCACGCCGAGGATGAAGTCGCGCACGCCGCCGTAATGGTACCGCCCCGGCCCGCTCAGGCCTGCGGCCACTGTTCCGCCGAGGGTGGCTCCCTGCGCCGCCATGGGCGGGTCGAACGGAAGATATTGGCCGTGGGCGGCGAGTAGCGTCTGAACCGTGGCGACGCGTGTCCCAGCCAGTGCGGTGAAGGTGTATTCACCAGGGTCGTACTCCACCACGCCACAGAGCCCGGACAGGTCGAGGATTTCCGCGTCCCCGGACGGCGTGCATAGGGCGGGTTTAGTGCCGCCACCGCGCAGCACGAGACGTGCGCACTCGCGCACAGCAGCCTGCACGTCCTCAAACGTGGAGGGGTGATACGTCGTTCCCATTTTGTACACTCACGAATTCCTCAGCGCGGCCCGGCCGTACACTACTCGCGGGAAATGACGCCTGCGCGCTCAAGTGGGTGTGGACCGGTGAAATGTAGAGCCGGCGGCATCCCGCAGGAATGCATGCTGCTCGGGAACATCTTGCCCCTGTTCGCAATCTGCCCTGGGTCCATCGAACAGCGTAGTTGCCACATCACATCCATATCGATCTGGCTGTACATGTGTGGCAGGTAGTCGCGCTTCTCCATGGCGACGCCGTGCTCGCCAGTGATCGATCCGCCGAAGCGGATACACAGTTGCAGGATTTCACCGGCCAGTTTCTCGGCGCGTTCGAGCGCTCCCGCCTCGCGGCCGTCGTACAGGATGAGCGGATGCAGGTTGCCATCGCCGGCGTGAAAGACATTCGCCACACGAATGCCGTAGTGTTCGCCGAGGCGGCGAATCTCGGCCAGTGCCTCCCCCAACCGGCTGCGCGGCACCACACCATCCTGCACAATGTAATCGGGGCTGAGCCGGCCCACCGCCGAGAACGCGCTCTTGCGTCCTTTCCAGATGCGCTGGCGATCGGCGGCGTCCTGCGCCACGCGTACGTCGTATGCGCCCGATGCCGCGATCACCTGCTCCAGCCGCTTCGTCTCTTCAGCTACCTGTTCCGGTTCACCCTCCAACTCGACAATGAGCACGGCCTCCGCGCCATTGGGATAGTTCGGGTGCACGGCGGCCTCAGCCGCTTGAATCGCCAGCCGGTCCATGATCTCGAGCGCGCCTGGTAACAATCCCGACGCCACCACGTGTGTGACTGCCTCACCGGCCGCCTCAAGGGTCTGGTAGGCGGCCAGCAGCGTGTGATACTGCTGTGGCCTGGGTAGCAACCGCACCGTCACCTCCAGCGCGATACCGAACAACCCTTCCGACCCGACGAACAAGCCGACCAGGTCCGGCCCGACGCCTTCAGTGCTCTCACCGCCCAACTGCACGACCTCGCCGTCGGGCAAGACGGCTTTGATGCCCAGGATGTGATTGCTCGTCATGCCGTACTTCAGGCAGTGGGCCCCGCCGGAGTTGAAGGCCACGTTGCCGCCAATGGTGCAGATCTGCTGGCTGGATGGATCGGGCGCGTAGTGCAGGTCGTATGGCGCGGCGGCTTTCGAGATGTCGAGGTTGATCACGCCCGGTTCCACCACGGCGATGCGCTCGCGTGGGTCGAGTTTCACGATCCGGTTGAGCCGGTTGAGCGCGATGACGATGCCATCTTTGACCGGCAGCGATCCGCCTGACAGGCTGGTGCCGCTGCCCCGTGCCACGAAGGGGACTTCGTGCTGGTGACACAGCCGCACCGTCGCGATCACTTCCGACTGCGTTTCGGGGATCACCACCGCGACGGGCCGGACGCGGAACGCCGTCAGCGCATCTGACTCATACGGCGCCAGCTCACCCGGTTGGCGCAGCAATCGTTCGGCCGGGTACAGGCCGGTCAATGCGTCGGTCAGGGCATCGACATTCATTGCATCTCATCCTCCACTGGCTTCACAATACAGAGGGCGATGGAACCACAAGAGCTGCCGGGCGTATGCGTGTGAGCGGTATTCTAGCACCCGCTATCGAGCCGTTGAATAGTGTTACACTCTCTGGTATGCGCACACTGACTGAAGCTTACATCGATTATCCTGGCTGCGCTGATGGTTCTGCTCGTGCTGCTGATGACATCCAGCCGGGCTTCCACAGCATCCTCTTACGTCAATGCAGATGGCGTAAACGCAAACAGCGACGAAGACAGCAACGCAAACAGCCACGCAAACAGCCACGCAGAAGTGGGGCTGGACAACGTGTACCAGTCATCCATCGATACCAGTGACGCCGGGATCACGGTCACGGTGAACGTGTCCGGCACGCAAAAAGCCGTGCTGATTGCGTGTTATCCCACCGGCCAGTGTTTCAGAACGGCGGCCGCATTGGCATACGTGCCAACGGTGGTCAATCCACCAGAGCCGTATAGCCAGAAAATGATCTTCGCGCCGCGCGATGACATTGGCGATATCCCGCTGGGCATTAATGCGGAACCGCGCGTCACGCTGCTGATGTGGGAGGTTCACGGTGCGAGCAAGCTGGAACTGGAAGTGACAGGGCCTGTTGCCCCTCCGTTTTACAATGAGCAGTGCGTCCCGGGCAACCTGGACACCATCCAGGCCGATGGTTACGTTCCGCGCCAGCGCTTCCCCATTGACGTGCCGAAAGGGTTTATT
>JAMDDR010000225.1:6922-34368 GCA_023488685.1 Chloroflexota bacterium | reverse complement strand
AGGTGAGGAAGCCGCTCAAGTCGACGGTGAGGGTGACGGGGGCGTCGAAGGCGGCCAGGTCGGGCTGCAGATGGAGGAAGAGATGCCGGGTGGGATCGAGACGGGTGAGATCGGCGCGGGCGAAGCTGGGCAGAGCGGCTTCGGTGAGGGTGATGCGGGTATCGGCCTGAAGCGCGCGCGGGGCGAACTCGACGCGCGCGCGGCGGCTGCCCTGCACGTGGCCGCCCTCGTGGGCGCGGAGGAGGGTGCTGGCCGCCGCGGGGACGGTCTCGGCGACAGCCTCGGTGATGATGTCCTCGGGCGGAGTGACGGGGGAATCCAGCGGCGAAGGCGGTGCGAAGGGGACACGCAAGGCACCGGCATCACTGCCGGCATGACTGCCGACATCGTCCGGGGCGGCGAGCGCAGGACGAGGCGCACGCACCGACAAGACGGACCCGAGCAGACCCAGGACGAGCACGACACGAACGACGAGGACGACGCGCACGACGAGCAAGCGATGTGGTTTCACGATGCCCCCTGTTGGGTAGTGATGGATCGTAACGGATCGTAATGGATCGTAATGCGATTGGGCGGGCCCAATCGCATCATGGGTTGAAGAAGGATCACACCACCTGGTTGAGAGCGATCATGCCGATCATGCAGACAGGCGATGGGAAGCTGCTTCATCAAAGATCATAGCGAGCGGATTTGGAAAAGTCAATGCTATGCACTCGTCAAAGAATGGCAGGGATGTCCACATCATGTGAGTCATGTAGGCGTCGCTGTCACCGGCATATCAAAAGCGCCACGCATGAGCGCGGATGGTAGCTCAGTAGCCGGAGAATGTACGCAGCGCGTATACAGAATCGCCGGGCTGACCGGGCTGGCTGGGCATGTCGAGTGACTGGGAGATCAAGCCTTGGAGATCAAGTCTTGGAGCTCGAGCCTTCAGACGGATGGCGACATGTGGCGCAGCCCCAACATACGGGCGAACATCCCCGACCGCGCTGTCGCCAAGAAGACGCCCCCGAGACGGGGGCTGTGAGCAGTGTGGAGGGCGACAGCGCGAGCGCATCGGTCGAGCTGGACGACTGAGCACTGATCACTCGGTACTCCGCACTCGGAACTTCCGACGTCAGTTGTCAGAACGCCCTGACATCTGCCGTGCCGTCAATCCCCCCGCACCTGAGCACTGAGCACTGGGCACTCAGTACTCAGCACTCGGAACTCAGCACTCGGAACTCATTACTCCGCACTCAGCACTCGGAACTGCGAGCCGCCGGGCATACCGGCCCGAACGGGCGTTATTTATAATCCCTCGTATGCTAGATCAGCAACTGGTCCGGGCACCTGATTTCCCAGACAACGCGCGTTGGGTGAACAGCAAACCGCTGTCGTTGCGCGAATTGCGTGGCAAGGTCGTGCTCATCGACTTTTGGGATTACACCTGCGTAAACTGCATCCACACATTGCCTTATGTGGTGGAGTGGGATAGCAAATATCGCCACAGTGGATTGGTGACCATCGGCGTGCACGCACCAGAGTTCTCGTTTGCGCGTGAGACCCGCCAGGTCGAGCGCGCCCTGGCCGAGTTCAACATCACCTACCCGGTCGTGCTCGACAACGACTATGCCATCTGGCAGGCATATGGCAACCAGGGCTGGCCGTCCAAGTACCTGATCGACGCAAAGGGCTACATCCGCTACCAGCATATGGGCGAAGGCGAATACCTGGCCGCTGAGTTGGCCATCCAGGCAGCGTTGCGAGAGGCCGATCCCAACTTCCGGCCGCTGCCGTTGACCATCCCCGTGCGCCCGGAAGACGCGCCAGGCGCCTTATGCTACCGTCCCACGCCCGAACTGTACTGTGGCTACGAACGTGGAAGTCTGGGCAACCCTGAGGGTTTTGCGCCCGGCGTGGTGGTGCTGTACATGGATCGCGGTGAGCGCGAGCCGAACAAGTTTTACCTGCATGGCGCCTGGCGCGCCAGGGAGGAGTACACGGAACTGGCCGGCTCGCATGGACACGTGGCATTACGCTACAAGGCCAGGGACGTGAACCTGGTGCTTTCGCCGACCGGGGATCCGGTGGAGCTGATGCTGGGCCTGCAAGGCGCACAGTTGATTGGGGCAGATCCGGCAGCACAACAGCCACGTGTCACCGTGTACCAGGACGGCGCAATGCTGTTGCCCACCAACGCCGGCGGCGACGTGCAGTATATTGACGGCGATGCCGTGCTGACGCCCGATCGTCCACGCATGGCGCGGCTGGTGAGCAACCCGGACTTCGAAGAGCACGAGTTGCGGCTGGAGGTGCGTGGCAAAGGCACAGCCCTGTTTACGTTCACCTTCACAACTTGTGTAGCGCATGAGTAGTGGCTGGTCGCTGGTTGTTGGTAGCTAGCGCTTAATCACCAATCTCCAGCGACCAGCCACCAGCGACCAACGGTAGCGATCAAACGGGTTTAAGGTTTCGGTTTAAGGCTTCGCTCCCGGATCTTCCTTCGCCGGCACGCCCTGGTCCACACAATCCGCGACACGCTGTTTGGCAGCGCGCAACTGTGCCACCTGCTCAGGCGTAGCCATCTCCGAACTCTTCGCCGCATTCCACGCCGCCAGTTCGGGTGCTACCTGCAAGACGCACGTCTGGACATGTTGCTGTCGTGCGATTGCCTGCGCCGCCTGCTCTGGCGTGAGTTTGCCCATGCACACGCCGACCTTCATCTTGTCCGCGACCCGTTGCCTGGCTTGCTCGGGTGTGAGCTGCGCCTGGTCCTTGGCAGCAGATGCAAGATCGGGCGCGACCTGGCTGATGCATTTCTGGCGCAGCGCGTCGTCAGCGCGCTGCTGCGCTTCCATCCTGGTTCTCTCCTCCGGCGTCATGGCGGCGAGAGTCGCTTTTTGCACACAATCGCCAAGCGCTTGTTTAGCGGCACGCAGTTGCGCCTCGATCTCGGGTGTCATCGTGTCCCTGGCCTGAGTGTCGAGGTTTGGTGCCACCTGCGCCTTGCACTGTTCCACGATTGCATCATCTACCTGTACCTGCTTCATGCCTGCTGCTTTCACCTTGTCTTGCGCGACGCCAGGATATGCTGTGACCTTGACCACGATCTGTTTGCCATCAGGGGGCACTTGCTCGCCTGAAGTTCCCACGGCGCTTGCCGTGCTTGCGGTGCCCAGCAGGAGCGCCGCGATAGCCAGGCCCGTTGGAATCAGTCGTCTTTTCAGCATCTGTTTCTTTACCTCCCAAGATTGTTTCTGCGCAGACGCGGCCGCCGTCTGCGCGCCGGGTGTGTTATCGCAAATGAATCTTGGCTTATCTCGCGGGAAAAATTAAGTCTGGATTAAGTGTTAACGGGTGTGCGTGCGCGGGATTTGTCGGCACGGTAGAAACGATCAAAGATGTGCGGTAACGCCTCGGGCGCGATTCCTTCGCCGTTGTCGCTGACCGATAACTCGGCCCAGCCGGCCTGTGCGGTGACGCTCACGCACACGTGACCGCCCGGTTGCGTATATTTGAGCGCATTGTCGATCAGGTTGAGCATCACCTGGCGCAACCGGTCGGCATCGCCGGAGACAATCACGGCCGTCCCTTCTGGCTCATGCAGAACACGATCCGGGTGCGCTACGCGGGCAGCCACCACCATGTCGCATGCCAGCGCCGTCAGATCTACGTCGACGCATTGGGTTTGGGGCGCCGTGTCCAGGCGTGATAACTCCAGCAGTTCGGCGACCAGGCGAGTCAACCGGGCCAGTTCAGCCCGGATCTGGCGCAACAGGCGCTGGCGTGCCGCCGGGTCGCCCTGGTCAGCACTCAGCAATAACATCTCCGTCATGCCATTCAACGCGGTGAGCGGCGTGCGCAGTTCGTGCGAAGCATCAGCTACAAACCGGCGTTGTGTACGCAGCGCTGCTTCAAGCTGAGCCACCATGGCGTCAAAAGCAGCCGCTACCTTTCCAATCTCGTTGTGGCGGCCCGCCATCCCCACGCGGCGGCTCAGATCCCCTGCCGCGATGGCCGCCGCGGTGCTGGCGACTTGATCCAGCGGGCGCAGCGTGCGACGGGTCAGCCATGCTCCGGCGGTGATTCCGACCAGCGCGGCCAGCGCCATGCCTAGCGCCAGGTACAACCGGAACGCAGCCAGGATGGCATCGGGGCCTTCCAGCGAGGCGCTCATTGCCAGGGTGCCAATCACTTGATTTCCAAACGGGAAGGGTATCACCAGGAGCACGACACGGCGTTGCCCGCTGGCGACAACGCCGATGGAGGATGTGCCGGATTTCAACTGATCCGCGGATGGCACAGGCCATGCCGGGACATCGGGCGCGCGATTCCCCTCCAATACCAGCTCGCCTGCCAGGTTGTAAATGGCCACGTGCGAATCGCGCGCATTGAACTCACTCACCAACGTCGTCGCACCGATTTTGCGCAACGCATCACCCGAGTCCAGGTATTTGGCGAATGCTGCCCCGCCTATTTTCTGCCTGACACCTTCGAGATCCGGCAAGGTGCGCCGGAGTGCCAGCTTCACCTGGCGCGACAGGCGATCTTCTGCGTCAGTGATCAGAAATTGCTGCAATTGCAGGTACAGAGCCAATCCCAGTACGCCAAGGATCATCACCAGCAGCCCGGCGTAGAAAGCCGACAGTTGCCAGCGGATGGGCCAGTCACGATGGTGATGATTGCGATCGGGCATGGGACTCATCCGCGCAAGCTGTAGCCCACGCCCCGCATGGTACGGATCAGGGTGCGATCGGTGTCGCCCAGCTTGTCACGCAGATAGCTGATATGGACGTCGATCACGTTCGTCTCGCCGACGTAATCGTAGCCCCACACGCTGTCCATGATGACCTCCCGTGTGAAGACCTGGCGCGGGTGCGCCATGAATAGTTCGAGCAGGTCGAACTCCTTGGGCGCCAGTTCAACGGATGTGCCCGCACGCTGCACCTCGCGTGTCTCGCGGTTGAGCACGAGGTCGCCATAACGCAGGATGCGCCCGGCGCCGGGATAACGCCGCCGCAACTGTGCCCGCACGCGAGCCAGCAGCTCCTTGAACATGAACGGCTTAGGCAGATAGTCGTCGGCACCACTGTCGAGCCCTGCGACGCGATCATCGACAGCGCCGCGCGCAGTCAGCATAATGATGGGCACGTCGTTTTGTGCGCGCAGCCGGCGGCACACCTCCAGCCCATCGATCTCAGGCAGCATCACGTCGAGGATCACCAGGTCCGGCCATTCGCGCCGCGCAGCCTCCAGCGCCGCGCGGCCATCGGCAGCCGTCTCCACGGTATATCCTTCATAGCTCAGACCCATCTCGATGAAATCGAGGATGGATTGCTCGTCGTCGACGACAAGAATGCGCTGAGTAGGCTCACGTTGACCCGTTTCTATAGATGCGTTCATCGCAGATGACAAATCAGGTGGATTCTAGCGAAGCAACGTTAAATGATGGACGGCGCAAGATTAAGTTTATCTTAACAAACGCAGCGCCGTTCATATGCATAAGATCGTCAGCCCCTTGCGAAGGTGTCGCGACTCGTGCTGTTGGCATTCTCCAGGAATTTGGTATAATGCCAACCCAGTGATCCAGGTTAGCCATCACAAGATGATAGCCATGGGTTGCCATGCCGAAGTGGCGGAATTGGCAGACGCGCTACGTTCAGGGCGTAGTGAGCTTAAGCTCATCGGGGTTCAAATCCCCGCTTCGGCATCACCGATCTTTAATCGCACATGAGGTCAGTAGCTTCACCCGTCGATCAGTCCCCTACGCCAGCCGCCCGCTTGTTGACGTGGGCGGCAGTGGTCATGATTTTGCTGTCATTGCCACTGCTGGTTAATTTCGTGGGTAGGCTACAGGCCGAAGCACGAATGGCCGCGGCAGTCCAGCTCCGCGCCGAGCGAATAAAGAAAAGCGAAATCATGCTGGCGCAGTTGCGCGAAGCCCTGGAGTATGCCAGGAGCGACGCCTTTACCGAGCGCTACGCACGCGAACAAGCTCGCTATGCAAAACCGGGTGAAGTCGTGGTGGTGCTGTCTGGAGCGCAGGATCCGGCCAGCCCGCACAAAGCCTGGTGGGAAGACTTTGTAACCCTGCCTCAGGACGGCGATCAGATCGCCAGGGGTAATGGCGATCAACCTATAAGTGACACGCCTGCGGCGAGTGATACGCCCGCGGCAAGCGACGCTCAAGCGACGAGCGTCAGTCCATAACCGGGTGACTGTCGCCGCTGGCGCAGTACCCCGGTAGACAAAACACAACATCATGATGAGAAGGAGATATTGAGAATGTTTGGACGAGAAAAGCCTGCTCCGCCTCCGCAACCCCAACCATCGAACACAACGAGCCATTTCACTCCCCCCATGCCGGGTCCCAATATGTCGAACATGTCGAACGCCCAGGCATCGAAGATCGAGACGGTGATTGGCCCGAACTGCCACATAAACGGCGTGTTGCAGAGCGACGGTGGCATCCGCATCGAAGGTGTTTTTGAAGGCCAGATCCAGACCACGGGAAATCTTGTGGTGTCGGAGACAGCCAAGGTGGTTGCGGAAGTCCAGGCTTACAACGTAGTCGTGTCGGGTTCGATCAGGGGCAACGTCACCGCCAACCGCATCGAGATTACCGAATCCGGCAAGGTGTGGGGCGACCTGAGCGTCAACTCCCTGTTGCTGAGCGAAGGCGCTTACCTGCATGGGCAGACGAACATGGGTGGCGACGTGGAACCGCCGATGATCGAAGCACCCAAAGTCACGCCGCCGCGACAGCTCAACCCCGCCGAACTGGAAAGCGCAAATCCCTAAAATGGCACATCTTACTGTAGCCGAAGTCGATCATATTGCATTACTGGCGCGCCTCTCCTTGAGCGATGAAGAGAAGGCGCGCTACGCACAACAGTTATCCGCAATCCTGGATTACGCCGCCGAACTGGCTGCCATCGACGTTGCAGACATCCCCCCCACCGCAACGGTGCTGGATATTCACAATGTCATGCGCCCCAGCGATGAGACATGCTGCAGCATGCCTCGTGAGGACGCGCTCAAAAACGCCCCGCGCACCGATGGCGCCAGTTTTGAGGTTCAAGCCACTTTTAAAGACGAATGACGAAGGGCGGACGACGCCATCAGTCATCCGCATCCGCCGTCCATCATCCCTTTATGACAATGGATCTCTGCGCTCTCACGATTCACGAAGCAAGGGAAGGGTTGCGCGCGAAGCAGTTCAGTTCGATGGAACTCACGCGTGCGTTCCTGGACCGCATTCACGCCTTGAATCCGCGCTTGAATGCTTACATCACCGTTAACGAAGCTGGGGCACTGCAGCAGGCACAGGTGGCGGACGAGCGTATCGCCCGCGGGGAGGATACGCCCATCCTGGGTGTGCCAATCGCCATCAAGGACGTGCTTAGCACGCAGGGACTGCGCACCACCGCAGGATCCCGTATCCTTGAGAACTATCTGCCGGCATGGGACGCGACCAGTGTGGCACGATTACGCCTGGCGGGCGCGGTCTTCCTGGGCAAGACCAACACCGATGAATTTGCGATGGGGTCTTCCACCGAGAATTCCGGCTACGGTGTGACACACAACCCGTGGGACGAGTCGCGTGTGCCGGGCGGCTCCTCGGGTGGCAGCGCTGCAGCAGTGGCAGCGGATCTGTGCTGCGCCGCGCTGGGTACCGACACGGGGGGCAGTGTGCGCCAACCAGCGTCGTTGTGCGGCGTGACCGGCCTGAAGGACACGTATGGCCGTGTCTCACGCTACGGGCTGATTGCCTATGGCTCATCGCTCGACAGCGTCGGCGTGCTGTCCAAGAACGCACATGACGCAGCAATCGTGCTCAGTGTGATGGCCGGGCAGGATCCTTGCGACTCGACGTCAGTCGATGCACCGGTGTTCGACCCGCATGAGCTGGCTGATCGTTCAGATGTACACGGCCTGCGCATCGGCGTGCCGCGCGAGTACTTCATCGAAGGGATGCAACCCGAAGTGGCCGAGGCAGTACGCGCCGGCATCGCACAGTTGCACAAGATGGGTGCAACGGTCAAAGAAATCAGCCTGCCAACCACGAAATACGCACTGCCAGTCTATTATCTGATCGCCACGGCGGAGGCATCCGCCAACCTGGCGCGCTTCGACGGCGTGCGCTACGGGCTGCGCGTGCCCGGCGCCGACCTCACCGACACGTATCGACAGACGCGCGGCGCGGGATTCGGGGCGGAGGTGAAGCGGCGCATCATGCTGGGGACCTACGCCCTCAGCGCCGGTTACTACGACGCCTACTACATCCGGGCGCAAAAAGTGCGCACCATCATCAAACAGGAATTTGAGCGCGCCTTTGCCGAAGTGGACGTGATCGCCACACCCGCCTCGCCGACGACGGCGTTCAAGATCGGCGAGAAGGCCGATGATCCCATCCAGATGTACCTCGCCGACGTCTTCACGCTGCCTTGTAACCTGGCCGGCATTTGCGGCATCAGCGTACCATGCGGCTTTGACCCTGCCGGGCTGCCGATCGGGTTGCAGTTGCTGGGACGGGCATTTGACGAAGCAGCTCTCCTGCGCTGCGCAGACGCTTATCAGCGCGAGACGAACTGGCACACCCGCAAACCCGTGTTAAGCTAGTGACCATGAATGTCATTATTCCACTAGCGGGATTTGGCACGCGCTTACGCCCTCATACGTACAGCAAACCAAAGCCACTCATCAACGTGGCTGGCAAACCTGTCCTTGGACACATCCTGGATAAGCTGATCGGTAATGATCTGCAGGATGTCGTATTCGTGGTTGGCTACCTGGGTGAGCAGATCGAACAGTATGTCAAATCAAGTTATCCTGGGATCAAGGGCCATTACGTCGAGCAGAAAGAGTTGAACGGCCAGGCGCCGGCCATTCTGCTGGCGCGCGAGCTGGTGCAGGGCCCCACGTTCATCGTCTTTGTCGACACACTGGCCGATGCCGACATGACGGCCCTTGGTACGGAAACCACGGACGGGGTCATCTACGTCAAGGAAGTCGACGACCCGCGCCGGTTCGGCGTGGTCCAGGTGAACGATCAGGGCCTGATCACACGGTTTGTGGAAAAGCCGCAAGACATGAGCAACCGCCTGGCAGTCATCGGCATGTATTACGTCAGGGAAGTCCAGGACCTGATGCGATGCTGCGACGAGCTGATCCGGCGCGACATCAAGACCAAGGATGAGTATTTCCTGGCCGATGCGTTCAACCTGATGATCGAGGGCGGGGCCCGGCTGCGCCCGCAGACCGTGGACGTGTGGCTCGATTGCGGCAAGCCGGAAACAGTGTTGGCCACCAACCGCTACCTGCTCGAACACGGGCAGGATAACAGCAGCCTGTGGCGCAACAACCACTGTGTCATCATGCCGCCGGTGCACATTCACCCCACGGCCAAGATCGAGCGCAGTGTGATCGGGCCACATACCACGATCGCCGAAGGGTGTCACATCGTGAACAGCGTGGTGCGGGACAGCATTGTCGACGCCGGGGCTTACGTATCGGACCACGTGCTGGCGAATTCCCTCATTGGGCGTGATGCTGTGCTGGTCGGCCGCCCGCGCCGGTTCAACGTTGGCGATTCCAGCGTCGTAGGGTTTGACGAAGAATAATCTCACCAACTCATGAAATCATTCATATCCAAACGCGTCGCGTCCGTTCCGCCATCCGGCATCCGCCGTTACTTCGACATCTCCGCCACCATGCCGGACGTCATCTCACTCGGCATCGGGGAGCCGGACTTTGTCACGCCCGACCCCATCCTCGAAGAGGGTATTGCCTCACTGCGGCGCGGCGACACGCACTACACCAGCAATTCTGGCACCTACGAACTGCGTTGCGCACTCAGCGAGCACCTGAACCAACTGTACGGCGTTTCGTACGATCCCATGGACGAACTGCTGATCACCGTCGGCGTGAGCGAGGCGATGTACCTGGGCCTCACGGCGATCATCGATCCCGGCGACGAAGTGATCGTGCCACAGCCCTGTTTCGTCGCTTACGCCCCCGAGGTGGTTTTCGCCGGTGGCACAGCGCTGACCATCGGCTGCAAAGTCGAACATGAGTTCCAGGTGACCGGGGCGGAGATAGAGGCACGCGTGACGCCGCGCACCAAGGCAATCCTGATCGGCTATCCCAACAACCCGACCGGGGCCGTGCTCACGCCCGAGCGCATGGCAGAAATCGCCGCAGTAGCCGAACGGCACAACCTGCTGGTGATCAGTGATGAAATCTATGATCGCCTGGTGTACGGCGTGCAGCACACCTGTTTTGCGGCCCTACCGGGCATGAAAGAGCGCACGCTGTTGCTGGGCGGCTTCAGCAAAGACTACGCCATGACGGGCTGGCGCATTGGTTATATCGCCGCCCCCAAGGAAGTACTCGGCGCGGCGCGCAAGGTGCACCAGTACACCATCATGTCTGCGCCGACGACTGCGCAAGCAGCGGCGCTCTTTGCATTGAAACATGGCGAAGCGCACGTGCAGCAGATGGTGGAGGAATACGATCGCCGCCGCCGCCTGCTGGTGCACGAATTGAATATGCTGGGGTTGGACTGCTTCGAACCGCGGGGCGCATTTTACGCCTTCCCATCCGTCGGGAAGACCGGCATGAACGATGAGACGTTTGCCGATCAACTACTGGCCGAAGAGCACGTCGCCGTCATCCCGGGCAACGCCTTTGGCGACGGCGGCGCCGGTTACGTGCGCATGTGCTACGCGCAGTCATATTCCAAGATCGAGGAGGCGCTTGAGCGCATACACACGTTCATGCGCCGGCATGGGTAGACGGCGTGCCTAAAGCCTAAAGCGCCACACAGAAGCGGCTGCTCACTCGCGACTGTCGAAAACCTGTAGACGCACCTGTGCGTTCCAACAGTGACTTTTAGGGACGCACAGGTTATCCTGTGTTCACTCAAATGGTCGAAGGGGTGAACGAATGGATAAGCAAAGATTCGAGTATAAAGTGGCATACGTGGACTTTCGCGGCCGCGTATCGATTGAGGGTGAGGAAACCCTCATCAAAGATGGCGAGCGCATGACCGCGTTCGGCCGTCGTTATCTGAATGTGCTGGGCGAACTGGGTTGGGAATTGGTCGGCATTCAGTTGCAGCCAATGGGTGCGGCATTCCATGTTTTCAAGCGCCCGCTGGTGGAAGGGCAGAAGGCCGAGCCGGCAAAACCAACACAGCCAGAAGTGTAAGGCAGCCATGGCGCAGGGCGAATGGCTTTCGTCGTCCGCCCTGCGCCCTTGCATACCTCGATGGACGATATCTCGCGCGAAACGATAGGCGATATCCTGTATAGCGCACTGGAGCGCATGCGCCGTGCCCGGGCATACATGGACCCGACGTCGCCTGCCGCGCGCGAATTGAGTGTGGCCCAACGGCTCGTCGAGGCCGCGGTGCAATCCCTCGGCGGTGAGTTGCCGGCGGGGCCGGCCTCCCCGGACGGCGACGCGGTGCATTCCTACGCCAACGCACCCGACCTGTTGCCGCTCCCACCGCTCACGCTGCGCGAGGAGGAAGTGTTACGCCTGATGTCGAATGGCCTGCGTAACAAGGAAATCGCGGCACGCCTGGGCATTTCAGAGCGCACCGCCACCTTCCACGTGGGGAATGTGCTGTCCAAGTTGGGGGCGGATGGGCGCGTGGAAGCTATTCGCATCGCACGACAGCGCGGGCTCATCTAGAGACATCCATCAGACTCCCGGAGTCTCGGAGACTCCGGGAGTCTGATGGAGACTCACCCCTTCGCGAACCAACGCCGCACCAGTTCCACCTGGAAGCGGTAGCCCTCCCCCAACTGTGACGGTGGCACACGCTGTGATCGCCACGTCGAGCGCGCCTGGACTGTCGGGCGATACGCTTCACCTACGCTCTCGATGACATCGCGACGCAGCAGTAAGTCGACGGTGTGGTCGAAATTGTCCGGACAACGGCTCATGAGCGTGCTGCGCGGGACGACGGCGCTCTCGCCGTGCATTGCCAGGATGCGCAACAGGGCGACGCCATTGCTGTCGATCTGGTTTTGCTGCATATCCGCAAAGATGAAACGTCCTGAGCCAAGCGCCCTGGGCACCGCATCCTCCACATCGGCCAGCGTCGCCAACCGCCGCACGCCGGGATCCTGCTCGTTCTTGAGCTCCACAATCTCATAACACAGCAGTTGCACCAGCGTAGGGTGGCCGCGCGTGAGCACGTAGACGCGCCGTGCGGCCTCCGGCTCATAATGCAGCCCAAAACCTGGCACGGGGTGTTCGATGAGTTGGCGTGTGTCCAGTTCGCTCAGGTAGCTCAGTTTCACCACTTGCATGTTGATCAGATAGCTGGACCAGTGTTGGAATTCATCAACACTATGCGAACTGGCCAGGAGCACTTTGAACTTGGGGCGATGCTGCATCAGGTGTCGCAGCATGCGCAGGATATCCTCATCATCGAACCGGCCTTTGTTGAGCACGTTGCCAAGCGCCTCAAACTCGTCCAGCGCGAGCAGCGCGGTGTACTGGCCCGTGTCCAGTGTCTTCTCCACTGCGTCCAGCCACTCGTTGAAATAGGTGAACGGATTGGCAGCGAGCGCGGCGCGGCTGAGGCGCGGCAGGCTCAGGTTGCGTTGCTCGCGCGCCGACTTCCCCATTTCGCGCGCCATGTTGTAGAGCAGGTCGGCGTAATCGGCGGCGCCGGACACCGCCTCGCCGTCGACGAACATCGGCAACGTGGAGCTCGGCAGCAGGCGGCCCAAGTTGCGCAATAGCGAGGTCTTGCCCATGCGCCGCTGGCCCCACAGCAGCAAAGGTGGACGGCGCTGGTCGAGCAGCAGTTGTTCGATGCGCGCACTGATGTCCGTGCGACCCACGAAAATTTTCTGCTGCTCGGTCAGCGGCACGCCAACGACATAAGGGTTATCCAGCTCCTGGCTTGTCTCCACCGATTCACTGAGTTGGAGCAGGTAATCTTTCAAGATCTGGCGCCAACGGCTGGCAACGGACAGCAGCCGGACAGCAGCGGCAGCCTGGCTTCGCGTCAACTCCCCAATCAGGCTGATCAGGTGATCGGCCACATTGGTGAGCGCCAGCCGCTTCTGGTAGACGTTGATGTGTTTCAGCGACGCAGCGACGTCCACACTGACACGGCCAAAGCTGCCAATCAGCACGCTCGCTGGTTCCGCGGACTCCGCTGCCGCCAGGGCATGATGCACCTCTGCAATCGCTTGCACGTCACCGCAGCGTTCCAGCCGCCGCACATCCAGCTCGATTTGGGCCGCATGCGCGGCCCAGGCCTGGCGACTGCCAATCAGGTAGTGCAGGGCCGCCTGTCCCTCAGCCAGATCCCGCTCCGTCACCAACACGAGATGCTCGGGCAGACCGAACAGCGGCAACTGCTGGTGTTCATCCCAGAATGCGGAATGCCAGTGCAGCAGGCTGGGACCGGATCGCGCCTGGCGCTGATCCATGCGATACAGGATGCCATTCCATATCAGTGTAAAGGGATAAAAGAGCAGTGATTGCCACCAACGGACGGTCAGCCCAATCACAGTACTGATCAAGCCAGCAGCAACATACAGCCAGGCTGGATAACGTGGGATGAAGAGGGCAAACACCACATAAAACGCGGCGATGCCCAGCGCACCCAGCCCCAACACAATGCGCCGTGAATCAGCCCGCTCGGCGACAACATAAGGCACGCCAAAAAGCAGCGCATAAGCCAGGGCCGTCACGATGCCATAGGTGACGCCAAGTAGTACACCCTGGCCTGTCTGTAGAACAGCCCCGATCACCAGGCTGGCGACGATGACGGCGACGCTCATCAGGAGGGTGATATACCACCTCCGGATGCGGCGAGTGATGGTGGTGGCCAACGTGATGTTGAGTGGCGCGCAAGCCATGTAACCGAGTGCCAAACCCAATGGCAGACCGCCATCAGCACCACTGCGCAAAGAGGGGAAATTCAAAATAAACGCGAATGTAATCCCCCCAATCAGCGCAGCCATCAACGCGATCAGGATCACCCCTCGGCCGGCCTTCCCAACTCTTACCGCCATGTGGATGGCGGCGCTGTGGGCGCTTGACGCTGCAGCAAGCCCACTCAACATCCCCACCACGATTGTGATGATCAGGGTGAGCGCCATGACATTCATTCGATCTGCGGCGATCACCACGACAGCAGATGCAACAATGATACCGCCAAAGACGACGCTCACCGACCAGCTCAACCACAAGCCTATAGATGCAGTCATCGCAAGGCTAAAAAGCAGCGTCACCAGGATATCGCGGGCTGGGGCGCCGGCAATGCTCATGGCAGCGAACGCGGGGGTGGCCAGGAGCAGCGGCCACACCACGCAACCGATCAGGATCGCCCGGCGCAACGCTGGGTTGCGCCATTGCTGCTGGCCTAAAGACGCCAACGCGAAATCAGTGCCCAATGTTGGGTCTGCCTGAGCAACATAATTGCGCCAGGCGGATGGATGGACCAACAACCACATCACCAGGCGGAGAGCCCCCAATACCGGACTGCGATTCAGCGCCGGGGCGTCCGTATAAATGTGAGAGAAGCGCACAGCATGCATGGCCGCCATATGTAACGTCTATTGTTGGCGCGCCAACAGATAGCGATAAGGAGCCATGCTACGCAGAGCCTCTTCCTTCCACGTGTCATCCGTGCAGCCGTCATCAAAGGCCAGCAGACGGGCGTAGCAGAGGATCTGCAGCAACGCCGGCCAGCGGCCGCTCTGTTCCAGTATCCACTCCACATCTGGAAAAGGAAACGGCTGCGGCGAACTGCTGATCAGATCACAAGCCTCAGCCTCAGTGAGTGGCCCAAGTGTCAGCGTGTGGCCGATGATGTTGAAAAACGGCGATGGCTTGCCATACTGATCGGCGACGCGGTCAGGCAGGTCGTGGGCGGTGAGGATGAAGGACAGGTTTCCGCCCGTCAGGTTGCTGCACAACGAGCGCATGCTCCACCAGAACTGTTGATCCAGTTCGGGCGATTGCAGTCCTGCGCCGATCTCATCCATCAGCACCACGGTGGGCGTGCATAAACGGTGGCTGACAACGTCCATGAAATTATTAAGATTACACGGCGACGGCACCGGAAATCTCATCCCCGTCAACATGGATCGCAACAAAAATTCGAGGTTGCACATGCGCGCATCCTGGAAATCGATAAAGATCCAGGTGTACTGTTCTGGATTTGGTAGCCAGGTGAGGCGCTGTCCCGGCCGCAACTGGCCGGGGGTGATGCTCGTGATGTGCTTAAGATAATGCAACAGTGAGGTTTTGCCGCTGCGGTGGGGGCCGATGATCGCGGCATTTTGCAGCGGGAAATGTTTCAGCAGTCCAAAAATGCGTCTGAGTTCATATTCACGCCCAAAGAACTGGCGTGGGTGGACGATAGGGGGACCTATGACAAAAGGAATCAGCCGCTGTGTGTCTATGTCACGTAAGCCATCGTAATTGTTTGCATGGTCGTCCGCATCATTCACTGGCAATCCCTGGTCGCGCACGCCATTCGAGCCATTATGCGCGGCAGCGTGCGCGGCGGCGTGCACGCCCTCGGGCATGAATAGTTCACCGATCAGCTCTATGACGCCTGGATAACCCGCGCTGCGCAGAAATTGCTCCAACCATTCCTGATCCAGGTGGCCGCGCTTAACAATTTCACGCGCCAGATTCTCGACCTCGCTGGCGCGTAACGGGATATGCCCTTTGCGCCAATACTCAATTGAGGATCCGCCATCCCGCCCCATGGTATAGCCAAGCTCGTCTTGCACTGCCCGGATGGTCTTTTCCTCACGGATGCGAATTCGGTGAACCCCCACTGTAAGCAACTGTGCAAATCTGGTTTCTGACCTTGTCATCTGACATGCAGCCTTGTAAACCCCAGCAAAGATAATGATCGTCTGTATGAAAGTCGCTACCAGGGGGCGGATTCCTTCGGTGCAAGATGACAAGACGCCGAAATAGCGCCGAGTTTTCGGAGCACATTCGGAGCACCACTCCATTGACGTAGCGGCTCAATTCGTTATAACTAGACCCATCGTCATCGAGCCGCTACAGAATCACGTGAATCGCATTAGCGCCGGTAAAATGACAACCGTGTACGATTGTATTCGTAGACCATGACGTTATGAGCGGTGTCGTTAGAGCGCTGGGCAGGGGGGTCGTAGGCGGGTTCGGCTCGTTGACATTGTGCCTCCTCTGTTTATCACAGTCTTTCCCTGGTGGGGGAGTAACTGCTTTGTGACAAGCCAGGTGGGGACCGGCTTTTGGTCGCATTGGCCAGGGTCAATCCACACGTTTTGTATATGTCTGAGTACGTTTGTAGGAGGGTTCTGAATGGCACGTATGGTAATCGTCGGTTCTGGGGTGGTAGGCCAGGCAACGGGAAAAGGATTTTCCAAGAAGGGTCACAGCGTTCGCTATGTAGATGTCAACCCACAGACGATCGCAAAGTTGCGCAATGCAGGTCTGTCCGCCGGCACGATTGACGAGGTGGTATGGGACAACGTCGACGTCGTTTTGCTGACAGTTTCCACGCCCAGCGTGAACGGCAAGATCGTTCTTGACCATATCGAAGCCGCGGCTCGGCAGGTCGGCGCGGGCCTGGCGAAAACCGATCACTATGTCGTCGTCGTCGTGCGCAGCACCGTGCCGCCGACGACAACTGAGGAACGCATCACCCCCATCCTGGAACGTGCCTCGGGCAAGGATGCGGGCATTGATTTTGGTGTGGCGATGAACCCCGAATTTCTACGCCAGACCAACAGCGAGCAGGATTTTGCGCGCCCATGGATCACTGTCGTGGGATCAAACGACTCGCGCACACTGCACATCCTGCATGACATATACAGGCCGTTCGGCGCGCTCATCGTCGAGTGCACCCCGACCGAAGCCGAAATGATCAAGTACGTCAACAACATCTTCAACGCCGTCAAGATCAGCTACTTCAACGAAGTGCACGATATTTGCCAGAAGCTGGGCATCGACAGCAACCTGGTTGGCGCAACTGTGGCTCGCAGCGCCGAGAGCATGTGGAACCCGCTTTATGGCACCCGCGGCGGCGTGCCCTATGGTGGTGCATGCCTGCCCAAGGACACGGCCGCCTTCATGAGCTGGGTGCGCGAGCGGGGCTGGGATCATCTGATACTTGAGGCAACGATTGAGACCAATCACCGCCTGGAAGCACGGGTGCCCGCCGTGGCTTCGCCGGACAAAATCGACGAGATGCTGGAGAAGGTGCACGCACGCGAAGAGGCTGCGCAAAATGTGTTCCCCACCGCCGGTGTGTTTGGTGGTGGCACGGCACCGGGCATCCTCGACGGCGAACACATCAGTGGCAATGGCAAGAAGGCACCCATCGAGAACAACTAGCCGCGAGAACGTACCCAAAAGGCGGGGCCACGGCCCCGCCATATAGCGGGAGCCCGCAACGGGGGGCCTACAACGATTCACATGATGCATCGTTGCGCCGCATTGTATTTGGTGGAGGGAAGACTCAATGGGGAACGATATTCTGTCGACGCTAGCAAGTCTGGCATCAAACCTGGTGCTGTTGATACCGATCGGCCTGCTGGGATTTGTGCGTTGGGCAATGTGGCTGTTGAAGCGCATCCCGGCGCTGTTCTACAGGCCCATCGAGAACGACTTTGACACGACGGCGACGATTGTCACACCCGTGTACAACGAAGATCCGGTGATGTTCCGCCGCGCACTCGACTCATGGATCGCAAACAAGCCGAATCGCATCATCGCCGTGATCGACGTCACAGACAAAAAGTGCATCGAGGTCGCCCGGACATACCCCGAAGTCGACCTGCTCATCACCGACGTGCCGGGCAAGCGCCCCGCACTGGCGATGGGTGTGGACGCGACGACGACCGAGATCGTGGCGCTGGTGGACAGCGACGTGATCTGGGAACCGGATGTGCTGAAGAAGTTGAAGATGCCTTTCGCCGACCCAACCATGGGCGGCGTCGGCACACGACAACACATGTATCCCACCAATGGCAAAAGCCCGACCGTGTGGGAGAAGCTCAACGACATCTTCCTGGACTCGCGTTACTCCACCGAAATCCCGGCGACGGTGTTATTGGGCAAGGCGGTGAGCTGTCTGTCCGGCCGCACAGCGGCGTACCGCACCAAGTTATTGAAAGAGGTCAAGCACGAATTTCTCAACGAAACGTTCAACGGGCGCCTGTGCCTGAGCGGCGAGGACAAACGCTATACCTGCCTGACCTTGATGAGCGGATACAGGACGTGGTACCAGCTTAACGCACGCATTTACTCGACCTTCAACCCTACGTTCAAGGGGTTTACCAAGCAGCGCATACGCTGGAGTCGCAACAGCTTCCGCAGCGACCTGCGCGCGCTGTGGCAGGGCTGGGTGTGGCGGCACCCATACCTGGCGCTCACGCTGATCGACAAGACGGTGGCGCCTTTTACGCTGCTGGTCGGCCCAGTGGTCATGATCCTTTCGATCCTGACCGGGAATTGGTCGCTGGCGCTGGCGCTGTTGCTATGGTGGCTGGTGAGTCGCGCTGTCAAGATTGCGCCCCACCTGTGGCGCAGGCCGGGTGATCTTCTCATCCTGCCGTTCTACATCCTGATCACGTTCTACATGTCGCTGGTCAAGGCATATGCACTGTTCACGATCAACGAGCACAAGTGGCTGACCCGCGACGTCCAGATGGTGAACAACCAGGCGGCGCGCGTCGGCGAGACCGCCCAGCAAATGGGAACAGCAAAGTCAGGTTGACCGTCAGGCGCAGTGAGCGTGTGTCCTGAGCGTGTTCTGAGTAGTGTTCGTGGGGGGCCTCTGCAGCAATACGCCATGGCAGGGGCATATCGTTGCATATGGTGGAGTGCACAGAAATCATGATGAAACTGGCTTTGAACTTGACGCAGATGAAGAGAGGGGTCGCACGCCAGACTGCGCGGCGGTTTGCAGGCCTGGCCCTGCTGCTACGCTGTGTGTGCGCAGGTGCGGCGGCGGTGGCACCGGCAGGTATCCTGCAGATCGCGTCGGCTGCACCCAGCGCCACGCCGGTTGTCCGCTACGATGCCCTTGCAAAGATCATCTACATTGGGGATAACTATGATTCAATCAGTCCGTACGCAGGGTATCCGAACCAGCCCGGCGCACCCAAGGATGCCATTACTATCCCCGATCTGGCTGCGATTTTGACCGGCATGGGGCACGGCGATTTACTGGAGGACCAGGGCAGCGGCATATGGCTGCTGAAGTCCGACACCGTGATCAGCCCAACGGCCCGGCTGGAGGCCACTAACACGACCATCACCGAGTTGCGGTTGGATGCCACGCCGAATCGTTTCCCGGCGTTGACCCGGCTGATCGCCCACGGCGGACACCTGCTTATCCAGGGCATCAAGGTGAATTCGTGGAATGCGATGGCCAATACGGTGGACACCAATTACCTGGATCAGCGCAGCTATCTGCTGGCGCGCGAGGGCGGGCGCATGGATATCATCCAATCCGAGGTGTCATACCTGGGCTACGCGGATGGCGAACCGAGCGGCCTGGCGTGGCGCAAACGCGCCACGGAGCTGAACCCGGCGACCGGCGCAATGGGCAGCATCCAATACAGCAATATCCATCACAACTATTTCGGCCAGTATTCGTACGAAGCGTATGGGTTGGACGTCCAACACAACGACTTCCACGATAACGTGGTATATGGCTTTGATCCGCACGACTACTCGACGGCTTTTGTGGTGGCGTACAACAAGATCTATAACAACGGCAAACACGGCATCATCTTCTCGCGGCTGTGCACTGCCAACTGGATTCACCACAACGAGGTCTATGGCAACGCCGAACACGGCATCATGCTGGACCGTGGTTCCAACGGCAACAAGATCTCCGATAACCTTGTCTATAACAACCGCGATGGCGTCGCCATTTTCCAATCGTCAGACAACCTGATCCAGGACAACACCCTGCGCAACAACGAGCGCGGTGTGCGCATCAACGCGACCTACGATCAGAATGACGAGTTCGACGGCCTTTCAACCGGCAACACCGTGCTCAACAACACCATCCTGGATAACACCCAGTACGGTATTTATTTCTACGAGCGCGCAGATAAAAACACCATCGCCTACAACCTGATCTCGGGTACGCTGGGCAGCGGCATCTACGTTAAGACGGGTGGCAACACGGTCATGAGCAACACACTGCGCGCGAACGACCATGGCCTCACTATCCTGGGTGGACCGCTGACGACGCTCACCCCCGGCGTGACGCCGCCGGTGCCAGCCGCAGACACGCCTGGACACAACAACAAAGTCACCGGCAACATCATTGAGAACAACCGCTACACGGGCATTCAGATCAAGACCGGCGACGCCAATACCATCGGCACGAAGACTCCCGACAGCAAGCCCGGGGATGTGAATGTGATCCGGAACAACTGGTCGTACGGCATTAGCATTGATAGTGCCTCCGTCGATACGCTGGTGACAGGAAATCTCATCCAGGGGAATGGCCTGTACGGCGTGCTGGTCAAGGGGGCCGATACCCTCGGGAACACGATCAGCCAGAACAGCATTTTCGACAACGGCAAGGGTGGCGTGCGCCTGAGCGACGGTGCGAACGAGGGCATCGCAGCGCCTGTCATCGGCACGCTCATTTCGAGTGCGACCACCATTACCGGCACGGCGCCGGCACGGGCAGAGGTGGAGGTATATCGCGATGGCGGCAACCAGGGGCGCTATTACCTCGGCAAGGTTTCTGCCGACAGCTCCGGTCGCTGGTCGTTCACGGTGCCGCCAGGGGATGATCCGGCGCACGGGCCGTTCACGGCGTTGGCAACGTCACAGGATGGCAGCACCTCCGAATTCGGCAACAATGGCGTGGTGGTCGTAAACCCATTGATCGAACTGGGCAGCGACGATGCCGGGGCCCTCACCATTTTTGTGAGTAACGAGGGCGCCAACGTGACGCTGCCAGTGATCCGCGAAGGCGTACAGGCGCTCACCACCACGCAACTGGTGGAGCTACAAGACCCGGTGAACAAGGTGTGGCAACTGAATGCCAATCTCTCCATCGAGAACCACGTGACGTTGACGATCAGCAGCGACACGGTGAACTGGCTCAAGCTGCGCAGCCAGAGCGGCGATATCGTGCAGGGCGCCATGGGAGCAGCAGCGGTCATCACCCCGAACTACAACAGCTTTGTGTACTTGCGCACTTATGACGGCGTCATCCGGATCGAGAACACCCGCATCACGTCGTGGGATCCAACTCTCAACACCTATGACACGGAGATCACAGACGGGCGCAGCTATCTACTCGCGAAGTACGACGCGCGTATGGATATCAAACAATCCGAGGTCAGTTACCTGGGCTCCCCCGACGGTGAGAGTTACGGCGTGTCGTGGCGTGATATTAACAGCAGTGCCAATCCGAACGAGCTGCGGACGCGGGTAACGGGGAACGTCATCAGCAGCACCTTCAGCTACAACTATTACGGCGGCTACACGTTCCAGGCGAGCAACATGGTCTTCCGGGGCAACCAATACCACCACAACATGGGCTATGGCCTGGACCCGCACGACTTCTCGCACCACTTCCTGATCGAATACAACGCGTTCTACGAGAACGGCAACCACGGCCTGGTGCTATCGCGTGGCTGTTACAGCAACACCATACGCTACAACACGTCGTACAACAATCGCTACACGGCCGGCACGGACGAACGCAACGCACACGGGTTCATGCTCGATCCCGGTTCGCCCAACAGCCAGTTCCCGCAGGTGGCATCGTACGGCAACCTCATCGAACACAACCAGGCCTGGGGCAACGAAGGTTACGGCTTGCGCATCCTGACGTCGAACGATAACCTCGTGCAATACAACGACTTCAGCGATAACGATCTGCAGGGCCTCACCGTGGAGGGCGGCACAGGGAACCGCATCCATTTCAACACCGTGAACGGCAACGGCGAGGACGGCGTGTACCTTACCGAGAGCACCAGCAACAACTCTGTCCACGGCAACAGCATCATGTCAAACGGCCGGCACGGCATCTACATCAAATCTAGCAGCAGCAATTGGGTGACCGGCAACTCGGTGAGTAATAATGGCTTTTCGAGCGACGGCTCCGGCGTCCGCATGCTACTTGACACCAGTGGCGGCACGCCGGTGTCGCCCATGTCCTCCAACGTCATCAGCGGCAACGTGGTGGCCGGCAACGCCGCCAGCGGCATCGACGTGCGCGGTGGGACCAACACGACCATCCAGTTCAACACCGTGACAGACAATCACGGCCATGGCGTTTACCTGACTTCGTCCGGGGGCGTCGGCGCAACAGGAAACCAGGTGCTTAACAACGCGGTGCGCGGCAATTACGGCCACGGCATTCGCGCGAACGACAGCACATCCATCAACAACCGGTGGGCTGAGAATACCGTCTTCGACAACGCTCTGGGCGGGATCGCGAACACCAGCCAGGCAAACATGCAAATCCCCAAGCCCAAGATTCAGCAGACGGTGGGACGCACCGTCACGGGCACGGTGAACGTGACCGCCAACACGATTACGCCCGGCTCGACGGTCAAAATCGAAATCTATTCCGACAGCGGGAAACAAGGGCGATATTTCGAGGGTAGTCTCAACCTGCTCATCCCGAATGTGCCCCTGGGGACGGACGTGCAGTTCGTGTTCACCAAGGGCAGCAATTTCCAGGCGCCTAATCTCAATGCCGTCGTGACTGATGCTGCCGGCAACTCGTCGCCCTTCACGAACAGTTCCACCACGCTATTGCCGCGCCTGTACCTGCCGCAGGTGGTGCGGTGAGGCGAGGAGATTTTGGATTTTGGATTGGGGATTTTGGATTGAGGATTGAGGATAGAGGATTGGGGGAAACAAGTATGGGTATGTATGCGTTGATCCTGGCGGGCGGAAGTGGCACACGTCTGTGGCCATACAGCCGCACCGGCAAGCCAAAGCAATTCCTGGCCATGGGGCCAGATCTGGACGGCAGTGACCACCGCTCAATGCTGCAGGAAACGGTGGATCGTATTCTGCCGATCATTCCGCCGGAGCGCATCTTCGTCGTCACGGGCAGCATGTACGTCGACATGGTGGCGGAGCATCTGCCCAACGTGCCCGACGAGAACATCATCGTCGAGCCGACGGGTAAAGGCACGGCGCCATGCATTGGCCTGGGGGCCATGCACATTCTGCACCGCGACCCGGATGCTGTGATGGCAGTGCTTAGCTCCGATCATTCGATCAAGCACGCGGAGACATTGCGCGAGGTGCTGCTCGTGGGCGAGCGCATCGCGCGACAGGGCCATCTGGTGACCATCGGCATCCAGCCGAACACACCTGCAACAGGTTACGGTTACATCCAGAAGGGCGAACCGCTGCCTGCGCAGGATGGGGTTGGACCTGACGGCGCGAACCCAGGCGATCACGCCGGCCCCGGCCGGGACACCCACCCCGCTTACAAGGTGAAGGCGTTTGTTGAAAAGCCAGACGCTGAACACGCCAGGGCTTACGTTGAGAGCGGCGACTACCTGTGGAATGCAGGCATGTTCGTGTGGCGGGCCGACCGCATCATGGAAGAGTTGAAGGCGCATTGTCCCGGCGTGGCACAGCCGCTGTCGCTGCTGGACGGCACCATCGGCACACCGGACGAGCAGTCGTCCATGCTGCGCGCCTGGCGAGACATCGAAAATATCGCCATCGATGTGGCGGTGATGGAACGAACGGCACACGCAGCGGTCATCCCAACAGACCTGGCATGGAGCGATGTGGGGGACTGGGCGGCGCTGGCCGACATACTGCCACAGGACGACGCCGGCAATGCCGTGGTCGGCAAATTCGTCGGCCTGGACACGCGCCGTTCGTTCGTATACAGCAACAACCGTGTGATCGCCACGATTGGGGTGGAGGATATGTTGATCGTCGACACACATGACGTCCTGCTCATCTGCCCACGCCGCCGCGCGCAGGATGTCAAAACCATGGTCGCCCAGTTGAAAACACAAAATATGAACCTGGTGTAACGGTGCATGGAAGCGCGGACGTTCACAGACGTTCACATCGCATCGCGATGGGGAACACCTGCGAAGAGTTGGACTGATAAGGAGTTGGCATGATTGCACAAGGGACAAACAAGGATTTTCCCGCCCTCGTGAATGAACCTGCGGGTATTGAACGAGCATCTCTATCGAGGCTGGGGCGCATCGTCACCGTCGTGATGTTCGTGCTGGTGATCGGCCTGGTGATCTTCCTGCTGCTCCAGGTCGGGCAGCGCCGTGTCACCAAGTATTTTGTCAACCTGGGCGATGAGCACTTCCAGGCCAGGGAATTCCAGGCCGCTGCGACGAGCTACAGTTGGGCGGTGCGTTTCGATCCGAGCAATGCCCACGCCTACTTGAACCGGGGCTACTCATTGCAACAGGTGAACGATCATGCCAACGCGATCGTAGATTTCACCTGGTACGTGGACCGCGAGCCGCAGAGCGCATCGGGCTACCTGGCACGGGGTGTCAGCTATGCCAGGATGGGCAATCACACCTCCGCGGTGGCCGATTTCACCCGCGCCATCGAGCATGATCCTGACCGGGCAACGGCCTACGTCGATCGCGCCCGCTCCCAAGCCAAGCTTGGGCAATGGGGGCCGGCCGCCGATGACATGAGCAAGGCGCTGGAACTGCGCCCGAACCAGTCCGTGTACCTTTCCGAGCGTGCGCAGTTCTATGGCCATCTGGGCAAAGTTGACCTGGCGCTGGCCGATATCGACCGGGTGGTTGAGTTGGACCCAGCGTCAGTCCAGGCGCTGACGTACCGCAGCCAATTGCGCGAGCGCGCAGGGAACTTCGCCGGGGCGCTGGACGATCTGAACCGGGCGATCCAGACACAACCCGCCAACGGCAAGCTGCTGGCGTTGCGCGGCCGGTATTATGAGCGGCGCGGCGAGACTGATCGCGCCTTGTTCGACTACCAGGAGGCGGTCAAACTCGCCCCCTCGCTGAGCTGGGTATACACCCGCATGGGATTGATCCAGTTCAACCGCGGCGACACTTCGCAGGCAGACGACAGCCTGGGCAAGGTGATCGACCTGACGCCACAAGAGACAAACGCCTACATGCGCCGCGCGCGCATGCGGCTGGCTTCGAACAAGCCGGATGCCGCGCTGGCGGATTTGCAGACGGTCATCGGCATCGACCCCCGCCTGCCCGATGTCTACCTGTTGCGCGCGCGCGTCTATTACGCCAAGAACAACCTGCCAGCCGCCATGGAGGATCTCGATCTTGCCATCAAGCTGGACGCCAGGAACGCCCGTTCCTACCTGGAGCGCGGGCGCGTGTTCCGGGCGATGAATCGGAATGACGAAGCGTTACGCGACATCGATCAGGCACTGCTGCTCTCAGCAGGCAACATCCAGGCGTTGATGGAACGGGGCGAGTTGTACGTGTTGCGACGCAATTATTCCGCCGCCATCGACGACTACAGCCAGATCATCAAACAGGATCCGAAAAACATCGCCGCGTACATCGCGCGTGGGCGTGTCTATCAGGCTGCTGGCGAGCGCGAAAAGGCCTTGGACGACTTCAGACAGGTGACGTTGATCGATCCGAAGTCGTCGGACGGTTATATCGAACTGGGCGTCGTCGCGGCGCAGCAGGGCAACACCGAATTGGCCATGCAGAGCTTTGACAAGGCGCTGGCACTCGGCACGAATAATGCGCGTGTATTCGCGACACGCGGGCGCGTCTTCGCCGAGCAAGGCAAGATAGCAGAAAGCCTCTCCGACCTCGATTGGGCATTGTCGCTCCGCCCGGACGACACCGCGACGTTGCTGGTGCGGGGCCGCATCTATGACAACTGGGGTTGGGATGACGCGGCATTGGATGACTTCAACCATGCCATCCGGTTGGGTCCGAGCAACGTGCAGGCGCTAATCGCCCGCAGCCAGTTCTACAGCGGGCACGATGAGCAGGAGTTGGCGCACAAGGATGCCGAGGCGGCTGTCGCGGCGGAGCCAAACCATATTGGCGCGCTGATGACACGCGCACGTCTCAACCTATCGACCAGCAACACTGCGCGGGCCCTGGCTGATCTAAACAAGGTGTTGCGCTTGCAGGCAGATAACATGGAAGCGCGCGTGCTGCGCTCACGCATTTATAGTGGCCAGAACTGGACCGACGTTGCACTGAAGGAACTCAACGATGTGGTGGCCGCCCGGCCGAACGATGCAACGGCTTACAAAGCACGCGCCAGCATGAGGATGCAGATCGGCGACTATGCGGGCGCGCAGGCCGACCTTGAGAAAGCCCTATCGTTGCGGCCCGGCAACTTCGATCTCGAACTGCGCCTGGCAGGGGCACTGGAGAAACAGGATAAGCTGGATGAGGCGCTGGCGCTATACGACAAGGCGATTGCCGCGAGCAGCATCCCCACCAGCACAAACGTGCTCAATATCCTGCACCTGCGCGCAGGCAAAATCCACTACCGGTTGGAGCAGTATCGCGAGGCCCTGGCCAATTACCAGGCTGCCTTGGAGGCGAAGCCCGAGAACGGGCCGGCTTACCTGGGCATCGCACTGTCGCAACGCAAACTAATGAACCAGCGCGCCGCCATTGAAGCGTTCAAGAACTATTTGCGCGTGATGCCGGATGCGCCCAATCGCGCGGAGATTGAGTTGTGGCTGCGTAAGCACAAAGCCTTGCCTAAGTGAACCTGGCTGGTGGGCGCCTGGGCCTGGGGCAGAAATCCAATGGGCATGGGCGCTCACCGGCAATTCGTGAACGTGATGTCGAGTGCGCCAAGAAAAAAAGGGAGTGAGCTTGTGCATGGGGGAAAGAGAGGCAACGTGCTGAGCGTCCGGCGTTGCATGCTGATGTTGTTGTTTCTTGGAGTGAGCGTAAGCGCGATGAGCGCGTGCGCGGGAGCGGCTGGGAATGCGCCAGCCACCTCACAGCCCACCCCCACGGCTGCGGCGCCACTGCAATCAACCGAGGCGCCTGCGACGGCGACCATGGAGACGCTCAAGGCGACATCAACGCCCGAGCGGCTATCGTCGCCCCTGGCGACACCAGCAACGATGACGCCGGCCGGCAGCAGCGCGCAATCACCTGCGACTGCGACGGCACCCGAGCAGATCACACTCCCTACTGGTATAAAGAGCATGTGTGCCCAGGTGACTGAACAAGAGGCTGTTGAAGTGGACAAAACAGGCACAGACCAGCCTGTGGTTGCGTATGACGCAGGGACAAACACCGTCACGGTACGCGCGGGCGCACCAGCGACGCTGGCAGGCATCCAGGCGGCGCTTGGGCAGCGGCCGGACGTGCTGCGCGAACTAAGGCCGGGCGAGTGGCTGCTGGCAGCAAATCTGCGTGTGGACGCCGGCGCGGTGATGCGCGTCGCCGCGCCCGAGGTGCGCTGGTTAAAACTCCGCTGCGTGACATGCCGCGCTACCA
>JAMDDR010000225.1:0-6912 GCA_023488685.1 Chloroflexota bacterium | reverse complement strand
TAAAAGTTAAAACTCCGCAGCGATGACCAGGGTTTCGTCTGGATCAAGGCCATGGGCGGGCAACTGTCCTTTTCTGGCGTGTGTGTGACCTCCTGGGATACCGCGCGCGAGGGCTACGACGAGAATGTGGACAATGGGCGCAGTTTCGTGCTGGCGCGCAACGCCGCGCGCATGGATATCCACGACTCGGAGTTGAGCTACCTGGGTTACGAGGCAAACGAGTCATACGGCGTGGCATGGCGCATGCCCGGCACCAGCGGCGAGATCATCAACAGTAAATTCGGCAATAACTTTTATGGGCTCTATTTTCACGAGGCATCGGACGTTGTCATTCGTGGCAACGAAGTGCATCACAGTGTGCGCTACGGCATAGACCCCCACACGGCTTCGAACCGGTTGCTGATCGAGAACAACATCTCCCACAACAACGGCAAGCAGGGCATTATCCTGGCCGAAGGGTGTAGCGACAGCACGATCCGCAACAACATGGTGTACAGCAACACACTACACGGGATCGTCATTTATCAGGGGTCGAACAACAACCTGGTGGAGGGCAACCTATCATTCGGCAACGCGCTGCAAGGCATTAATGTGAACAATTCGTCAAACAACACCATACGCGACAACGTCGTGGACGGGAACGCCGAAGCGGGCATCGGGATCGGGCAGGATGCGAAGGATAACATCATCATCGGCAACACCGTCCGCCATAGCCTGGATGGTATCTACGTTTACAGCAACGCTCAGCGCAACGTGCTCAGCAGCAACCGCGTCAGCGCGAACGAGCGCTACGGCATTTACATCAAGAGTGACGACAACCAGATCGCCGGGGGCAATGAAGTCTTCGGCAACGCGATTGGGGTATTCATCAACGTGCCGAATCCCGACGGCGTGCTCGATCCCCAGAATCACATCCATGACAACCGAGAGGACAACGTGCGCGTGGCGGGGAAATCCAGTTAGCCATGCGCCTGAGGTCCTGGACACGGGCATGGGTCAGGTATTTGGCAATTTCCAGAACGGAGGATGACAGAATGGACAACAGGTTAACTCGTGGTTGGGTGAGTCTTTTCGTGGTCCTGGGCAGCCTGGGCTTGTGGAGCACACCTGCTGTTGCGGCGCCGGCCAATGAATCGGCGATTACCCCCATTTCGCAAATCAGCGCTGGTGACAGTGGAAAAGTGCTTACGGTGCAGGCCACGGTCACCGGCACTGAGCAATTCTCGCGCGGCTTTCGCTATCACCTGGACGACACGACGGCGCAAATGGTCCTGCTCGTCAACGAGGGTGATTACGACACGATTGCGGGACGCGACCAACTAAACGTCGGGTCTGTCGTGCAAGTGACTGGCCGGATTCGAACATCCAACGGCACATTGCAGATCATCCCCAGCCGTGGCCGCTACGTGCAGGTGGTCACGCCGGCGACGAATGGCTGGCGCAAGTACTCGCTCGGAGCGATGAACGGCAACGACCACAACGCAACCGTGTGGGTGGAAGGCGTCATTGCCGGCGTCGGGCCGTACGTGAATACCAAAGCCAGCCCATACCAGTACGGCACGATGCTGGTGCTCAACGACGGCACAGGTGCACAAAAGATCATGATCCGGGACGTGGTAGCGCGGCATGTCACGCAGCGCGAAAAACTGGCGGTGGGCCAGCGCGTAAGCGTGGTTGGGCGCGTATTCGCGACCAGTAAAGTTGGCATCGAGATTCGCGCCGTTGTGCCGAGCGATGTCGTTGTGTTGCCGTAGCAACCTACGTGTTGCCATAGTCACCAGCGCAGTCGTAGCCCTCCGCTGCGGGGCAGGCGCGCCTCTGAACAACCGCAATCCAAACAACCCATCGCGATCCATCCCTTATATGATGGGGGGTGTGGATTGGGGGGAAGATCATTTACGGGTTGTTTAGGAGGAGAATCGTTTTGCGCACAGCCTCATATCGACACACATTTGTCATCCTGTTCCCAGCACTGTTGTTCTGCCTGGGGATGCGCCAGGCCTCTGTGCCGCGCAACGCCGGCAGGCAGAAGATTCATACGGCACGCGAGGTGCCCGTCGTCGGGTCACTACAAGCTGCCGTCAACGCAGCCCAACCTGGGGACGTATTACTGCTGCAAGCCACGACCTACACCGGGCAAGTCGACATCGAACGGGCGGGACAGCCGGGCACACCAATCGTCATCCGTGGCGCCGGGCGTGGCGCAACGGTACTCGCCGGGAAACTGGTGTTCGGCACCGCCGCAGCGCACTGGACAGTCGAAGACTTGGACGTAAACGCTGCGGGCGACGACGATGGCATCAGGATCAACGCGCCCGCGCACGACATTACCATTCGCCAGGTGCACCTGTACGGCGGACAGGGGTATGGGGTGCGGGTGGGCACTGACGTGTACGCTGTGCTGATCGAAGATTGCGAGATAGACCACTTCGACGCCGGGGACTCGGACGCGCACGGCATCGGCATCATGACGGCCAGCGATGTGATCGTTCGGCGGTGCGATATCCATGACAACTCGGGTGACGCGATTCAGGTCAACACGCCCGATTACCCCGGATATGGGCGCTGGGCCAGCCAGATATGGATCGAGAATAACCAGTTGCACGAGTGCCGTGAGAATGCGCTTGATATTAAAAGCACGCATGGGCTGACGGCACGTTTCAACCGCATGTGGGGATTCCACGCGGTCGATAACTCAGACGGCATGGCCGTCCAGGTGCAATATGACGCGCAGGACATCACCTTATGGGGGAACCAGATCTGGGACGCGGTGGAAGGGATAGAGATCAGCCGGGGCAGCAAGAGCGGGAAGGTATATCCGCTGGCGCCACTGCGCGTCACCATCGTTGGCAATTGGTTGCATGACTTCGTCACCAGCAGCAGCGGCGACAGTGGAAACGGCAGCGGCATGGATATCCGCAGCAGCACCTACGTGAAGGTCTATAACAACACGATCCAACGCGCAGCCAGTAAGGGAATCTACGTTGGTTCGTCCGATCCCAGCGATCGGCCTCAGCACCTTGATATTCGCAACAACGTGTTACACGGCCAGGCGTCGGACGATTTAGACTTCGGATTTCCCCTCGCGCAGCTCAACGGGTTGACTGTCGACTTCAATCATTATGTCAGCTCACGCGTCAACGGTGAGACATTGATCGACTGGGTGAGCGCCGGGTATGAACAACATGCAACATCCGGCGATCCATTGGTGGATACGTGGGGTTTGCCGCTCGAAAACAGCCCTCTGCTCGACAGCGGCACGCCACTGGGGTACCTCTATGGCGGTGCTGCCCCAGATAGAGGGTGGGGAGAGTTCAGCGGAATGATCCCATTGACTCTGCCGGGGCCGTGGCGTATCCATATACCAATCGTAATGCACGGTCATCGATGAGCGCTAACCACGTCAGTTGCTTTTCCACCCTAAAATACGTACGTAGTAATACTTACCTTTACCAAAGGTGAGTGTTTTACCGTTTTACCTTTGGCAAAGGCTAAACGGCGCAGTTGATTGAGCTGTGCAGGTCAGAACGGACGTGGAGAAGCAATCAGATGGAACAGACACAGAGCGTAGCACCGCGCCCCAGATCGACCGACGTGCCGCAAGAGCAGGCCGGCAAAGAGACGATAGACTCGCCCACCGGGTCATCGCCAGGGCCAGCCACGCTGCAACGCCACGCGTTATTGGATAGCCTGTCAGGAGCGGCTTTCAAAGGCGCCTTTGAGCATGCAGCCATTGGCATGGCGCTGGTGGACCTGCATGGCCGTTGCCTGGCCGCCAATAACGCTCTGTGCGAGATGCTCGGGTATTCGGCGGAGGAACTGTTGGAACAGCCGTTCCAACCGATTACCCACCCTGATGACCTCACCCACAACCTTGATCTGGGTAATCGATTGATCGCCGGTGAAATCCCCTCATATCGGCTTGAGAAGCGCTATTTCCACAAACGCGGTCACATCGTGTGGGTATTGCTAAGCACTTCTCTCGTGCGCGACCAGGATGGGAAGCCGCTGTATGTCATTTCGCAAATCCAGGATATCACTGAGCGCAAACGATCTGAAAAGGCATTGCGCGCGAGCGAGGCACGTTACCGTAGCCTGGTAAACGCCTCGCCGGATGCGATTGCGTCTGTGGATTTGGAGGGCCGCTTCACCTATGTCAACCGCCAGTTCGCTGTGCTGATCGGCTATGGCGACCCTGAGGATATGCTCGGCGTGAGTGTGTATGAGCACATTGCCCCAGAGGACCACACTGTGCTGGACGCTGACTTTCAGAGGGTGTTGCAGTCAGGAACGTTGAGAAACGTCCGCTACACCATGGTGCGCAAGGATGGCACCCGCATCCCGACTGAGAACAGCTACTCCATGATCTATGACACCGCAGGCACGCCGGCGGCGCTGATCGGTGTGACGCGCGATATCAGCGACCGCAAGCGTGCGGAAAGAGCATTGCGGCAAAGCGAGGAACGGTATCGTGCGATTGTGGAGGATCAGACCGAACTGGTCTGCCGGTTCCGGCCCGACACGATACTGACGTTTGTCAACGAGGCCTACTGCCGGTATTTTGGCACCGCGCGTGAGGACTTGATTGGGACGAGTTTTCTCGCTCTGCTGCCGGATGAAGACGGCCAAGCCCTTCTGGCACACCTGGCATCGCTGATTGCGAACCCGCGCACCATGACTTACGAGCATGAAGTGCTCATACCGGGCGGGCAGCGACGGTGGCAGGAGTGGACGAATCGCCCCATCCTCGACGATCAGGGCAACGTCATGGAGTTTCAGTCGGTCGGGCGTGACGTCACGGATCGCAAACGGGCGGAGGCGGCGGAGCGCGAACAGCGCATCCTGGTGCAGGCCCTGCGCGACACGACGGCTGCGCTGAGCAGTACGCTGAACTTCGAGCAAGTGTTGGACCGGCTGCTGGCGAATGCCAGCAGAGTGGTGCCGCACGACGCCGCCAATATCATGCTGGTGGACAGCCGGGCCAACGAGGCCTATGTCGTCCGCGCGCGTGGATACGCGGAGCGTGGATTGGATGAATGGGTGCGCAGGTTACGTTTACCACTATCCGTCGCCTCGGACCTGCGACGGATGATTGAGACCGGGCAGCCGGTCGTGATCCCTGACGTCGCCAATGCCGCCCAATGGATTTCATTTCCTGAGTCCACCTGGCTGCGTGCGTACGCCGCTGCGCCCATCCAGATCAAGGGGCGCACGGTCGGTTTCTTGAACTTCGACAGCGCCACGCCCGGATTCTTCACAAACGCTCATGTCGAGCGCCTGCAAGCCTTTGCCGACGAGGCTGCCATGGCGATTGAAAACGCGCGCCTGTTTGAGGCGACACAGCATAGTGTGACGCGCCTGACCCTGTTGTACCATGCCAGTGTGGCACTGGTGAAAGCCGAATCGGTGGACGCACTGTACCGCGAAGTGCTGCATTGGGCCAGGCGATTGGGAGAGGCGAGCGTCGCGACGCTCGCCCTCTTTGACGGCAAGAGCCACGTCGTGGTGGTCGCCGCCGATGGCATGCCGCAGGAAATTGTGGGCAGCCGGCTCGCACTGGGTGAGGGGTTGAACGGGCGCACCGCCAAATTGAGGGCACCCGTGCAGATGCACCGCTATGGCGATTGGGACAGCCGGCTGCTCGCATTTAATGATCTCGGAATTGTGTCCGCCATGGGGCTGCCGCTTATCTGGCAGGATCAGCTCGTCGGGACGCTGGTCATCGCCGAACAGCATGGACGCGAGTTTGACGACGACGACATGCACATGCTGACACTGTTTGCGTCGATCGTTTCCGCGGCGCTCGAACAACGCCGCGCCATGGCTGATGCGCAAGCGCGCGAAGCCGAAGCCAACGCGCTCAGCGCGCGCCTGGCGCACGCGCAGGAGGAGGAACGAGTGCGCATCGCCGGGCAACTGCACGATTCCATCGGCTATCGCCTGGTGGCATCGCAGAAGAATATCGAGGCGGCGCTGGCGGCGCTCAGCCAGGGACACCCGCTCGCCGAACACCTGACTGCCAACCTGAAGATATTGCAGGAAACGCACCAACAGACGCGCTCGCTGGCGATGGATTTGAATTCGAAAGTGCTGGCCGATCTGGGGATTAGCCCGGCGGCGCGCCAGTATATCGAACGCCTGGCCAATTCGACCGGTATGGGCATTCATCTCCACATCACGGGACGGATCCGGCGCCTGCCGATGGATGTGGAACGCGTCGCCTATCGCGGCTTGCAGGAAACGGTGAACAACGCCCTGCGACACGCCCACGCGACTGAGATCTCGGCCCAGGTGCACTTTGGCAGCAGGTCGCTGCGGTTGACGATCCAGGACAATGGTTGCGGCTTTGACGCCACCAGCCTGGAGCGCAGCGCAAACGGCAAAGGCACATCCATGGGTTTGCCTGACTTGCGCCGCCAGGTGGAGGCCTCGCAAGGCACGCTCATGCTGGAAAGCTCACCCGGCCAGGGAACCCTCGTCGTGCTGACATTGCCAATTCATGTGGCTGCGTTGCCCGACAAGACCAAACAGCGTGTGTTGGTGGTGGACGATCACGAGACCACACGCCAGGGATTACGGGTCACGCTGTCGCAGAGCGACAACTTTAGTTGCGCCGGTGAGGCTATCGACGGGCCATCCGCCGTGCACCAAGTCGAGCTAAGCCATCCCGACCTTGTCATTATGGATGTCGCCTTACCGCACCTGAATGGGATTGAGGCGGCGCGGCAAATTACAAAACGCTTTCCACACATCGGCATCGTTATGCTGTCCTACCAGGGGGATGAGGCTTATCTGGACCAGGCCTTCCACGCAGGTGCGCGCGGCTATGTGCTTAAAACAGACGACGGCAGCCACATCCTCGCTGCGTTACGGGCCGTTCAAGCCGGAAACAGCTACGTCAGCCCAACCCTG
>JAMDDR010000527.1 GCA_023488685.1 Chloroflexota bacterium | reverse complement strand
CTTCCGATCTTTTACCTCAGATAGGCCAACTGGCGTTGGCCTATCTGAGGTAAAACATTCTCCCACGATAGGAGACCGTATCATGTTCAAATGCCATGCAACACCCATTGTAAGACCGCTTATTGTGCTGATGATGGTCTCGACGCATTTCGTGGCAACAGTTTTTGTAGCCCCTTCCTCAACCAGAGGCCAGGAATCGTCCCCGTCGCCGGCCATCACGTCGGGCGATACCGTCGCTGCCAGAGACAAGGCGCTACTCCAGGACGAAGACCGTATCCTGCTGACTCTGAACAACGGAGAACAATCTGTTGTTGAGGGGGTCTTGGGCAAGTGCGCACTCTTGAGTGTGGATCGTAGCGGGAAGCGAATACGGGGGTGGGCGCAACTTGAAAGCTTGACTATGGTGAAGCGGCACGAGGCCAGCGCCACACCCTATTGCGACCGGGCGGGCAATTGTTACTACTGCATACCACTCGGTAAAATGACCTTTGTCGACGGAAAGTGCCCTTGGGATGGCTGGCGACCAATTGAGAAGGCGTTGTGTGCGGCGATGTATCCACGCGTTGTCATCGACGGCATCGGCGAGGGATACGTGGCCTTCGAGCCATGCAACTTGCAGTCCTTGACCTCTGATGGTATTGCACGGTCGGGCTGGTTGGTGGTTCGAGCGCCGCGCGGCCGAGACGTGGCCGGTTGGCTTCATTTCCCGTTGCCGGATGCGGATGGCACAGCTCGGTTTCGTTTCACAATTTCCCAAACGGCAGCGGATACAGTAGGCGATGGCATGTTCCGGTGGGGCGAAACGGTTCACTACGCAGCACTAGCCAAAAGCGGCTCGCCAGGCGGCGCATGGTTTCGCTATCAGGCGGGCTGGGTGGCGGACCAACGCGGCGTGCGGCTCCACACGACTGCCGCAGATCGTTCGGGTTCGGATGTTCGCATGGAACTGACTCGCACGTTTGACTTCTTCTCAGGCGGCCGAGCGTTGGCCGAAAACCTCCGACTTGATCGTCGTCTTGCTGAACCCGGCAAAGAAGACAAAACGGTTGCCATCGGCACCATTCGTGGAATCAGTATACCATCTTTCGATTGGACACCATTGCTAAAAGGTGCAGAGCCATCACCTGACAACTTGGCAAAGCATGTCCCGTATGATCAACATGTGGTCTTTTTCCCAAGTCTGAAAGCGGCCTTGGCATTATCAGACGAAGCCACGAAGCACGATACGCCGCTGCTGCAATTTGCCGAACCTCGGTCCGAGAACGCACACGTAATAGAACGTTACCAGGGCCAATTGGGGCTGCAAATCACCGATCTGGAACGCATAGTGGCGCCACACCTCATTCGCACGGTGGCGCTGACCGGGTCGGACCCATTTTTCGCCATGGGAACCGACGTGGCGATGCTGTTTGAGGCGGCGCAACCCGCAGCACTGGAGCAATCGCTGTGGATCAAGATTCTACTGGCTGCCAGTGCGCATCCTACAGTGAACCGGCAGAAGAGTGAGATCGACGGTCTGTCCTATCGAGCAGTGGTTAGCCCAGATCGGCGAATATCGAGCTTCTTGGTTCGCTGGGACAACGTTGTCAGGGTCACAACCTCACTGTATCAAGTCCAGCGGCTCGCAGACATTCGCCATGGCCGTTACCCGTCGATTGCCACGCTGCCCGAGTATCGGTTCTTCCGCACACGATATCCGGTGGAAGCCCCGCAGGAAACGGCGCTAGTGTTTCTGAGCGATGCCGCGATCCGCCGATGGTGCAGCCCTGAGTGGCGGATTGCCGACTCGCGCCGTACTCGCGCCGCTGCCGCGATAGCCGATCTTCAAGCAGCTCACCTCGAAACGCTCGTCTCGGGAAAGATCAAGCCCAGCGAGTTGAAGCCAACGTTGCTTGGCATCGACTTAGGGACGGTCTCGCTTACAAACACAGGTGTCACGTCGTCGATCTACGGCACACTGGAATTCCTGTATCCAGTTTCCGAACTTGCCCTTGATGCGGTGACGCAGGCAGAGGCTGATGCCTACAACCGCTGGCGCGATGCCTTTGAACGCGACTGGCGATTTGCGTTTGATCCAGTGGCAGTGCGTGTCGAGGTTGCTGCTGACCGGCTAGCGGCTGACATGACGGTTATGCCGCTGATCGCCAACAGCAATTATCGGTTCTTAATCGCATTGGCCCGTGGAGCCAATATCGACCCGCAGTCTGGTGATCGACATGCAGCGCTGCTTCATGGCATTGCAGCGGTGAACCGATCATCAGACCTAATCAAGGGGGTCGGCGGTTTTCTCGTGTCATCTTGGGAACCGAAGGTATCGCTTGAATGGCTCGGGCCCACCGCAGAACTGTATATTGACCCAGATCCGTTTTGGCAGGCGTTGGCACGCTTTTCCGCCCGACAGGATGCCACCGTGGCAGAACGCACGGAGTTCCTCAACAGTCACCAAGGCTGCCTGCCCGTCGCCGTGCGGCTGGCTGTGATCGACCGAACCAAGGCCCGGGCATTCCTCGATGGGGCTCGCAAACAATGGAAAAAGTCGCAGGGCGACAAGCTCGGTTTCGACGAGCTAACCTATCGTGGCCAAGAGTACTCGCGGGTTGTGATCCGGAACGAGAAACCTTCGATTACGAAGCTCTACGCCTACCTGACTGACGACTCGTTCCTCTTAACCCTAAGCGAATCGCTTCTGCAACGTGCCATCGACCGACAGCTTGCCCGCGTTGACCTAGTGAAACAGGGTAATCATTACTTGACACCAGTGGACAACGACAATTGGTTGGGAGCGCACCTCTGCCTACGAGTGGACAGAGAACTGCTGGAGGTGGCCAATAGCCTTTCGCGAGGTGAATATCAGCGTGCCATGCAACGCAAGGCTTGGGACAATCTCCCCATTCTTAACGAGTGGAAACGATTATTTTCCAACGAGGACCCGATGGCAGTCCATCGTCGCATTTGGCACATCGAACTTGTGTGTCCAGGCCGAGGTCACTATGTTTGGAATGATGATTGGAAGACCATGGAGTCAACTGTCTATGGCCATCCAGGGCAACCCAAAGTTGGTCCGCCCGCATCGCCCGTGCTGAGCACATTCGCCAGCGGCAATTTCGGCATCGAGTTTGAAGAGCACGGTCTGCGGGCACGAGTGAGTCTGCAACGCGGAAAGAGTCAGAAACAGGACTGAAACAATTGGCCGTTTGTGATGGCCTGCCGCTCAACCAGAAAGACCGGACAATGGTCCAACATTGTCAAGGCTGGAGAGAACTGTGAATAGTAGTTAGACTGAGCGGATTGAACGTGGCGCACTTACGAACAAGGAAACCCTTTATGAGGAGAGCAGCATGAACCATTTCAAAGCATTCCATTTGACGGCCGTGTTAATCGTCCTGGGCGTTGGGGTTACCGCTATGGCAGGATGGGAGGATGCCCAAGAAAAAGCGACCACGGCAGAAACGACAGCGATTGCGGTTCCCGTCATCGAGAGATGGATCAAAACATCCGGCGGTATTGGAGGCATAACAATCTCTCCAGATGGTGAGAAGGTCTACGTCGCCTATTGGGGAAATCAGAAAGGCTCGCCCATCGAGGAGTATTCCCTGAAAACTGGGGAAGCCCTACGGCGGTTGTCTTTCGACGACAAGCACTGTCATGGCGACGTGGCTATCTCAAGGTCCGGGAGGTATCTTTTCACGACACACTACTACTTCACCCACATGTCCCGCTTTGACCTCAATCAGAATGGCAACGAAACGACCTGCGAACTCGGCGGTGTACGGGACGCCGTGTGGGCAGGAGACCTTGATGCGAGCCCAGACGGAAGACTCCTGCTCGTAGCCCTCGGGCGGGATGGTCGAAACTACGACATGAAGAACGACCAGATTTCGATCATCGACATTACCGGAGACAACCTCGAACTCATAGCCGAAGTCAAGCTTCCCGATGAACCGGCAGGCCACAAGATGGGTTTCAGCCGGGACTCGCGATTCGCATACATTGTTACCACTGCCCGTCAGTCTGAGTCTGCCCGCTTGTACGAGATCAGCCTTGAACGACCTTTCCGCATCACGCGATCTGTGGCGTTCGCAGATGGAAGACTTGAGGGCGTGGCCGTGCATGATGGTTTGGGCAAGGTGTTTGTAAGTGACTCAGCCAACAAAAAGATTTGGGTAGTCGGCAAGGAGGACTTCAAGGTTCAAGGAAGCATCTCGCTTGAAGGTTGCGCTCCCGGTACCCTTCTCTTGCCTGCCCAGGGAGACGTTTTGTATGCATTGAGTCCCTCGACCCGATCTCTCTGGTGCGTTGATGCTAGAAAGGACAAGGCATTGAGCCAAGTGAAGGGTTTGGGGCGTGGCTCCTGTGACATCGAAATCACGCCAGATGGCTCGCGCCTGCTGGTTTCCCATAACAGCGAGGATGGTGGCCTGTGTGTCATCAAACTGCCCGCTGTGGCAACCGGATTGCGATCTGCTACCGATGGTAAAATCGTCTTTTCCTCCGATCGCGAGGGCAATTATCAGATATACAGTATGAGTGCCGATGGCAAGGACATGGTGCGGCTAACAAAATCCAATGCCACTGAAAAATCTCCCCGGTGGTCGCCCGACGGTGAGCAAATTGCATTCATCTCAGATCGTGATGGACCAGCGCGTATTTACGTCATGCGTAAAGACGGAACCCAGATAAGAGCTCTTGAGAACGCCGACCCTGGATTTGGAGACGCGAATGCGGGTGTTCCCCTGGACTGGTCGCCGGATGGCTCAATGCTGGTTTTTGTGAACTCGAAACACACGGCAATTCGCATCGTCGGGGCTGATGGCAATGGCTTGAAGACCCTGATCGAAGGTAAAATCGCGCGCGGCTATGGTTGTTACCACGGAGTATGTTGGCGTTGGGAAAAAGATTGTATTCTGTTCAATGTTCAGAATCCCGATTGGGGGTATGACCAAGACATCTTCTCGGTCAATCCCGAGACCGGCAAGATCACGCAGATTACCGATGAGTGGGGTGAATATGCGCACTGTTTGGCTCCTACCCTATCGCCAGACGGACGGCAGATTGCCGTCGTCAGGCAGCCTGGTCGTGATCCACCACCGCGAAGCATCTTCTTAATGAGTCGAACCGGGAACAATCTGCTCAGACTCACAAAGACTGAAAACATGGATGCTAGTCCACGATGGACGGTAGATGGAAAGAAGATTCTCTTCTGCTCAGGCACACCAGGCAGGAAGCACATTTGGGCTGTCAATGCTGATGGTTCCGATCCCATCCAGCTTACCTCTGGAGACTCGGACGATTGTGAGCCGGATTCGAGGTAGGTACGTTAATCCTCCATTGATCTGCCCAGATGTCCGTGTGCTGGCAATGAAACCTCTCCAAAAGAGAAAATCATCGTCTGCCCCGGCCCTGATTGGGTTCTCCCGACTTGTTAGGGGTCGGCGGCAGACGATGTGACATTTGGCGGAGTCAGAGATGCTTGCGAGGGGAGTTTGAAGAGTCTGATACCCGAAGATTCGCGTCTGCCCCGGTCTTGGCTGCGGTTTCTGCCCCAACCGGGCCTGGCCGGCGGCAGGCGCATATTATGGACGAAGAAGCCCTAATTGCCGAGTATGAGCGGCTGCGGCGGTTGGCACACGAGCTAGAGGTGCAAGCTGAATGTGTGGACAGGTGGCTGATTAAACTGGAAAGGCAATTGCCGGACCGATACACGTTCCCTGGCGATCCACCGCTGAACGATGACCGGTGCCTGTAGGGTTTCTTGACGGGCTGAACCGGGAATGGGAGAATCGTTAACAATGTCACAGAATCGCCAAAGCGGACATTACTGTTGGTCGTGCGACAGGATGCGGGCAAACGAGAAATTCTCGGGCCGCGGCCATGCCAAGCACTTGTGCAAGGAGTGTGCCTGTCTGGGAAAAGATGAGCTGGCCTATCGCCAGACGATCCGCAACCTTGAGCGGTTGATAACCCGTGATGGCATCGTTCCACGTAACAAGCGAGAGCAATTCCGACGGTACTTGAAGCACAGAGACGAGCGAGTGCGCGCCTACGCACATCAATTGGCAGCGGTCGTGGGGCCTATCGAACATTGGCCCCGCCAAGACATGGATGAATTGCCGTCAGGGGAGGATATGTGTCCACCGGAAAGGGCTCCTTTGCCAATTCCGGCCCCGAAGATGAGACAGACATGCGGTGAATAGCAGGACGCCCCGCAACTTGCTCACGTTTGCCCGCCCATGCCTGCGACGTTCCTACCTAGCGGCAACTCACGCTGTCCAGATGTCGTCACGCATGCCGAGCTCAACATTGACTGCCGCGACAAACGCAAGCATGGCAAAGCTATTGATCTTTACGAGCGAGTCATTCAACTGGTCTTGGATTCCCAAATGCTCGGCATAGGAATTTATGGAATCACCAATGAAGGCCAGGAACTCAAAAGCTGCAGCGGCGTTGGGCATGGCACCCTTGGGTCCGAAAGAGATCGCGACAGACTCCAACGCTCGCTTCAATTCCTCCGCGCTGAAGTGTCGGTTCGTCGCTACTTCCAGGAGGTCTTCGCGATAGAGTTCCTTCCGGGAAGTACTGTCACAATGAGCCATCATCAAGAACATGTTGAGGTAGGTATCCGCGCGGCCACTGCGAACTACTTCCGTCAGGCAACGCTGGAAGTAGTCGAAGTACTCTGGCTCTTCAATGATGTCTCGCAGGTGTCGTTGTCCCCATACCTCTTTCGTGAAGGGCGGCGGAAACGGCAACCGCTCGACAAGTTGGCTGGGCAGTTGTCTCGACGTTTGCTTTGGACCATTCCGCATGATGCCTTCAAAATCCTGGTCGCTTAATCGTCGTCGCGTTGCCTTCTGGCCGGTCTTCTTTTCGTATTCGCTGATAGCAGCTTCCCACTCGGCGATCTCTGTATCGGGAAGCTTGTTTTCACTCTGATCATTGAGAACGAAGCCGGTCTTTTCAAAGGCGTAGATCAAAGCCGGATCGACACCTGCTTTCTTCATCGCCTCGACCGTCCAATGTTCCACCAACTCGAACGGCGGCGCTCCCTCAAATATCCGCTCTGGCTCGCGGCCGAATTTGGCTACCTGCGCCTGCCGGAGTCCCTCCAGGGCCTGCATTACTTCCTCGGGCACTTCAACTCTGCGGGCGATATCACCGTCATCCGTTTCGACCCATTCAAAATCCTTGCGGATGCAGCAGTGTTTGTACTTCTTGCCGCTGCCGCAGGGGCAGGGAGCATTGCGAGACAGTTTCCTTGGCATGGCATTCCTCGCCAGATAATGGGAGAGTCAGCCCAATTCTAGCACAATCTGGAGCCTCCTACTCCCCAAAAACCGTTACCACAATGGTACGCTGTCGCGGACGGACATCGCATTCCAAGTGGATAATCTGCTGCCATGTGCCCAGCACGGGTTTGCCGTCGGCCACGGGCACCGAGAGAGACGGTCCCATAAGCGTGGCCTGCAAGTGAGAATGGCCATTACCATCGTGCCAGGCCAATTCGTGACCGTAGTTGCGGCTCGGCGGGATCAGGCGATCGAGCATCTCAGGTAGGTCGCGTTCCAGTCCTGGCTCAAACTCGATTGTTCCGACCGCCGCCGTGCTGCCCACACAGAATACCTGGACGACGCCCGTTTTGACGCCCGAGCGCCCGATGATCGCCGTGATCTGATCGGTAACGTCGGCCATGTGCCGGTGGCCGGTCGTCTCAAAGGCGAATTGCTCCTGATGGACCATGACCGTTATCCTTTACCAATCCACAATAGCCACACCGTCAGATATCCAGACGCCGTAACCACTCCAGAGTCAGAGTCCACGTGGCTGCCCATGCCCAGCCAGTATACATCTACGGCCCCGCCGTGCTTCTTCTCAGAACGGGATGGCATCCGTCTCGGTTGCTGACATTGCCGCCAACAAGTCCTTGAATCGCTTTAGACCGCCGACCTCCCGAATGACTTCCAGCAACTCATTCAGTTTCACAAACCCGCCGATGGCCTTGACCGTCTGGGCTACCTTCCTGATCTGCCCCAGAGTAATCGTGTTGCTCGGATTCGCAGGATTCTCTGCTACCGGCGTGGCTGCCTCCGCTATCGGCTGCGACTTCCTCCGGCGTCTCTTGATCTTACTCTTGATGTTGGCGGCATGGCCCGGTGTAATGGCAATGCCTTTTTTGGTCAGAGCGTCGGCGATTTCAGACGCTTTGGCTTTGGGATGAGCTTTCAGATAGTTGGCTACGGCTTGAGTCTTGTTGATTTCGGGTTTCTTTGCCACGAGTCGCCTCCTTTGAGTATGAAATCACTTGATGGAGATACAATGTATGGTGGACCGGCATTGGCTGTTGATTATCGCTCCCAACTCCAGCAGTAAATACGATGATATTTCTTCAGAAAGGTGAGGTAG
>JAMDDR010000033.1 GCA_023488685.1 Chloroflexota bacterium | reverse complement strand
TGCGGCCATACCGCCCGCGGCAGCCAGGCTGGCCTCGGCGCAGCGCACTCCCCATGCCAGGCATTCATCCACCGATTTGTCCAGTTGCCAGGCGCGCACGAAGCCGGCATTAAAACAGTCGCCCGCACCGATCGTGTCGACCACCGTAAGCGACCGCGCCGGTTCGGGCGTGTAGCGCCAGGTGTGTCCTTGCGCGAACACGTAAGCCCCACGCGCGCCGCACTTGATGGCGACCAGCCCGCACTGGCGTGATAAGCGCTGGCCGGCGCGTTCGACGTCGCCGTCGCCGCTGATCGCCAGCGCTTCCGCCTCATTGGGCAGGAATACGTCCACCCAGGGGAGTAGCTCGGCGACACCCTGCCATTGGTTGTCGGGATCCCAGTTGGTATCCAGCGAGGTGGTCACGCCGCTGGCGCGGCATCGTTCCAGCCAGCTTTTCCAGAACGGGCGCAGTTTTGACAGCAGGAAAAAGCTGGCGATGTGCCAGTGCCGGCACGCGCCGAGTAGATCGGGCGACAGATCGTCCAACGTGACGGCGTCGATGGTGCCGAGCGCTGTCAGGATGGCCCGGTCGTCCTGTTCGACCAATGCGACGCCGAGGCCGGTCGGCAACGCAGGATGGCGGCGGACCCACGAAGTGTCCACCCCTAACGAGCGCAGGCGATTCAGCGCGAATTCACCGAGAGTGTCAGACCCCACGTAACCGACCACACCCGCGCGCCCGCCCAGGTGCGCGTACTGGGCGGCGAAAATGTTGGCCGATCCACCCAGTTCCAGGTGGTAGGCGTCGATGAGCTGCTCCACCTGGTGGAAGTGCGGGCGGACGTTGCCGCGCAATACCAGGTCAACGCACATATCTGCCACGCACAGACAGTCAAATCGCCGGTGATCCATTCGCGTCATGTGTGCAGCATCGTAGGGGCGGTTCTGCGCCGGACGCTTGTGTCGATGATGCGCCGCAAGTCTCGCTCCTCGCCCTCACTCATCAGGCTGCCCGGTGGGTGTTGGCGCAGCAATTCGTGCACCTGCTCACGAGCCATATCGACGTCCACCCACCTGCCGCCCGCCTCCCATCCGCTCTGGCTTTGGTAGGCCCATGTATAGGGTTGAAACAAGGCAGCGCGATGGCGTTCCACGGTGAAGTCGGAGCCCAGGTGATGCCCACCCACGCCGGCGGCGCGGATCTCGTCGAACGCGCACTCGACATCGTCGATGGTTGGCGCGGCGAGCAGTGCGATCAGACTCCTGGCGATATCGACGTCGAGGACCATCTGCAGCGGTGAGCAGACTTCGTCGATCCCCAACAAACCTGCCTCGATGCTGCCATGCCCGGTCGCCAGTGCCGTCATGAGCGCACCGGTGGCCTTTTGTGCGCCGGCCTCACACGAGGGGACCTTGGCGTCCGTCAGGCCGGTGTGGCCGCCACAGGCGCAACCGTAGAAGCTGGCGATGTCGGCGCAGGCCACGTTGATGCGTTGCTGTTCCGGCCGGCCGTAGCACGATACCGCCTGGCGCATGTCCATGGTTGACACTGAGCCGCCGACGCTGAACGCAGCATCCTGCCAGAAGGCCCGCTGCAACAAGAAAAGGAAGATTTGCTCCGCCAGCGCCAGCGTGAGCGCACCGGCCAGCGTCACAGGTGCGGTGCCGCCCTGCGAGGGCAGGTGGCCGATGCCCATGTGCAGCCCGCGCTCCGCGAAGAACAGCAGTTGTTCGCACTCGGGGCGCGCCAGTTTGAGCGGTGAGATCAGATACCCCACTGCGTTGAACGCACTCGCCAATGACCCTCCCGTCGCCTGGGCGTGACAGGCACATAGTTCAAGCAACGGTTCGCATAAGCCGGTGAAGTGCACACTTCCTCCCGGCACTGCGCCGTATTTCCACGCGTACAGGCGCTCCGCCAGGGGCAGGTGAGTGGCTGGTATGGCTGGAATGCCTGCTGGGATGAAAGGCACGCCCAACAGACCTACGCCGGCCATCAGGGGCAGATGGCGCGCCAGCGTGATGTACGCTGCCAGCCGTGCTTCGTCAAACAGCTCGTAGCTGCCTGTGTCCGGATCAAGGTACAGTGACTGGTACACGCCACTGTGAACGCTGATCGACGGCGGCCCTGCGCGCATTGGTGTCTTGGGCGCATCGGCAATGTGCCGCTCCGTCACCGGCGGTGCAAAGCGCACCTGCTCGTCCACGCCCGTGCAGGTGCCGCCAATGGCGGCCAGTCGCGCACGCACCGCCGGGTGTTCGACCTTGACGCCAATCTCCGCCAGTACGCGCAGAGCGTTGTGGTGGATCGTGGTGACCTGTTCGGTCGTTAACATACGGGTGAGACGCATGGTATCGGCGTAGCCTCGCACAAAAAAGTGAGTTCAGTTTTGTTTGAACTGGGGCAGGTAAGCCGCATGTGCTGCCAGCAACTCGCCAGCCAGCCGATTGGCTGTCTCAACCGAGTCCACAGCGCCGTCGATGAGCAGCGCCTGGACGAACTGCTTGCGGTCGCCGCTGATGGCGGCATCGACGACAGTCTCCACCCATTGGAAGCGCGTCGCCAGTGTCCCGGCCAGCCCAGGTGACAGCGGCCGTTGCGCGATGGCCTTCATGCCGCTCGCGGTGGCGACCGCCGGGCATTCAATCACGGCGTCTGCAGGCAGGTTGGGCACCTGTCCCTGGTTGGGCAGGTTGGCCGAGTAGATGTCGCCCGAATCGCGCCGGATGCTGGCGACGATGTCCAATACCTGCTCGTGCTCGCCGCTGATGCGCTCAAAGTAGTCGGGCGGCAGCGGGTCCGGCGACAGCACCTGCTCGCGCATCTCGGCGAAGATGCGATCGCCGTGTGCGATGGTCCCTTCGAAACTGTAAGCGTCGTTGACCCCTTCCTGGCCGGCGGCACTGAGCCCTAACGTCTTGCCGTAATAGCTGTTCTTTTTGCTGAACAGGTGCGGAAAGAACTCGGTCACGTGCCGATCCAGCACAGCCGGAAACGCGCCGAACAGCTCGGTCAGTTGCCAACTGAAGGCGTCAGTCACATCGCCGAGCGACTGGGCCTGGCCGAGTTTCTGGCGCGCGATTGCCTGCAGCCGTGGTATGGCATCCTGTCCATCGACACGAATTTCGGTGAACCAGGTCAGGTGGTTGATCCCGACGGCGGTGTATTGCATGCGCTCCGGGCCGGCGCCGAGCTGTTCGGCCAGCCACTTGCCGACGTGGAATACGCCATGGCACAGACCTGTGACGTTGGCGCCGGTGGCTTTGCGGATGCCGCGGCAGACCGGGGACATGGGGTTGCCGTAATTGAAGAACAGCGCGTCCGGGCACAGATCGAGCACGTCTTTGGCGATCTCGACCATGGCCGGGATCATGCGCAGCGCGCGCGACGTCCCACCAGGCATCACCGTGTCCCCGACGGGTTGATAGATGCCGTACTTGCGCGGGATGAACACATCCTGCTCCCACGCGCGCCGGCCGCCCACGCCCACGGTGCAGATGACCACGGTCGCGCCGCGCAGAACTTCGCGGCGGTCGGTGCTGGCACACAATTGGATGGGCGCCTGTTTCGCCGCAATCATCTTGCCAGTCAGTCCCTCGGCCACGGCCAATGCCTGCGGGTCGATGTCCACCAGGCCCAGGCTGCACGGCTCGTTGCGCCGGATCAGGTCGGCCACCAACCCGCGCGTGAACATGGCACTGCCAGCGCCAATCAACACCACTTTCTCGTTCACATCTACCTCCATGAGAAGCGGCCTGCCCGCATTTTGGGGCCCGGCCTTGTATCTTTTCTGGTGACCACTGCAAGCGACCACTGCCTGTTCCGCGCGATTGCCAGGCGCGAAACAAGCAAATCTCCCTCTCGTTTTCGTACAAATCGGCTCCATTTGCAAGCGGTGCGGGGCGGTGCGAGTTGGATATTTTCGGCAAGCCCTTGTATATTCTGGCTGCGATGGAACGCCAAACCATAAGCCGAGAGACGGTGATTGCGCCGATCGGGAATCTGCAACGCCCCAGCTTCCGGCTGACAGAGCAGGTGCCGATCCATGCGACGGTGCACGTGCACGACCGCCCGGGTGAGTTGCCCCTGTTCGATATGCACTACGAGTTGGAGTTGGGCGTGGTGTTGAGCGGGCGGATGCGCCGTTACTATTCGGGCGTACAGATGGATTGTGTCGCCGGCGACGCCTGGTGCTGCGGCATGTGGGAGCCGCACGGCTACGAGGTGATCGAAGCGCCCTGCCGGGTACTCGTCCTGGTAGTGTGGCCGCCGTTGATCGCCAATATGCACTACCCGGAGGTCCCCCACTTGGCGTGGATGGCGCCATTTACCGGCCCGCCGGGACAGCGCGCGGGCAAGTTGCCGCCACAGCGCGGGATGCTCCTGGCACTTGCGGAGCGCATGGCTGAGGTGGCGGATTGTGCTGACCCTGCGCGGCTGCTGCGGCTGCGATTGTTGCTGGTCGAGATGCTGCTGGCACTGCACCCGCAGCCGGCCCAACCGGGGGATGCCATGCTGGCATGGCGGGAGTTGTACCCGCGTGTAGTGCCGGCGTTGGAGCTGGTTTTCGAATCGCGTGCGTTGGTGACAAACGCACAGGCGGCCAGGTGTTGTGCGATGAGTGTCGACCAGTTCACCCGCGCGTTTCAGTCTTTGATGGGTATTTCGTTCGCCAGGTTCGCGCTACGTCACCGCATTCGTGGCGCGGCGGATGAACTGGCATGCAGCGATCAGCCGTTGAAAGCGGTGGCGCGGCACTGGGGTTTTTCAGACGAGAGCCACCTGCACCGGTTGTTTGTCAAACACTATGGGTGCCCGCCGGCAGCGTATCGCCGGCGGCGCCAATGCGGCCTGCCGGTCGTATGAGACACTTGTCCACCGTGAATCGATTCGTTTTTCAAAGGCGATGATGAGATGAACCCTATCCCGAACACGATCCAAATCGGCAGCAGCGATCTGCGGGTGGCGCCGCTGGGCGCCGGCGCGTGGCAATGGGGCGACAGGATGACGTGGGGCTTTGGCAGAGGTTATACCCGCAGCGATGCGGAAGCGGCTTTCCTGGCCTCGGTCAACGCCGGTGTCACGTTGATCGACACGGCGGAAATCTATGGCAATGGCACTTCAGAGCGCATCGTGGGCGATTGCGTGCGCATATCCCCGCGGCCGGTGGTGGTCGCGACCAAATTCGCGCCGCTGCCGACGCGCATCGGCCGCCGCACCGTCATGCGCGCGCTGGATGGAAGCCTGGCGCGATTGGGTGTCTCGTGCATCGACCTGTACCAGGTGCACTGGCCGTTCCCGATCATCCCCATCGAGATGTTGATGGATATCCTGGCGGATGCCGTCGAGATGGGCAAGGTGCGCTACATCGGCGTGAGCAATTACAGCGTCGAGCAGATGCGCCGCGCGCAGGCTGCGCTGGCGAAGCGGGGATTGGCGCTGGTATCGAACCAGGTCGAGTACAGCCTGTTGCACCGCACGCCGGAGGTGGATGGTGTGTGGTCGGCCTGTCGCGAACTGAACGTCACCTTGATCGCCTACAGCCCGCTGGCGAAGGGGTTGCTCACGGGCAAGTACAAACCCGGCCAGCCCCTGCCGGGCACGCGGCGCTTCATGTCGGGCATGGGCGGGCACATGCTGGAGCGTTTGCCGCCGGTCATCCAATTGCTCACGCAAATTGGTGAAGCCCACGGCGGAAAGACCCCGGCGCAGGTCGCGCTCAACTGGCTGGCGCGCCAGCCGGGCGTGCTGCCCATCCCCGGCGCCAAGAACGCCAAACAGGCCGAGTCAAATGCAGGCGCGCTAGGCTGGGACATGACCGATGCCGAGTCCGATCAGCTCAGCCAGGTATCGTTAGAGTGGCGCGTGTAACGATTTTCGATTTTAGATTGGTGATTTTGGATTGGCGGATTTGGATTGGCGGTTTTGAATAATCGATCTAATATGGGTGACAAAGAGCATACGTCATGCCAATCCCAAATCCCAAATCCCCGCGAAGCGTCCAAAATCGGCACGTCGTCGTGATTGGTGCCGGCTCGACCGGTGCGGCGACGGCGCACGACCTGGCGTTGCGCGGCTTCCGCGTCACCGTCGTCGAGCGCGGCGAGGTCGCCAGCGGCACCACCGGGCGCAACCACTGTCTGCTGCACAGCGGCGCACGTTATGCGGTGAACGACCCAGTCGCGGCCAGGGAGTGCATCGAGGAAAACTTGATCCTGCGCCGCATCATGCCGGATGGCCTGGAGTTGAACGATGGCCTGATGATCGCCGTGGACGAGCGGGACTGGGCGTTCAGACCTTCCTTCCTGGAGGGCTGCGCGCGCGCGGGCATCGAGGCGCGGGAACTGAGCGTGCGTGAGGCGCTGGCGCTTGAGCCTGGGCTCAGACCCACCATTCGCGCGGCCGTGCGCGTGCCCGATGGTGTGTTCGAACCCTTCCGTTTCTGTCTCTATTTCCTCGCGACGGCGCAGGCGAACGGCGCGGTGGTGAAGACCTACTGCGAGGTGGTCGAGATCACACGGGGGCAACGCGCGGTGAGCGGCGTCACGGTGCGCGACACGCGTAGCGGCAAAACGGAGCACATCGCCGCCGACGTCGTCATCAACGCCACGGGCCCCTGGAGTGGCAAAGTGGCACAACACGCCGGTTGTGACGTCCCGGTCGTCCCCACCGCCGGCGTCATGGTCAGTATCCCGCAGCGCATCAACCGGATGGTCATCCACCGCATGTATCTCCCCGGCGACGGCGATATCCTGGTGCCACAACGCCTGACCAGTTTGCTCGGCACGTCCTCCTGGCCGGTCGATAGCGCCGACGCCATCGACATCCCGCGCGAACACGTCCAGCGCATGATCGATCTGACGGCACAGATGGTGCCGGCGGTGAAATCGATCAAGCCGCGTGGCGTGTGGGCGGCTGCGCGTCCACTGATTGGATCGGCCAAACTGGCCGGCGGCCGTGAGCTGAGCCGCACGTTTGAGTGCTTCGATCACACCAGGGAAGGGGTGCCGGGGTTCATTACCATCACCGGTGGCAAGACCGTGACGGCGCGGGTCATGGCTGAAAAAGTGGTCGACCTGATCTGTACCCAACTGGGCGTGCAGGCCGAGTGCCGGACACGCGAGGTCATGTTGCGCAGCTACCGCGAGTTTTATCGGTAAACATTCAAACGTTCAAACCTTTGAACGTTAAACGCCTAACCGCTGTGTGGACTTGCGCACCATCAACTCGACCGGCAGCACGATGTGACGTGGCAGGCTGAAACGCTGGCGCACGGCATCCATCAACAGCTCGGCGGCGCGCTGGCCTTTCTCCGCAATCGGCTGGTGCACGGTGGTGAGTGAGGGCCGGGTTAACTTGCTGGTTTCCAGGTCATCAAAGCCGACCACTGAGAGCTGGCCCGGCACGTTGATGCCGTGTTGTTGTGCGGCGTGGACGATGCCGAAAGCGATGGCATCACTCAGGGCCAGGACGGCAGTGGGGCGGGGCACGAGTTGCATCAAGCGATTGAATACCTCGATGCCTCCTGCGACGCTGCACTTGCATTCCAGGCAGAATATGCCCCGGCTGTGCAACGCCAACCCAACCTCTTTTAACGCGGCGCGGTAGCCGTCGAAACGGTGCTTGAGCGTGCCCGTATATTGTTCCACCTGGCCGCTGAAAGACTCGAAGGAAACGATGGCGATATCGCGATGTCCCAGGCGCAACAGGTGCTGCATGGACGAGCGCGCGCCCTCGTGGTCATCGATGTTGACGCAGGCCACGTGGTCGGGGGCGTCTGCGTCAATCATGACGAACGGGAGGTGGCGCTGGCGCAGTGCGCGCACCACTTCGTCGTCCGGCTCCAGACCTGTGACGATGCAACCATCGATCAGCGCGGCGTAAGTGGCTTCGAGCAGTGAGCCGCGCATCGGCGGCACCACCATCAGCGACATGCCCTCCATATTGCAGACTCTGCCAATCCCGCTCACCAACTGTCCGAAGAAGGGATTGCTGAAGGCGTCGGTGATATCCTGCGGGACGATGACGCCGATGGCGTTGGTGCGGCGCGTATTCAGGCTGCGCGCGATGGGATTGGGGGTGTAACCCAATTGGCGTGCGACGTCCAGGATGCGCTGTGTGGTTTCACTGGATAGCCTGCCGGGTGTGTTGAAGGCAAAGGAAACTGCGGTCTTGGATACGCCGGCATGCCTGGCAATATCATTGATGGTGACCCGCCGTTGTGCAGGGGTGGCAGTGAGTAGCGACCTGTTTTGAGTCTCGTTTGACGTTTGTGTCATCATCACTTCCGATCGACAGTGGCGTCGCACCGATGATTGGCTCGATTGTACCAATATGCGCGTGAGATGCCCCAATGTCATTGGCGACCTTCGCAAGATGTCAGACGTGCTCAGACTCCAGACTCCCGGAGTCTCCGAGACTCCGGGAGTCTGATTTAATACGCATGCCGCCCTAAGTGC
>JAMDDR010000261.1 GCA_023488685.1 Chloroflexota bacterium | reverse complement strand
CTCACCCCCTCACCCCATCTCCCTCTCTCCCCCTCTCCCCCTCACGCCTCTCGGTGCGTGGCGAGGCGTACATGCCGATCAAGGATTTTGAGCGCATGAACGCCGCCTTCAGTGCAGCGGGCGAGCGCACCTTCGCCAACCCGCGCAACGCCGCAGCCGGGGGTTTGCGCCAGCTCGACCCCTCGTTGACCGCCAAACGCCCTTTGCGGATCCTCTGCTACGCCATCGTCGACTGGAAAGACGAGGGCAGCCTGTTCCCAGCCGAGCCACCGGCGACACAATGGGAGTTGCTGCAGTACCTCAAGGCGCTCGGTTTCCCTGTGAGCGACATCGCCCGGAAGTTCAGCCATCTTGACGAGGCCATCGCCTACTGTGAGTCCTACAACGCCAAACGCGACGCGCTGCCCCTTGAGATCGACGGCATGGTGATCAAAATTGACAACCTCAAGTTGGCCGACCAATTGGGCTTCGTCGGCAAGGACCCGCGTGGAGCGATCGCGTTCAAGTTCCCCGCGCGCGAGGCAACCACCCAACTGCTCGACGTGCTGCCGAAGGTCGGGCGCACCGGCGCGATGACACCCAATGCCGTGCTGGACCCCGTAAAGCTGGGTGGCACGACCATCAGCAAAGCCACCCTGCACAACTACGACGACATCGCACGGAAGGACATCCGCATCGGAGATCGCGTCATCGTCAAGCGCGCCGGCGATGTCATCCCCTACGTGGCGGGCCCAGTCGTGTCTGCGCGCAGCGGCGCTGAGAAGGTCATCGTGCCGCCCGAGATTTGTCCCTACTGTGAAACAAAGCTGGTGCGGCGCGATGGTGAGGTGGTGTTGTATTGCCCGAACGTCGAATGTCCTGGCCGGTTGGACCGCGCCATCGAGCACTTCGTCGGGCGCGGCGCCATGGACATCGACGGATTGGGCACCAAGATCGTGGCGCAGTTGATCGACGCAGACCTGGTTGGCGACGTGGCCGATTTGTATGCGCTGACGAAGGAAGAGCTATTGGCGTTGGATGGTTTTGCCGAGAAGAAGGCGCAAAAGTTGCTGGATGCCATCGCAGCCTCCAAACAACAGCCGCTGGAACGGCTTATCATCGGCCTTGGCATTCAGCACGTGGGCGAAGTGGCCGCGCGTGCGCTGGCGAACTTCTACGGCAGTCTCGACGCGTTGTTGGCAGCGACGCCGCAGGAGTTGGAGGAGATCGAAGGCGTGGGACCGATCATCGCCGATAGTATCATGCAGTGGAGCAGCCGGCCCAGCACACGCGAGCTGATCGAAAAGTTGAAGCATGCCGGCGTGAACCCGGCGCAGGAGCCGCGCCGCGTACCCGTCGCCGTCGAGGGACCCTTCAGCGGCAAAATCTTCGTCATTACCGGCACGCTGTCACAGCCACGCGAGGACATTGCGGCGTGGATCGAGGAACGCGGCGGCAAAGTGACCGACAGCGTGAGCAAGAAGACGAGCTACGTCGTCGTGGGTGATGCGCCAGGTGCGAATAAGGTCAAGAAGGCGCAACAGCTCAATGTCCGTATGATTAGTGAGGATGAACTAAAAACGCTAATGTAAGCATGTATGACACACATGCTAAGAGAAACCGAGAGTTGATTATTCTCAGCTTGCAGGAATGTAAAAAGTAGATCGTTCAGAAGCGGTGGTGTGTGATGAATAAGATGTTAACAATTTCCGAAGAGCTTTATAACCAACTAGAATCTACCAGCCGCCACTATGGATATGACAACGTAGAGCAAATGCTCGCAGCATTGCTGCTCAAACAGGACGAATTGCGCCAACGCCAAGAGACAGCCAGCCAAATTGATATTTTGCGTGAACAACTGCTAGTGAAATACGGCAAGATGCCCGATAGCACCGATTTAATTCGCGAAGACCGAGCACGCTAAATGAGGGCTGTCCCTTTTTGACTGCTGATGAGAAACTTGTGAATGCCACGCGAAAGACATTGTCAACGGTAATATGGATTGCTGAGTGGACGTAGGAGTGGTCAGGAGTGGCACGGGATGGATTGGGGCAAATTAATCGAACAGAAAATACGCGAGGCGCAGGAAGCCGGTGAATTCGACAACCTGCCTAAAAAGGGCCAACTGGATTACTCGGATGAGAGCGGCATCCCTGAAGACATGCGCCTGGCCTTGCGCATGCTGAAAGCACAAGGGTTTGCGCCAGATTGGATCGAGCAGGATAAGGCGTTGCGCATCCGGTTGGATCACGCCCGCCAGGCAATTGCCCGTAGCTGGTTGTGGTACAAGAGCCGGCTCAACCAGGCGCTCAGCGGCGAAGAGCGCACCCTGGCGGATCACGAATGGAAAAGAGCGCGGGACCAGTTCGAAGAAACCATCGGTCAGATCAACCGCGAGGTATTCAACTTCAACTTGCGTGTGCCGTCGATCCAATTACAGCGCCTGCCGCTACGGCTGAGCGAGGAATACCGGGCACTGGGGATCAGCGAGTAGAGGGTAAAACGTAATACGTAAAACGTAAAACGCAATGTTCTTACGTTTTACGTTTTACGTTTTACGTATTACGCACTAAAAGTGCTCGAACCGCTCGACGTTGAGGACGAACACCGTCGCCCCGCCGATTTCAACGTCGATGACCTGGGCGTTCAGTGCGCCCGGCATCTCGCGCGGCACGCTGATATACGACGTGCGGCGACGACCTGTGCGCTGCAACACCTGCAACACTTCACTGACCTTCTCATCCTCCACGCCCAACAGCAATGTGACGTTCTCGCGCCGTAGCCATCCGCCCTCTGTTGCGATGCGAGTGACGCGATGGCCCGATTCAATCAATGCCTGCATAATCTTGGGCGCATCGTCCGCCTGGACGATGGCCATCACCATCTTCATGGTTACCTCCTGTGATTGGTTAAACAATGATTAGGTCGATCGGTAATAAGTTAGCGTGGCTATGGCTTGTAGCTGGCTCGTAGCTATGGCTATTGTACGCTGTTTAGGCCGCATGAGCGGGTTGATCCCCGGCCTCATTCGCGCGCGCATAGCTGCCCAGTACGCGCAGGATAGTGGCTTGTTCGCGCAAGTGGTCGAGTGCGCGCGCGCACACCTCGTCGTGCTGGTTACCCGCAAAGTCCAGGTAAAACAGGTATTCCCAGGGCGAACCCTGCAGCGGGCGCGACTCGATCTTGGTCAGGTCGATATCGCGTAACGCAAACGCCGCCAGGGCACGGAAGAGCGAACCCGGCGCGTTACGCGTGGCATACACGATCGACGTCTTGCACGGTGTCCCCACCGCCACCTGCACCGGCTGCCGGCCCAGCACAGCAAAACGGGTGTAGTTGGTCGGGTCATCCTCCACCGCTTCACGCAGGATCGGCAACCCATACAGCACAGCAGCGCGTTTGCTGGCGATGGCAGCCGTGTCGCGGCGCTGCTCCTCAGCCAGCATTTTTACGCTGCCTGCCGTGTCGTAAACCTGGACCCGTTCGACACCCGGGAGTAGCTTCTCCAGGGATTGCTCGCACTGGTCAAGTGCCTGCCAGTGCGAGTACACCCGCCGGATGTCGGCCAATTGAACGCCGGGCAGCACGATCAAGTTGTGGCTCACGCGCACAATCACCTCACCCACGATGTGCAGGCTGTGACGCATCAGCAAATCATAATTGCGGTGGACGCTGCCGGCCAGCGAATTCTCCAGTGGCACCACGCCGAAATCACACTCGTCCGACGCAACAGCAGTAAACACACTATCGAATGTGGCACGTGGCTGCGGCTGAACCTCGGGTCCAAAGAAGTCATAAGCGGCTTGTTCGCTATACGCGCCCGGTTCCCCTTGATAAGCAACGGTTGGCATAGGCTGTTTATATCACGCTCTCAGCTTTGTCTCAGCCTGCTGAATTAACGTTGGCTCGTGCAAGTGATGGGGGAAGTGAGATGGCGATAAAGATGAGGAAAGCTGGAATTGTAACGAGTGTCTTAACGAGTGTCTTGATGTTGTTGGCAGTTGCGTGCGGGGCCAGTTCCACCACACCCACAGTCACACCACCAGCGGCAGCGCCAACCCAGACGACCCTCCCCCCGCAAACAACGCCCACTCAGCCCGCACAAGCGACAGCCACAGCAATGCCAACAGCAGCGCCAACGACGGTACCGGAAGCGGCCCCAGCGACGGCTGAGTCCACGGAAGCAGCAACGACGCCAACTCAGACAGCGGAAACGATCGCGCCGCAGGACACGGCGGCGCCGGCGCCAACAGAACAACAAACAGTGGAGCAAACAGTTTCACAAACAGTGACACTGCTCAAAGTAGTCGACGGCCTGGAGCCACTGACCTATCTCACTCACGCAGGTGACGGCACGGGCCGGCTGTACCTGGTCGGCAAGCAAGGTCACGTGCTGGTGCTCGAAGGGGGCGCCGTGCGCAGCCAGCCCTTCCTCGACATTACCGATCGCGTGGGCAGCAGCGCCAGCGAACAAGGTCTGCTCAGCATCGCATTCAGCCCTCAGTATGCGAGCGACAACACGTTCTTCGTCGACTACACCGACAAAAAGGGTGATACCGTGATCTCTCGTTTCACCGCTGCACGTGACACGGCGATCGCCGACCCAAACAGCGAATCCATCATCCTGACCATCGACCAGCCCTACCCCAATCATAACGGCGGCCAACTACAGTTCGGGCCGGACGGGATGCTGTACATCGGCACAGGAGACGGCGGCTCGGGCGGCGATCCGCAAAATAATGGTCAGAACGTCAACTCACTGCTCGGGAAAATCCTGCGCATCGACGTGAGCCAGGCCGGCCAACCTTACACCGTGCCGGCCAGCAACCCGCCACTGAACAACTCGAACCTGCGCGAAATTTGGGCATATGGGTTGCGCAACCCCTGGCGGTTCAGCTTCGACCGCGCCACGGGCGACCTGTACATTGCAGATGTCGGCCAGAATAAGTATGAGGAGATCGACTTCCAACCCGCCGGCAGCACCGGGGGTGAAAACTACGGGTGGAATCTGCGTGAGGGCTTTGAACCCTATGGCGGCAACGCCGCCGATGAGAGCGGCCTGACAGCGCCGATCTACCAGTATGGGCGGGATGCCGGATGCTCCGTCACCGGCGGTTACGTCTACCGTGGCAAGGCGCTGCCCTCACTCGATGGCGTCTACCTGTACAGCGATTACTGCAGTGGGCATATCTGGTCGCTGCAACGAGCCACGGACGGCCAATGGCAGAATGCGCTCCTGCTCGACAGCGGCTTGAACGTCAGTTCGTTTGGCGAAGATGAGGCCGGTGAGATATATGTCATCGACCTCGGCGGGGCCGTTTACCAGCTTGCCGCGGAATGAGCAGCCGCGGCCAAATGGCAAATCCTGCGGGAGGTTGCCCATCAAATGTCTTGCCAATCACGACCCCAGCAACACACTGGTGAAGTTGTATAAAAAGTGCACCAGGATGCATACGGCCAGCGTCGTGCGCTGGCGCAACACGCCCAGCACGCCACCGATGACCAGCACCAGCAGTGTGGCCGGCGAGATGAAGTATTGCACGTGGAACGAGGCGAATAACAGCGCTGTCATCGGGATGCCCATGCGCGGCTGGTACGCCCCGCGAAAGAACATCTCTTCGCCAATGGCAGCGGTGATGCCGATGGCAAATGCGCCGGCGACACCGGTGAAGTTGCCGAGCAGCGCGCTCGATACGCCGCCCACTTGCTGATGGCTGGTGGGATCCAGCATGGTCCAGACGTTGTCAGTGCCGACGGCAAGCCCCAGGAGCAGAACAGTCACGCCAACGGCCAGGCCCAGTTGCGGCAAACTGGGCGTCGTCAACCCCAATCGGTCCACCAACTCCGGCCAGTCGCGGCGCGTCAGCCAGCCCACACCCAACAGCGCAGCGATCAGCAATGTCAGGAGTGGAAAGACCAGGATGTCGACGTACGTCGCACCACCGGCCTGCTGAACCTGCTCCAGACCTTCCGGCGTCAGCAACATGCTGCTGATGCTCATCTGGTACAGGTTGCCCCCAATCGTGGTGGCAGTCATCGACAACGCGGTCGCGTGCACGATGGAGTCCGGGTTAATGGGAAACAACCTGGCTGCGCCCCTCCGCACCGCCGGGATGAGCAGAATGAGAGCAACCAGCGCGCCCACAAAGAGGGTCGCCCCCGCACCCGTCCAATCAATGCTCTCGAGCACATTGGCAAACTCTGCCAGGCCGCCCTGCGCGCGCAACATGCCCACCATCATCGACGACAACCCAAGCAACATCAGCACGCCATTGAGCAACAACAAATAGATGTAGTTCAGGATACGCACACTGCTGCTGCGTTCTGCCACATTGGCCAGCAGAATGGCCAGCAGAAACGGTGAAACGACGAGTAAGGTGAGTAAAGCATTCATCGGGCGGATTATAGATACAAAGGGCGAAAAGCAGGCTCACAGCAGGCCCACAGCAGACCCACACCGCCTCGGTCCAGTGCGCTCATAGCCTCAATATGATCTCATTCACTTCTCAGTGTCATCGAAGCCTCATCCTCATGCTATTGACCCCATATGCAAATACAAGAATTTCGAATACAATAGCTCCTTGCGGGAAGTCGCAGCACAACCTTCAAGTCATCCCCGGACCGTTTGTTCGAGACTACATGGCCTGGCTTTGCGCAGGCCGGGACTGAAACGACGACGTCTGCAGTGAAACGCTGGCAGACTGGAGGATTCAAATGGGTCAGGATTTTGGAATGCTGTTGATGGGCTTCGCGCTGTTTGGTTTGTTCGCACTGAACGCTCTGACGGTTGGGTTGATGGTTCGCCGGAACCGCCGCTTCCTCAGGGTAATTCGCGGTATGCAGGCTTCTTCTGAAGTGAGCATGCATCACTAAAGCCTAAAGCCTTCACACAGCCTGTTTCGTAAACGTAAGAAACACGCCGGAACCGCGGGTGATTATCCCACGGCTCCGGCGTGTTCGCGTTCCCCATCTGTCATACACTGTATACTATTAGTCAGGCAAGTCACCTGGCCGTATGGATTGGCTTGAAACATTACAACGCTGTAACGGATGCACAGTTTTAGCGCTTACCGAAACCTCGTAGAGATCGGGTATGGCGGCATGGCGACCGTCTACCGTGCTACCGCGCCGAATGGCAACCTGGTCGCCGTGAAGATACTGGCGCTCCACCTGGCCGCCGATCCCACCGCCCGGCTGCGTTTCCAGCAAGAGAGTAATCTCGGGTTGGAACACCCCAATATCGTTCGCGTGGTGGATGCTGGCGTCGTGGGGGGTGCCCCGTTTATCGTCATGGACTACATCACCGGCGAATCACTCGACCGGCGATTGACACGTGCCGGCCCGCTTACACCGCAGGCGCTGGTGCCCATCTTGAACGACGCTGCCCGCGCACTCGACTACGCCCACGGGCGCGGCATCGTTCACCGCGACGTCAAACCCAGCAATATCCTGATCCGCACCAACGGCCAGGCGCTGCTTGCCGACTTCGGCGTCGCCAAGAGCGCCAGCCTCACGGCTTATACCGCCACGGCGGCGCGGGTCGGGTCAGTCTTCTACATGTCGCCGGAACAGGCCAATGGCGCATTCGAGATCACGCCGGCCAGCGACATCTATTCACTCGGCGTGACGGCGTACTACGCGCTGACTGGCCGCCACCCCTTCGAAGGGGACAACGAAATCGCCATCGCCCGCATGCACATCGATACAAAGCCCAAACATGTGTGCGAGCTGAACCCTGCGCTACCCAGGGCCGTCGGTTCAGCCATCATGCAGGCATTGGATAAGGACCCTTTGCGCCGTCCACCTTCGGCCGGTGCATTTGCATACAACGTTGAGAAGGCGGTGCGCGCCGCCAGCAAACCGTCCCGCACCCTGCTGCGATTTAAGACACTGCCGGCGATCACCCTCCTGGTCCTGTGTATGGCAGCCGCTGTGGTGCTGGCCACCACGCAGTTGTTGCCGGCTCAGTTTACCGGTGCCGGACCAACCGCGCAACCAACAGCTCAGCAAACAGCGCAGCAGACAGCGCAGCAGACAGCGACTGTGCCACAACCCAACGGCACGCCCAGCCCAGGGACTTTTTTGTCAGGCAGTGCCGCTCAAACAGAGACGGTGACACGAACGTCCACCCCACTGGCGGCGACAGGCACGCCAACACCGGCGCCATCCGCCAGCAGCACAGCCAGCAGCACCTCTCCCCCTACGGCGGCTCCCACCACGACGGCAACCATAGCGCCTGCCACCAGCACACCCCGGCCACGCCCATCGCCAACACGGCGATCGGTCCGGCCCACCGCAGTGCCGACACCTCGTCCACCGACGAGAACGCCATCTCCCCGGCCTACTCGAACCCCAGTCGTGACGATCGTACCTTCCGTGACCGCCACACCCGGCACGCCCGCCACAACACCACCCGTTGCCACGCCCGTTGCCACGACTCAGCCATCGCCAACCAGCGAGCCGACGGATACTCCGTTACCACCTACCGAGGCACCCACGGAGGCACCCACGGAGGCACCCACCCCGGA
>JAMDDR010000158.1 GCA_023488685.1 Chloroflexota bacterium | reverse complement strand
GGGAAGCGCAGTGCTGCGCTCAGGTCCTTGTACGGCGACAGACGCAACGCCAAAGCGTCCGGCGGGTGGAGCATGGCGACCAGCAATGCCACGGCCAGACCGATTACCCCGGCGCGGAAGGCGCTAACCCCCCCTAACCCCCCCTTGCTAAGGGGGGGAAATATCGCTCTTAGTCCCCCCTTGCCAAGGAGGGAAGAGATCGCTCGTAGTCCCCCCTTGGTAAGGAGGGGGGATATCGCTCTTAGTCCCCCCTTGGCAAGGGGGGATAAAGGGGGGTTGCGCGTGGTGGTCCAGGCGAAACCAATGGCCGCCAGCATTGCCAGGAGCGCAGCCGCGACGATCACCCCCGTGCCGCCCAGCCAGGCGAGCCCCGCCAGTGCCAACAGGCAACCGGCGCCCGATCCGGCCAGATTCGCCGCATAGACGTGATGGGCAGGCCATGCGCCGCTCGATAACAGCGCGGCGGCGATGGCGCCGCCGAAGAAAAACGGCACGGCCAGCGCCAGGTAATACACGGCGAGGTAGATCATTTGCCGTGTGTCCCAGGCGATGCTGAACGAGTCGAACGGAAGCGCATTCGTGATCCCGTAGGCGCCGATCGTGGTGATGGACTGGCAGATCGCCAGCCACGCCAGCCGCTGCGGGCCACCCTGTGCAAGCCGCGGGATGGCCGCCAGCACTGCGCCGCTGGCGCCGAACCCGAGCAGAGCCAGGCTGACCGTCATGAACGCGAAGTGGTAGAACTGCGTGATGGCGAAAACGCGCGTCAGCGCAATCTCGAAGGCCAATCCCGATGCCGAGGACAAGGCGACGGCGGTCAACGCTAGTGAACGGCTCACATTCGTCTCACATTCGCTCATCCAATCGACCTGCACGGCGGCCAGGCAGCACGCAACCCGGCTCACGCCGAACGACTTTCTTGCTTGTCTTTAGTGTACAGCGCCTGTTGATCTTCGAGGAGGATGTGTTGGGCCGGCGTTGCACTGCAACGCGGCGCTGCTGCGAGGCAGCGTTATGCCGTCGTCCTGGACGGCCCGTACGCCCTGGTCTCTACGACTTCGACGATCCGCCAGCGGGGACTCTCGATGATCGTTCCCTCGACGCGACGCCACACCTGCTGCATTGCAGCAAGAAGGGCTTCCGCCTCGCCTAAACCGTCGAATTCGAGGTCAACCATGGCAACGTTTGGTTTGTCTATTGGTCGTAAGACCCGGTAGCAGCGCACGCCCGACTGCTCCCGGCGGACAGGGTCGCTGTCGAATGCCTTTTTCCAGGCATCGAAATCAGGGACCGGGTGTTCGATTTGCAGGATGATCATCTTGGCTCCTCTCTTTTTGGACCAATCTGTAGCTGATATCCCCGTGCTCGGGGCCATGCTCTACGAGACGATGTCGTCGTTTGACATGCAACAGTATGTTCGAAAAGCGCGGCCTTGTGATCGAGGAAAGTCGCTAGATTGAGAGGGGGATGGTACGTAGATTTCTGGGGCAGGCGCCCTGAGGAGGTACTTAGAAAACTAGCGTTTCGTCAGTCCTCTTTCAACTGCCCACGCCGCAATCTGCGCACGCGAGGTAAAGTTCAGCTTTCCGAGGATATTGCTCACATGCACTTCAACGGTTCGTTCGCTGAGCACCAGGAGATCGGCAATCTCCCTGCTCGTCCTGCCCTGGGCAATGAGTGCTGCTACTTCGCGTTCGCGTGCCGTTAGCCCACCAAATGCCTGCTTGGCAATCTCACGCAGGAGCGGCGGTTTCTCCTTTGGGAGTGAGTCAAGCGCCTTTCGTAAGAACTGATCCCGCAGAGACGCCACATGCATGGTTGTCGCAAGCTCCTCGATGAGGTGCTGCGCCGCAGCACGTTCATGCCGGGCTTGATCTTTGCGTCGAAGGACCCGGTACGCCTGCCCCAGCGCACGATGGATGGTCCAGAGGACTGGCCGTTCGTGGCGCTCTTGTGCTCCTCGCTTCGCCGCCTCGAACGCTTCTACTGCTTCATCCGGCCGGGAGAGGGCCATCAGGGCTTCGCCTTTCAATTTCAGGAGATGAGGAATTGGCTGCCTGGGCTGATCGGGCGCCTGGGAAGGTGCCGACGACTCCAACTGCTGTGCCATCTGGAGCGCCATATCCGGCTCTCCCTGCGCCAGCATGAGTTCCCCCCAGACCAGAGCGATCTGCCGCCCGGTCACCGTCTGTGGGTGTTGTGCGCCTGGCATGACTGCCTGAAGAGTGGCTTTGGCCGCTGGCAGATCGTGGTTCAAGATGAGTGCCCGTGCCTGCAGCGCTGCCAGGGTGGCAATCCAGAATGTGGAGCCAAGTTCGTGTGCAAGTGATCCCCCGGCTTCCAGGACTGTCATTGCCGGCGCAGGCGCGAGCAGAAGCATGTAGATATGCCCCAAGCCATAAGCGGTAGCGATCATCCACTGCTGATGCTCAATCTCAGTGGCGATGCGCTGAGCTTCCTGGGCATGGGAAAGAGCCGGGCCGAACTCTCCAAAGGAGAGCAGGGTATGGGCCAGGGCATTCTCGGCGAAGGCCTGGCCTGCAAACGAATCTATCTGGCGAGCCAGGCGCAACGACTCTGAGGCGTCGTGCACGCATGCATCCCGTGTTCTCAAAGGGCATACAGTGGTTTCACTCGCACCCGGCATGGACTGGAGCGCACGCATGGCGAGACTCGAGACCAGGCTGTGCGTATCACCCAGGGCACCGAACAGGGCAATCGCTTGCCCAAGCTGTTCCACCGCTTTGACCCTATCCGCACGCATCCCATAGGCGATCGCCAGCAGATCGAGCGTTTCGGCCATCCCCTGGCTGTTTTGCTGCCCCTCAAATATCCTGAGCGCTGCCTGATGGGCTTGCAGACCTTCCTCTGTTTGTCCAGTGTTCTCCAGCCAATTCCCCAGGCGATTGAGGCTGCGAGCCTGCAGGGTTGGGTCGGCAAGGCGCTCGGCGAAGACACTGGCACGACGGAACCATGTACCCGCCTGTGCATAGTCGCGCCCGGCCCACAGGAGGCCGAGGGCCATCATACTTTGCCATTCCATCGAGCCATCGGAAGCCGCGTGGGCAGTGTCCAGAGCACGCTCGTAGTCGCTGCGCGCACGGTCGAATTCACCGAGTGTTTCATAGGCGCGTCCTCGTATGTGATACAGGGTGCCCGGCGTGGTGACCTGCAATCGATGGGCAGCATCCAACGCATGGGCCATGTGTTCAATCGCGGCATGCGGTGCATAGAGCGCCAGGGCACTTTCTCCCGCGCGTTGCCCGTACTCCAGGGCTTTCGCCCAGATACCGGCCGCATAGAAATGGGACGCCAGGTCGGTCACATGCGCGTCATGCCCGGATGGGTGCCCGGATGGGGCAGCAGAAAGGGATTCGAGCGCCTCCGCAATCGCGCGATGCAATAACCTGCGCTCACGTGCCAGCAGCTCGCCGGAGATCGCTTCCCGGATCAGCGCGTGCCGAAAGGCGAACCGATCTGCCGGCTCCTCGACGACGAGCTGGGCGGCAATCAACTCCTTCATGAGGGGAATCAGGTGGTCTTCATCGCAGTGCAGCACCCGTTGCAGTAAGGGAAGGTCAAAGCGCCGTCCGGCAACAGCGGCGATAACGACGGTCTGTTTGGCACTGTCACTCAACTGCCCAACACGCTGTTGTACCGCAGCCTGGATGCTGCGAGGAACATGGAGCTCATCCAGTGCTTTACGGGTCCAGATGTCGTCGGCAGCGTGGATATCACCTGCCGCGACCAGCGATTTGAGAATCTCTTCGATAAAGAACGGGTTTCCCTCTGTCAATCCGTAAATCGTGTCAAGAAATTCGACGCGGCCCGGACGGCGTCGTTCGAAGATAGCCGCCAACATTTCGTCGACTTCCGCGCGTGTCAGCCGAGGCAGAGCTAATTCTGATGCCAGATGTGCGCGATCTAGCTGGGCCAACCAACGAGTCAATGCGGGGCGCATTTCATCGCTGCGATAGGTGGCGAGCAGAAGCAATGGCTGGGCTTTACTCCGCCACGCCAACTGGTGTAGAAACTCCAGGCTGGTGTCGTCGCTCCAATGTACGTCCTCAACAATCATGAGTACGGGTTGTCGCGCGACGAAGAAGTTAAAAACCTGCAGGAGCGCAGCAAACAGCCGGCGCTTATTTTGATCCGCCTCGTGGATCGGCGCGGGTTCAAGCGGGCCAGATAGAGGCATCAGGTCGGGCAGCAGCCGCGACAGTTCGTGTGTCATCGATGCCCATTGAGGCGCGTCCGCTTCCAAATGGTCAACAGAGAGAGTGGGACGCAACAGGTCAAGCAGTGGCGCATAAGGATAGGCTGGATCAGATTGAAAACAGTTTCCTTGTAAGACAAGGAAGCCTTGCCGAATCGCATCGGCTTTTGCCTCGGCGACCAGGCGCGATTTGCCAATGCCGGCTTCACCGGAAATAAGGACGGTTTGTCCAATCTTATTTTTGGCCTGATCGATGCATTGGCGTAGCGTTTCGAGGTAAGACGAGCGGCCAATCAGTACCGGGCAAATGACCGATTTTGCGAAAGGGACTGGCACGGTTTTCACCTTCTGCTGAATTTTGAAATTTTAACAAAAGGCTGGTGATAAAATGGTGAGGTCTACACGGATCATGACGTGATGGTTTTTGGAGCGGCCGCCTCCGTCGCTTCCTTCGAACAACAGGCCCGTCTCTTGTCCCCCGCCCTGGTCTACGAATGTCAATCCCTGTTGCGGATGAGCATGGGCTCATCCACGCCTTTTGATCTTCGAGGAGGATGAATGGGCACCAAACTCTATGTCGGCAACCTGTCTTATAACACGACTGAGGTGCAACTGCGCGAGCTGTTCAGCCGGGCCGGTACCGTCAAATCAGTCAGCATTCCGATTGATCGTGACACGAAATCCCCCCGTGGCTTTGCCTTCGTCGAGATGGCAACATCCGGCGAAGCGTTTAAAGCCATCCGGATGCTCAACGGCGAGGAGGTGGACGGGCGCGCGATTAGGGTCAACGAAGCCCGGCCACGAGAGCGTGATTTTGGCGGCGGATTTGGCCGGGGTGGTGGGCTGCGCCTTTGATTGGGCGCGTGTCAGGCGGCATTACGAGCGGTCATGTTGGGTATGACCGGTAAGAGCATTCCGGTCCTGCCCTGATAGTCGCGATAGGCCTTGCCGAATCTCGGCAGCAGAATATAGCTTTCTTCCCAGCGGGCACGCAGCCACACCACCAGGATGAACATGGGCGCGATCAAGAGCAAAGCCAACGGCGCTTTCCACACGCAGAACCAGCCGATGCAGAGGGTGATCTGCGCCGTGGACATGGGGTGCCGGATGAATCGGTAGATACCCGTCTGCACGATGCGCGGTGGGGCCCATGTCTCGGGCAGGAGGGGAACCTGGTGGTGTTGGAATTCCAGCAAGGCGAGCGTGGCAATGATGCAGCCCAGGGCGATCAACAGCGTCCCGACTCCTGGCAGGGTGGGTTCCTCGCTCGTGGGCTGTTCCAGAAAAGGTGTGCCAACCAACACAGGGGTGTAAATGGCGAACAGCAGCACTTGTCCTGAACGGTGCGGCATTTTTCTTGACTGGAACATCCACCAGGATAGCGGAATGCTCGTCAGCAGCAGCAACATAGACATGGCCCAGTCCCACAACATGGGATGCCTCCGAAAAAGCAGACAACGGCATCAAATCCACTGTTCAGTGCCTGATGTGATTATACGACGCGGGGGCGAGCATGGCACATTGCATCCGCCGGGATCAGTGTGCCGTTCGGCGTTGCCGAACTTGCTTGACCCGTTTGAGCCGGAAGTGATCCGCGCGCTCGCGCTCGTCCAGCGTCACCTGGATATAGTCGCGCTCGGCCTCCAGGCGCGGGATGATGACATGTTCCAGCGCGTTCAGCCGGCGCGACGTGTTCTGGATCTCGGCGGCCAGCCGCCTCAGGCGCAATTCGCTCTCGGCAAGCTGAATCAGGTCCTCCACCTCGGCCTCGAACGCGGCGGCGGCCTCGTCAATCGTGACGGATGTGCCGGCGAAGGCATAGCCGCGCCCAAGCGCCGGGCGCGTGACGCGTGTCTGCTTGATGGTCGGGACGCTCACCCCCATCATGTTGGTCGACTGCACTTCGATGGGCAGTTCGCCGTGCGCGGCCAATGCCGCCGAGCGCACTGCCTCCGGTCCTGCAATGGCTTCGGCACGCGCCAGCGCCCGGCGCGCCTCGACCGCCGAACGTTGCAGCGCTGCACTGTCGACCAGTGCCTGATCGGCCGTGCGCATGAGTTCGCGCATCAGCGCGCTGCGCTTCTGATCCAGCAATTCGCGGCCCTGTTTTGCCAGGGAAATCTGTGTCTTCCTGGCGAGCAACTCCATGCGTGTCGTGGAAACGGTTGGCATCGATTCGCTCCTGGGCTGAGGGATGATTCATCCCCCTCGCCGGCGCATGTTATGTTACACTTCTCGCGCGGTGATACCTGGCAATAAGCTCCTGCGGAATTCGCTTCAACACGTCCGCAGGCATCTCGCTCAACAAATCCCACGCCAACGATAATGTCTCCTGAACCGGGCGATTGGCCAGACCCTGGCCGATGAACGCTCGTTCAAAGCGGTCGGCGAACGCCAGGATGCGACGGTCGTCGTTCGATAGCGCTGCCTCGCCGATGATGGCCGTCAGCCGGCGTAAGTCGCGCGCCTGCGCGTAGAACGCGTACAACTGATCGGCCAGAGCGCGGTGGTCGGCGCGCGTTTTCCCCGCGCCGATGGCGGCGTTCATCATGCGCGACAACGACGGTAGCACGTCAATGGGCGGGTAAATCCCCTTGCGGTGCAGGTCACGGCTCAGCACGATCTGGCCCTCCGTGATGTAGCCGGTCAGATCGGGAATGGGGTGTGTGATATCGTCGTCGGGCATCGTCAGGATGATCATCTGTGTCACCGATCCCGCCTTGTCACGGATGCGCCCGGCTCGTTCGTACAGGCTGGCCAGGTCCGAATACATGTAGCCGGGATAGCCGCGCCGTCCAGGCACCTCCTCACGCGCTGCGGCCACTTCCCGTAGCGCCTCACAGTAGTTGGTCATGTCGGTGAGGATGACCAGCACGTGCCGGTCGTGGGTAAAGGCCAGGTATTCTGCCGCGGCGAGTGCCGCGCGCGGCGTGAGGAGGCGCTCGATGGTGGGGTCTTCAGCGCGGTTGATGAACATGACGGTGCGATCCATGGCGCCACCCGCGCGGAACTGATCGCTGAAAAACGACGCCTCGCGATGGGTGATGCCGATTGCGGCAAACACCACCGCGAATGGCGCTGGGGCGCCGGCGTGCGAGGGAGCCGGGGTGACCCTGGCCTCAGCCCTGCCATCCTGTTCTCCTGCGCTCAGCACCAATGCCTGCGCGGCGATTTGAGCGGCCAGTTGGTTGGCCGGCAGACCTGCGCCAGAGAAGATGGGCAGTTTCTGCCCGCGCGTCAGCGTATTGAGCCCGTCGATGGCAGACAGCCCGGTTTGGATGAACTCGCTGGGATGGGTCCGCACCGCTGGGTTGATGGGCAGACCGTTGACGTCTAGCCGGGTGTCCGGCATGATCGGCGGCCCCCCGTCGATGGGCGTTCCCAGGCCGTTCAGCACGCGGCCAAGCATCGACAGGGATACGCCCAGCCGTGCCACTGCGCCGGTGAAGGTTGCGCGTGTCCTTGCCAGGTCGAGGCCATCCGTCCCGGCAAACACTTGTACGACAGCCAACTGCTTGTCGATCTCGAGCACCTGTCCGAGCCTCGCGACGCCATCCGGGCCAGTGATCTCTACGATCTCGCCATAGGCCACGTCGCGCACGCGCTGGATGAATACCAGCGGTCCTGCAATCCGCGTGAGCGTGCGGTAGATCTTGGTAACAAGATTTAACCGAGTCATGGCTTCACCTCCGCTGCGCGGCAAGGTCACTTATTTGTGCCTCGATCCTCGCGACCAGCGCTTGCAGCGCATCAACCGCGCTTGCGGCGGGTAACTCCTTCATGCGTGCGATCTCGGCGACGGCGGACAGCGCCAGCAGGCGCTCGACTGAGATGCCGGCGTCAAGCGCGGCCATGGCGTGGCGATAAAAGGTCATGATCGCGCGGAGCATCCAGCAGGTCTTGGGCAGCGGGCAGTAGCGATCCACCTCGTGATAGGCCGATTGCTGCAGAAAGTCCTCACGCAGCAGGCGGGCGACGGCCAGCACCGCCCGCTGTGATTCCGCCAGCGCATCCGATCCGACCAGTTGCACAATTTCAAGCAGTTCCACTTCGCGCTGCAGCAGCGCCATTGCCTCGCGCACCAGGTCACTCCAAACCGGTTCAGTCGCTTGCGCGTACCATTCCTGCAGGTTGTACAGCGTGTAGCTGCGGGTCCAGTTGATGGCCGGGAAATGCCGGCGCCGGGACAGGTCGTAGTCGAGCGCCCAAAATGTGCCGGCCACGCGCAGTGAGTTCTGTGTCACCGGCTCGGAGAAGTCGCCGCCCGGCGGCGAGACCGCGCCGATCACGGTCACC
>JAMDDR010000426.1 GCA_023488685.1 Chloroflexota bacterium | reverse complement strand
TGCTCTTCCGATCTGGTCGAACGTTACGCCAGGGAGCAGGGCATCTTCCGCACCGATGACACGCCCGACCCGCTCTTCACCGATATGCTGGAACTGGACCTGAGCACCGTCGTGCCGAGCCTGGCCGGCCCCAAGCGCCCGCAGGATCGCATCCCGCTCACGCAGGTCAAGCAGACCTTCGAGAAATCGCTGCAGGCACCGCTCGCCGAGCGCGGTTTCGGTCTGAGCGACGCCGACGTGCTGAAAACAGCCCACATCAAGGATGGGAATGAAGACCTGGAGATCAAGCACGGTGCGGTGGTCATCGCGGCCATCACGTCTTGCACCAATACGTCCAACCCATCGGTGATGCTGGGCGCAGGCCTGGTGGCAAAGAAGGCGGTTGAAAAGGGACTGAGCGTGCCCAGGTATGTCAAGACCAGCCTGGCGCCAGGATCCCGCGTGGTGGCTGATTACTTAAAGGCCGCCGGTGTCATGGAATCATTGGAGCAGTTGGGCTTCAACATCGTCGGCTATGGCTGTACCACTTGCATCGGCAACAGCGGTCCGCTGCCGGCCAAAGTGGCCCAGGCCGTGCAGGGCGAGAACCTGGTTGCGTCCGCGGTGCTCAGCGGTAACCGCAACTTCGAAGGGCGCATCAGCCCGTTGGTGAAAGCCAACTTCCTGGCATCCCCACCATTGGTGGTTGCCTACGCGCTTGCCGGCACGACAGACATTGACCTGACCAGTGAGCCGCTCGGCATCGGCAAGGACGGGCAGCCCGTGTACCTGCGCGACGTGTGGCCCACGCAACAGGACATTCGCGACGCCGTGGCCAGGTCAGTCAGCCCGAAGATGTTCCTCGAGCAATACGCGCACGTGCGCGAGGGCAGCGAGCAATGGCAGGAAATCAAGGGGGTTGAAGGCGACCTGTATCAGTGGGACGAGCATTCGACGTACATCCAGGAGCCACCTTTCTTCACCGATCTGACGCTGACGCCTGCGTCTGTCACCCCCGTCCAGGATGCACGCGTGCTGGGTTTGTTCGGCGACTCGGTGACCACGGACCACATCTCTCCCGCCGGCGATATCGCCTTGAATAGCCCGGCCGGCCGTTACCTGGTGGCACACGGCGTGGAGAAGAAGGACTTCAACTCGTACGGCGCGCGCCGTGGCAACGACCGCGTCCTGTTGCGTGGCACCTTCGCCAACATCCGCCTGAAGAACCTGCTGGTGCCGGGCGTGGAAGGCGGCGTGACCGTTCACATGCCATCCGGTGAGCGGATGGACATCTATGACGCCTCCGTGCGCTACCAGCAGGAAGGCGTGCCGTTGGTGATCATCGCCGGCAAGGAGTACGGCACAGGCTCGTCACGCGACTGGGCCGCCAAGGGCACGGCATTGATGGGCGTGCGCGCGGTCATCGCCGAAAGCTATGAGCGCATCCACCGCAACAACCTGGTGGGCATGGGCGTGCTGCCCTTGCAGTTCGTCGGCGGGCAAAACGCCGCATCGCTCGGCCTGACGGGCAAGGAGCTGTTCAGCATCGAGGGACTGGACGACAGCATCGAACCGCGCCAGGTGCTCAGCGTCAAAGCACAGCGCGAGGATGGCAGCATCCTGACCTTTGACGCGGTAGCACGGTTGGACACCCCGGTCGAGGTCAACTACTACAAGAACGGCGGCATCCTGCCGGCGGTGCTGCGCGTGATGGCAAAATAGTCAGTCGCAGCGATCAATTACAGGCACCCTGTACAAAATCACCCGTGCGAAGGCTGGCTGCGCCAGTCTTCGCACGGTCAGCTTCGGTTGGCGCAGGGTTAGGGTGCAAACATCCGTGCCAGCACAAGCAGAATCCCGTTCTGGGTTGATGCCTCAATCTGCCCCAGTCGCTTGACAAGACGTCGTTTATCCACGGCGCCCATCTGGTCCAGCGCAACTTCACCTTTCGCCTCATCGAACTGTGACTGCACACGTGATGGCCAGTCTTTTATCGTGCGAGTAAGAGGGGCAACGATCACCGTGTTGATGCGCCTGTTCATCTCATCAGGCGAGATCACGACGCAAGGCCGTGACTTGGCGATCTCACTACCTATCGTTGGATCAAGGGTTACCTGGTATACATCGAAACGATTGATGTTGGCAGGGGTCATTCGACGTTGTCCTCATTGGTGAGTTCTGAGTCCAGCCATTCACGATCTTCACGCGTGAGTTTCGCATTACGCCACAATGCCTCATCATCCCATGCGGCACGCGGGTTGGCAATCGGGCGCACCACCAACACCCCTTCTCTCAGTTCGAGGTTAACCGATTCTGGTGAGCCTAACGCATCGAGCATCTTCTTGGGGATGCGAATGCCACGTGAGTTACCGATTGGAACGATTGGAACAGTCATCATAATTACATTGTAATCACATTCAGCAATGTTGTCAATAACTGCTTAATGACCACGGGCACTTGCGCTCCTAGCTCCATCCTCGAGGCGGCGTTGCGGGGACGGGATCTCACCCCTCCACCTGCTGAAAGCGTACATACACCTGCTGATAGCCCCGTCTCGGGGCGTGTAGCTGGGAGCATAGAGCGACTTGGAAGTTGAGCCTTCAGGCGGATGGCGACACCCGGCTCGTTCAGTCTGCATCCTCAGATGCAGGCTGAACACTCAGGGCCGGGACAGAGCAAAATGCCCCGACCGCGGTGTCGCCAAGAAGACGCCCCCGAGGACGGGAGCTTGGAGCAGCGTGGATGGCGACAGAGAAAGCTTATCAGACAAACCGAACGACTGAGCACTGTACACTCGGTACTCAGGACTCGGTACTCGGAACAGCGAGCCGCTGGCTGCCTTTCCCCCAAAAACCTGTGCGGTATTCGGCTTACGCCTCATAATGCTTCGCAATCTTCTCCAGCGCCCTGCGATCCTCATCCGACAACTCACGCGGCACAGTCACCATCACCCGCAGATACAAATCACCATACTCGCCCTTCGGGTTCAACTTCGGCATCCCTTTGCCCCGCAACCTGATCCGTTTGCCCGACGACGTGCCCGGTGGAATGGTGACGACGACGTTACCGCCCAACGTTTGGACCGTGGTTTCGCCACCCAGCATGGCAGTAAATACATCCACCTTGACATCACGATACAGATCGTCGTCCTGACGTTCGTAGGTTGCATCCGGCGCGACCTCGATCACCAGGTAAAGATCGCTCGTCTGCCCCCTGGCATTGCGCATCCCCTGCCCTTTCATGCGCACCCTGGACCCGGTCTTCACACCGGCCGGGATGGTCACCTCGATTTCCTGGCCATCCTTGCTCAGGACGCGTGACGTTCCGCGGTAGGCCTCGGCCAGCGTAATCTGAACGGGTTGCTCCAGATCGCGCGGGCGGCGGGCCGACTGTTGGCCAGGATAGCGCCTCCCAAGCAGCGACTCCATGAGGTCGCCCAGGTCAAACTCATCCGTATCAAAGTTGAACGGCTGCTCCGCGGTCTGCGCCCCGCCTTGCCGGCGCGCCCATTGGTTCCAGTCGTAATTGCGCGGATCGCCGCCCGCCTGGCGGTACTGCTGGTAATTCGAGCCCAGTTGATCGTACAGCTTGCGCTTCTCGGGATCACTCAGCACATCGTTTGCCTCGTTGATCTCCTTGAAGCGTTCCTCGGCCTTTTTATCGCCTTTGTTGACATCCGGGTGATACTGCCGCGCCAGCTTACGGAACGCCTTCTTGATCGTTTCGGCATCCGCATTGCGATCCACCCCTAGAACTTTATAATAGTCTTTGTACTCCATAGCACTCCAACGCTCTCCAACAGCAAGACAAGTACCCGCGCGATCACAACCCTTTTCCCAATGACCTTGATCCCAGAGATGCGCGTAGCCACTCCCTCGCGTGAGTAATCAGCATAACACCATCCGCCAGTGTATTGCGCTAACGTTAATAAAGTGTTAGAGCGGTTCCAGCACTTCCAGCGGTTCCAGCATCATGATGCTAAGATTCAGGCATGTACAAAAACCTGAACCCTGGCGCGCTAGGACACACATTGTCCTTCGATGAAACGTGCGCGCTGGCAAAGCGCTACCACTTCGCCGGCGTCGATATTGATCTTGGCTACCTGGCAACCATTGCCAGGGACCAATCGCCCCAGGCGGCAAAGGATTGGTTTGCCGGCACCGGTTTGCGCGTGGGCGCCTTCGGCCTCAGCGTCGCCTGGCGGGATTGGGATAGCGAACACACCTACGTCGAGAGCCTCCCAAAGTTTGTGGAGGAGACCAGGTTGGCTGCCGAACTCGGCTGCACGCGCTGCGTCACCTGGGTCATGCCACGCTCAGACGCATTGACTTTCCAACAGCATTTCAACTTAATGGTGCGGCGGCTCAAGCCGGTCGCCGAAATTCTGCAGGCCTATGGCATCTGGCTGGGGCTTGAGTTCGTCGGCCCGCGCACCTTGCGTCTCGGCCACAAGTACGACTTCGTTCACACCATGGACGGCATGCGCGCAGTCGGCGCCGCCATCGGCACGGGCAACGTCGGATTGTTATTGGACTGCTTCCACTGGTTCACCGCACACGGCACTGTCAGCGATATCGAGTCACTTCCCCCGCAGGAAGTCGTCTACGTGCACGTGAATGACGCCAAGCCTGGTCGTACAGCCGACGAACAGATCGACAACGAACGTGACATGGCCGGCGCCACGGGCGTCGTCGACATTGCCGGCTTCTTTGGCGCACTCAGAAAGATCGGCTATGACGGCCCCGTGACGGTTGAGCCGTTCAGCGAGACAGTGCGCAAGATGACGGCTGAGCAGGCGATCGCCGCCACCAGCGCGGCACTCGATCAGACGATGATGAGATGACGATGGCAGGCGATGCAAGCAATCTGCCAGCAAGCAATCTGCCAGCGCCCACCATTGGCCCTGAGCTTTATCCGCAACTGCTTCGCCAGCGCTTCGGCATCGAGTCCTTCCGCCCTGGCCAGCAGGAGGCGATCGAGCACGTCCTGAACGGCCGCAATACGCTGGTCGTCATGCCCACCGGCAGCGGCAAGTCGCTGATCTACCAATTCAGCGCGCTCGCCATGCCCGACACGGCGCTGATCATATCGCCGCTGATCGCGTTGATGAAGGACCAGGTGGACCGTCTGCAGAGCCGCGGCATCGCCGCCACCTACATCAACAGTTCGCTTTCTGGCGACGAGCAGGCGCGCCGGGTCAAGCGCCTGGAGACGGGCGACTGGCGGCTGGTCTATGTCGCGCCCGAACGGCTGCGCAACCAGATGTTTCTCAACGCCTTGCGTAAGGCCAGGGTATCACTGCTCGCCGTCGACGAGGCCCACTGCATCTCGCAGTGGGGCCACGACTTCCGGCCCGACTACCTGCACATCGGCGCAGTGCGCAGCATGTTGGGTGACCCGGTGACCGTCGCGCTGACGGCCACAGCCACCACCGATGTGCAGCAGGATATCATCGAGCAGTTGCGACTGCCTTCCGCACAGCGCATCATCACCGGCTTCAGCCGCCCTAACCTGGTGTTCCACGTGCGCTATACGCCCGACCTGCACACGAAGACTCAGGCGATCGTCAAAGTGCTCGGCATCGTGAAGGGAGCAGGCATCATCTACGTGGGCACACGTCGCGAGGCGGAGGAGCTGGCAATGACCCTCGAAGGCAATTACCGGGTGCCTTCCTTCGTTTATCACGGTGGCATGGAGAAAACCCAGCGTTCGCTCATGCAAGATGCCTTCTTAAGCACCGAAAATGCCGTGATGATCGCGACGAATGCGTTTGGCATGGGTGTCGACCGCCCCGATGTTCGTTTCGTCGTCCATTACAACATACCAGGCTCCGTGGAGGCTTATTACCAGGAAGCCGGGCGTGCCGGGCGAGACGGCAAATTGGCGCAGTGCATGCTTCTGTATGCGCCCCAGGATCGCAGGCTGCAGGAGTGGTTTATCGAGAACGACGCGCCCTCGCGCAACGAGCTGATCGCATTGCATCGTGAACTGATCAAGCGCGCGCGGGGCGGCGTCGTGGGCGTGAATATCGACGACCTGGCTCGTGTGACGCGCCTGTTCGAGGTGAAGCTGCGCGTGGGCCTCTCGCAATTGGAAGCCACCAGCACCCTGGAGCGATTGGACGGCGAGACAAGCCTGCTGCGATACGCCGTCAACGAATTAACAGACCCTGCCCTGGAAAGCGCCCAGGCCGACGTGCAGCGCAGGCGTGCGCACAAGCGCCAGCAACTCGCAAAAATGATCGCCTACGCCGAGACGACCACCCGCTGCCGCCAACGCATGCTGGTCGAGCATTTCGGCGACACGAGCCCGCTCAACGCCAGGCCGTGCTGCGACTGGCACATCCGTGAAGCACGCGGCGAGGCGCACCCAACCTTTGGCAACGGTACCGCGCCGGTGGATCCGGGCAGGACCGAGGAAAAGGTCAGCAGCGTTGCCGTCACCGCTACGTTGCTGACGCAGGGGATGAACGTGAAAGAAGTGGCGGTCAAACGCGGGCTGACGATCAGCACGATCTACCATCATGCTGCGCAGCTCATCGCAGAAGGGCAACTGGAGTTGCGGCGGCTGATCACGGAATCGGTCGAAGACCAGGTGCGCCGCGCCATCCAGGAGGCCGGTGATACCGACAGACTCTCGTCGATCAAAATGCGCCTGCCCGCCAGCATCGATTATGGCGAAATCCGTTGTGTCGTCGCCGCCATCCGGCTGGAGCAAAAACCACCCAAGGCGACATGAGTCTTACGCTACAACTCATTCTCGTACTCGCGATCCTGATCGTCGTCGCCAAGGCAGCCGGCTTGATCAGCACGCGCTTGAAACAACCCGCCGTCCTGGGTGAGTTATTGGCTGGCCTGCTGCTCGGGCCTACGCTGATCAACCTCTTTCACCTGCCTTTCATCACTGCGCCGGAGACTGAAGAAATCGTGTTCGAGTTGGCGGAACTCGGCGTCATCCTGCTGATGTTCATGGCCGGATTAGAAGTCGATATCGAGGAAATGTTGCACACCGGGCGCATTGCCCTGATCGCCGGCGTGCTGGGTGTTATCGCGCCGTTGCTGCTGGGGGCTGTAGTGTCGCTTGCGTTCAACCAATCCGCCCTGGGCAGCATCTTCATCGGCCTGATTCTGACCGCGACCAGTGTCAGCATCTCGGCGCAGACCCTGCTGGAACTGGGCGTCCTCAAGCGTCGCGAGGGGCTGGCGTTGCTGGGTGCAGCAGTCGTCGACGACGTGCTGGTCATTCTGGTCCTTTCGGTCTTCCTGGCAGTGACCAATCCCGATGGCTCGAACAGTCTGGTCACCATCATCGGCAGCATGGTGCTGTTCCTTGCCATCATCATCCCCGTCGGCTTATGGCTGTTGCCCCGGCTGACGTATCGGATCGAACGTCTGCCGATCAGCGAAGGCGTCATGGCATGGGCCATCGCCGTGACGTTGCTGTTTGCATGGGCTTCAGAAGCATTTGGACAGGTCGCCGCGATCACCGGTGCGTTCATGGCCGGCGTTTTCTTCGGGCGCACCCGCCTGCGTCACGAGATCAGCCATGGCATGCACACGGTAGCCTACGCCTTCTTCGTGCCGCTGTTCCTGGTCAGCATCGGCCTCAAAGTCGATGCACGTACACTCGACCTCACGGCGGCGATCTTTATGGTGGCCATCACACTGACCGCCATTGTCTCCAAGGTGGCTGGTTCCGGTCTGGGCGCCAGATTGGCCGGAATGCAATGGAGTCAAGCGTTGCGCGTCGGTGTGGGCATGATCTCGCGGGGGGAGGTGGGCCTGATCGTCGCCTCGATTGGGTTACAGCAGGGGCTGATCAGCGAAAGTGTATTTGCATCCATCGTCATAATGGTCCTGCTCACCACCCTGGTGACACCGTTGCTGCTGCGGCGCGTCTTTGCGACGCAAACAACGGATACGCAGGAGAAAAAACCTTCGCAACAAAGCAAGGAGAGCACAGATGGCAACGAACTTGCTCGTGTTGGTGATTGACGACCTGGAGTTGGAGCCGGAAATCCTGTCTGCCTGGGAAGAGGCCGGTGTCCCCGGCGTCACAGTGTTGGACAGCCAGGGCAGTAGACGTTTGGAGGATGGCAATCGCGACGATTTGCCATTGATCGTCTCGCTACGCACCGTGCTGTCATCAGAAGAGAGCAACAACCGCACCCTGTTTACAGTCATCGAGGATGAGGCGGTGCTGGAGAAGGCCACCCAGGCGGCACATAAAATCATCGGCGATTTCCGCACACGCCACACGGGCATCATGTTCGTCGTGCCGGTGACGCAGGCGTGGGGAATCTTGAAGGTAAAACCAAGAAAATCCTGACGCTGGCTCCACCCAAAGGTCGAAAATTGTTACAGGGGCAGCTCGCGCCGATGATTCACTTTATGAGCCCATCTATCACCAGCGATTCTCAATCTGAGAAAAACAGACCGGGCGGGATAGCGATTTCGAGCCCCTCCAGCATAAAGCGGAACAGGGCATCCCACGAGTCAAAGAGCATATAGCGGGTCAGTGCGCGTAAGTCATTG
>JAMDDR010000357.1 GCA_023488685.1 Chloroflexota bacterium | reverse complement strand
CGACTTACGCTGCTCCATACGCCCAATCAGCCTCTGCAACTCGTCGTTGAGCTGTTGCAACGCAGCCACCAGATGCGGGCGTACTTCTTGCATCGTCTGCTCGCCGGCAACACGCATGGACTCGGCCGCCTTCTTGACATCCTCCTTAGCCTGTTGCGCCTGCGGTGTCTTGGCGGTCTCCTTGATGGCCTGCCCAACCTCGTTCACCATGGCTTCGACACCCTTCTGCATTTCCTGAACGCGCTTGCGGTTCTGCTCATCCTCCCAAGCAGTGCGGAAGGCGGTGGCCAGGCTTTCGCCGAGCGCCTGGAACTGTTTGCCGACTTCCTGCCAGGCTTCGTTGGAGGTGTGCTGGCTTTGCTGCGTCCCTTCTGTCTGAGAAGTGGTCTGTTGCTCGCTCACGGCTTTTACTCCTTTAACTGATAACTGAGCTTTTGGCTCATATTGCCTACCGGCGCAAATTTATGTACCTGTAACATTAAACCGCACTCGCACACCTCCGTACAGCCGCGAGTGACGGATAACGAATCCGCCGTTAGTAGGAAAGGGCAAATGTCTTGAAAAAGTCCATCAGCCGCTGCGTGGCCGCGTGCGGGCGCGGATCGACGTGCGCTGGCAGTCGATCGTAGATCGCATAGACGCGCTGCCAGTAGCGCTGCTGCAGCGTAGCGAAGTCAGGCGCAGGCGCGGAGAGGTCCGCGAACATCTGGGCGAAGAACAACAGCTCACGGCGGTAATCCTGGGGCGATGGGTGAAACGGCACATCGCGCTCATGCCCTTCCAGGTGTTGTAGCAGCGCTACCAGTTCCTTCATCCTAGTCCCGGCCACCTGAACATGATCCGCTTGCGGGTTGAGGAAGGACTGCGCAGATTCGTACAGCGAGAGCTGGTTGAGCAACGGTGTCATCGTGAAGCAGATGCCGCCGCTGTACGGGGCAGCCGCCCGTTCCTCCTGGCGCCGTTGGAACAGCCGCTCGAAGCGGTAATGCGGGAAGATGGCATTCTCGCCTTCCGTCAGGCTGAAGTCCCACGTCAGAATAGGATGCGTGCCGGCAATCTTGCGCGCCCACGGCCGCGCATCCTGTGCGCCGGCCGGGTTGCCATCGCTATTGAAGCCCATATTGATGGCCACCGCCGTGCCCACCGGGAAGTCGGGCAGCCGGTCGATCAGGTGCTGCATGGAACGTTCGGCGCGTGCCGGGTCGAAATCCCAGGCGGTATGCTGATAGTCCTGCAGAAACTCGCCTTTCCAGCCAGGGGGGAATTTAATGTTGCCCCAGCCGAAGAACGGCGGTCCCCACGTGCCAAACTCGATATCGGCTCCCGGCAACACGCGTTTCACGATGTCCGCCGCATCAATCGAGCGGTCGATATAGGTTTCGGCCGTACAACCATTGCGCGAGCAGGCGCCGGGATCGCCGGGGAAGATGCCGACGATGCCAATGTTGGGGAAACGTGCCGGAATCGTCTCCCATAGATACACCAGTTCCGCCCATTCATCGGGGTCATTAGGGCACAGCGTGCGCCAATCCGAGCCGACCGTTGCCAGCCCGATCAGCATCTCGGTCGCCAGCCCGCAGGCGCGCGCGTAATCGATGACGGCGTTCATCTGGCGCGTAAACTCACGGCCATAGTCCGCCTGCAGCCCTTCACGGCAGAACAACCGCGGCTCCAGCCAGAACTCGAACACATTAAAGCCGAAGCTGGCGATCATATCGATGAAGTGGAACCACTCCTGGTCGCTCCAGCGATATGGCAACCCCAGATGCATCATGTTGGGGTTGTAGGCGTTCAACAAGTGTGACGCAAAGTTGATATAGCAGATGCGGCGCTGAGGATCAGAGGTAACTTGTGATGTCATTTGTCTCCTTGCGATATAGTAAAACACACATTGGAGGAACCGAACGTGCAGTATACGAAACTGGGTAAATCGAATCTGATCGTCAGCCGCATCTGCCTGGGCACCATGCATTTTGGCGGCGCAACTTCGCAAGAGGAAGCGTTCAAGATCATGGATCGGGCGCTGGAACTGGGCATCAACTTCTTCGACACGGCCAATGTCTATGGCGGCGCTGGGGGCCGCGGCTGCTCCGAGGAATTCATCGGCCGCTGGCTCAGCCAGGGCAATGGGCGCAGGGATCGCATCGTGCTGGCCACCAAGGTCTACGGGTTGATGACAGACACGCCCGGCCCCAATGAGGCACGCGGCATCTCGGCCTACAAGGTGCGCAAGCACGCCGCCGACTCGCTGCGGCGGCTGCAGACGGATCACATCGACCTGTACCAGGTGCACCATTACGAGCGCAACATCACGCCGGAGGAGTTCTGGGGCATGTTCGAGCGCCTGGTGAACGACGGCGACGTGTTGTATATGGGCTCCAGCAACTTCCCCGGCTGGGGGCTGGCCAAGTTCCAGTTGCACGCGCTCCAGCGTGGCTTCATGGGGCTGGTGTCGGAGCCGACCATGTACAGCCTGCTATGCCGCTACCCCGAACTGGAAGTGCTCCCCGCCGCGCACGACATGGGCATCGGCGTGATCCCCTACATGCCACTGGCCGGCGGCCTGCTCACGGGCAAGACGCAGTCAGCCGAAGGCTCGCGCACGCGCTCGGTCGAAGGCGAATACGGCATCCAGCTCGGCGAGCAGAACAAGCAACTGGCCGAATTTTCGACCCTGTGCCGCGAGATCGGCGAGAAAGAACACATCGTCGCGATCGCCTGGACACTGGCCAACCCGGCGGTGACGTCGCCCATCGTCGGCATCCGGCGCGTCGAACACCTGGATGGCATCGAGCGCGCGGCCGAGTTGAAACTGGAGGGGCCCGTGCTGGAACGGTTGAACAAGCTATTCGACATCAACCGTGGCCGGCCGCTACGCCCCGCTGAAGCGCCCGAAGCGTATGCGTGGTAAGACAGCTATCTCTCGCAAGTACAAGAGGAAATCGTATGCAAACCGCACAAGATATCATCAAGACCGTCGACCGCGTGGTTACCGCAGGGCCATACACCGCCGATTGGAGCAGCATGAAAGGCTACCCCGTCCCATCGTGGTACGTGGATGGCAAGTTCGGCATCTTCATCCACTGGGGCCTGTATTGCGTGCCGGCATTCGGCAACGAGTGGTATCCGCGCCAGATGTACCTGCAAGGCACGTCCGAATTCAAGCACCACGTCGAGACGTACGGCCCGCACACCCAGTTCGGCTACAAGGACTTCATCCCCATGTTCAAGGCCGAGCAGTTCGACCCGGCGCAGTGGGCGGCGCTGTTCAAGCAAGCCGGCGCGCGCTTCGTCGTGCCGGTGGCGGAGCACCACGACGGTTTCGCCATGTACGACTGCTCGATCAGCCGCTGGACCGCGGCCCAGATGGGTCCGCGACGCGACATTGTGGGGGAGCTGGCCGCGGCGGTGCGCCAGCACGACATGGTGTTCGGCCTGTCCAGCCACCGCGCCGAGCACTGGTGGTTCATGAACGGCGGCCGGCAGTTCGACTCTGACGTAAACGACCCGCAATACCAGGACTTCTATGGGCCTGCGACACCCATTGAAGGCGAATCCGGCCATCTGGACTCGCGGCCCTACCCCGATGCCGCGCACCTCGACGATTGGCTGGCGCGCACGTGCGAGCTGGTGGACAAGTACCAGCCGCAACTGGTCTGGTTCGACTGGTGGATTGGCCACACGGCGTTCAAGTCCTATCTGCAACGCTTCGCCGCGTTCTACTACAACCGCGCCGCCGAGTGGGACAAGGGCGTGTCCATCAACTACAAGATGGACGCCATGCCACCCGACGCCGCCGTGCTGGACATCGAGCGCGGCCAACTCAACGATATCGCGCCGAACTTCTGGCAGACCGACACCTCGGTGTCGAAGAACTCGTGGGGCTACATCAGCAACCACGATTACCGCACCGGCGAGTCGCTGATCCACGACCTGATCGACATCGTCAGCAAGAACGGCGCATTGCTCTTGAACATCGGCCCGCGCCCGGACGGCACTATTCCAGAGACCGAGCAGGCGCTGCTGCGGGAAATCGGGCGCTGGCTGGATGTGAACCGCGAAGCCATCTACGGCACGCGCGCGTGGAAGGTGTACGGCGAAGGGCCGACCCAGGTGGTGGCCGGACAATTCCAGGAGACCAAGCGCGCCGGCTTCACCGCCGCCGACGTGCGCTTCACGCGCAAGGACAGCACGCTGTACGCGATCCTGCTGGGCTGGCCGAACAATCAAGAAGCCGTCATCTACTCGCTGGGTGCCAACCTGCAGTTGGGCCTGGGCGACATCCAGCGCATCAGTCTGCTCGGCTCGCCGGAGACGCTGCAATGGCAGCGCGAGGCCGGCGCGTTAAGGGTGAAACTGCCGGCGCACAAGCCGTGCGACTCGGCCTTTACATTGAAGATTGAGACAAACTGAGCGTTTGATCGCCGGCGGAACAAACCGCCGCGCCCGTCTCCCCTCCTTGGTAAGGAGGGGCTGGGGGAGGTTATCCAAACCCCACCCGACCTCCCCTTACCAAGGAGGGGTCGGGGGAGGTTGTCTTAACCCCACCCGACCTCCCCTTCGTAAGGGGAGGAGCAGCGCGCGCCGTTCTCCCCTCCTTAGCAAGGAGGGGTTGGGGGAGGTTGTCCAACCCCACTCGATTACGGGTGCTGCTTTGGCATCAGCGACAAAGGTCTCAGCATGACAGACCGCATCGCAGCTTTCAAAACCGCCCTTCCAGCAGTGCCCGCTTGCGTTCCATGTAGTAGAGAAAGTTGTCCAGCGGTACGTCGGGCGGCACGGTGTGGTCCACGGTCGGGATATAGCCACCCTCCTCGACCACGGGTGCGAGCGCGCCCAGGTGCTCGTCAATCGCCCGGCGATCCTTCGCCAGCTCGCGCTTATCCACCCCGCCCCACAGCCGCAACGAACGGCCGAACTTCTGGCGCAGCCGCACCGGGTCCTGGTCCGACGCGCGCTCCAGCGGCCACAGGATATCCACCCCCGCGTCCATGAACAGCGGCACCACGGCTTCCGGGTTGCCATCCGTGTCGATGCCGAAGTAGCGCACGCCATGCGACTTGTAGAAGTCCACCACGCGCCGCAAACGTGGATAGATGAATGTTTTGTAGCACTGCGGGCTCAGCAGCGGGCCGCCCTTGGACGACAGGTCCTCGTTCAGGATCGCGTACTCAACCGAGGTTTGTTCCAGGATCGGTCTGGCGGCTTCGATCAGGAAGTCGGCGTGGGACTCCATGACATCGTGCACCAGGTCCGGCTGATCGTAGAACGCGTACGACAGGTTCTCCGTGCCGATCATGTCACGGGCGAACCAGTAGAAGCCCACTGTCCCGCAGTTAGGGGCGAAGATGAGCGGGTGTGTGCGGTTGCGCCAGCCTTCCACCCGGAACACCCACCAGTACGGTTCATAGCGCTCCTGGAACATGCGCAGGCGCGGCTTGATCGCCTGCCATTCGTCCATGCAGGTCACGGGGAAGCTGAGGTAGGTGTCCATGGACATGCGGCCACCGCGGGCGGTGCCCTCCTTCAGCGCCTTGCGCACGCGCCCCAGGCCATCGCGGAAGGTGATGTAGCGCTCGTCCTCGGCCAGCGTCTCCTCCTCAAACGGCGGGATCAGGCTGCCGTTGAAGCGGACGAACTCACGCGGGTCCATCCCCAGCGCACGCTCGCCGGTGAACCAGTCCCAGTGCATCTGCGTCATGTCCAGCCCTTCGCACTCCCAGCGGTCGCGCGTCTGCGGCCAGACGCCCAGCTCCCAGTTGGGCACACGATCCACCGGCTGGTACTCCATCACGGCGACGAACCGTTCTCGGTCAGTCAAGGTTTGTGTTGGCATGGTGTCCTGCAACAAGTTTCATCGGATAGGTAAAGTTTAGCCCTGCATGTCATTCCGCGCTAGACAGCGGAGGGTCTGGTCATACTCACCCTACGCGATTGGTTATTGTTCTTCACAGGCGGTCTGTGGAAACCCCTGCGCAGTCTCTGGCGCACTGACAACTGCTTGGATGATGTGATGAAACCACCTGTGTGATAGTTTGAGGATGTAATCCGGATGGCCTCCGGCCCGAACTAACATTGTTTCTGGGGGAGCATCTTCCACAAAATGGATGTCTATTGGAATGCCACCTTCATGAACCAACTCGCAGCGCAACCACTTGTAGAAGATGTGCTCGATTGTATGAAGTTCTCCTCGATACTCAACACTGATGTGCACAGTATGAGCGTCTCTCAGGAACTGCTCAAATGCCTGACGGTCGCTCATTTGATTCCGCTCAGGGTATCTCTGCCTTGATGTGGCAGCCACAGCGATTAACGCGCACATGAATGTGCCTTCAAGTCGCCCATGTTTCCATAGATGTATCGCGTCTTCAACACGTTCCCGAATGCTCATTGAGATTGGTCCACAGATGGTTTTCGACAATCGTGCCACAGACTGAAGTGTAATGCCGCTAAGATTCTGGACTAAAGGCTTCAGCCGGGTACGTCATCCGCCCGGACCCTCGGTATTGGCGAGACCGCGGTATTCCGGCTGAAGCCTTTAACCCGACCTTACGTGCGCGATTCGCCAATCGCTGCTTCAATAGGGGGTGCACACCCATGGAGGTATGGCATCATGCAACTCTCAACCAACGATCGTGACACCCTGCGCAGGTTGGCCGAACAACAGGCGACCATCTCCCAACTGCCGGTGCACAAGGAAAAGGCGGAACTGTGGCGCAAGCTCAATGACCTAGAGCCCGTGCGCCCACTGGTCTGGATCAACGAGATCCCCTGGAACGAAATGAACGTCGCCGACGAGTTGACGTTGCGCTGCGCCGATCCGTGGGCGCGCGAGATCGAAGGCAACCTGCGCCGGCTGTTGTACCAGTGGCGGCATATGCCGGCGGACATGGTCGTTGACGACTACATTTCCTGCCCACTGGCCGTGCACAGCACCGGCTTCGGCCTGAGCGAGGACGTGGACATCGTCAAAACCGACGAGACCAACGACGTCGTGTCGCGCCACTTCCACCCCCACATCGTCAACCCCGAGGACGTCGATAAGATCAAGACGCCCGTGGTGACCTACGACCGCGAGACGACCGAGGCGCGTTACACGGCCATGTGCGAGCTCTTCTCCGGCATCCTGCCCGTGCGCAAGGTCGGGTTCAAAGGTCGCTGGTTCGCGCCATGGGACGAGCTGATCCGCTGGTGGGGGGTTGAGGAAGCCATGCGCGACCTGGTCGACCGGCCGGAGATGGTGGACGCCGCCATCACGCGCCTGGTGGACGCCTACCTGTGCGAACTCGATCAGTGGGAGGCGCTGAACCTGTTGACGCGCAACGACGACAACACGCGCATCGGCTCGGGTGGCTATGGTTATACCGCTGCCCTACCCGGCCCGGATTTCGACCCTGCCCACCCCCACACGCACAACCTGTGGGGCTGCGCGACCGCGCAGATCTTCGGCGCCGTGTCGCCCAAAATGCACTGGGAATTCGCACTCAAGCACGAGCTGCGCTGGCTGCAACGCTGGGGATTGACCTATTACGGCTGCTGTGAACCCCTCGACGTCAAGATGGGCATCATGCGCCGTATCCCCAACCTGCGCAAGGTGTCCACCAGCCCATGGGTGAATATCGACCGCGCCGTCAAGGAAGTGGGTGGCGACTATGTCATGTCGCGCAAGCCCAATCCCGCCGTGCTGGCGACCGATGTGTTCAATCCTGAAGTCGCCTGCGCCGACCTGGTGACATTCCTGGACCGCGCCAGGGGTTGCCACATCGAGATCATCCTCAAGGACGTCTCGACCGTGCGTTACGATCCGCAACGCGTATGGGCCTGGGAAAAGATGGCGATGGCGCTGGTGCAGACGTACGCACCGTGATGTTAAACTACCAGCATGCGTTATCTGGTGCGAGAGAAACTGATTGCCATCGGCGACGACTTCACCATCAAGGACGAGCGCGGTCGCGACGTCTATTTCGTCGACAACAAATTGCTGCGCATCCGTGACGAGTTGCAGTTCCAAGACATGCAAGGCAACGAGCTCGCGGTCATCAAACGCAAGCTGCTGACGCTCCGGCCAGTGTATGAGATCTGGCGCGATGGGCAACAGGTGGCCGTGGTGCGCCGCTCGTTCATCAGGATCATCCGTGATAAGTTTGAAGTGGATGTGCCTGGGCCGGACGACCTGGAGATCCATGGCGATTTTCTGCAGCACGAATATAGCTTCCGGCGCGGCGGCGAGGACATCGCTCACGTGTCCAAGCGCTGGATTGCGCTGACAGACACCTATGGTGTGGACATCCGTGAAGGCGAGGATGAGGTGCTCATCCTCGCCAGCGCGATCGTCATCGACCGCGTCAGCCACGATCCACAGCCACAGCCACGCAGCGATCCGCCTGAATAGATCAGATGTCAGACCTAATTTTGGCCCCAAAAACCATACATTTCATACATAAGGCGGAGCGAACGCGCGAGCGACCGACGCGGCGTAGGGATGTCTGTCATTGAGCTCCACATGTTGGACTCCCCCCG
>JAMDDR010000406.1 GCA_023488685.1 Chloroflexota bacterium | reverse complement strand
TGCGCGTGGTTGAGCAAGGGCCGGTGCGCGCGGTGATCGAAGTGCGTCACAAGGTGCTGCATTCCGAGATCACGCAACGCATCGTGCTGTATCGTGGGCTGCGCCGGGTCGACTTCGAGATGCAGGTGGACTGGCACGAGAAGGGCAGCGCGCACGCCGACGCACCCATGCTGCGCACGACGTTTGCGCCCTATCTTGACCAGACACACGCGACCTTTGAGGTTGCGTTCGCGGGGTTGGAGCGGCCGGCCGACGGGCGCGAGGTGCCAGCGCTGCGTTGGGCGGACCTGAGCGAATCGGACTACGGGGTCTCACTGCTTAACAACTGCAAGTACGGGCACCAGGCGCACGGGAACACGTTGGGACTGACTTTGGTGCGTGCTTCCTATGAGCCGGACAACAACCCGGATGAAGGGTTGCACGCGTTCACCTATTCGCTCTACCCGCACCAGGGCACGTGGAAGAAGGCCAACACCGAGCAGCGCGCGGCGGAGCTGAACCAGCCGGTGCAGGTGGCCGTCACGGATGGGCATCCCGGCAAGGTACGCCCGGGCCAATCGTGGTTGAAGTGCAGCGCGAAGAATGTGGCCGTCTCCGCCGTGAAGTTTGCCGAGGATCAGCCGGCGCAGGGCGCTGCGGTCATCGTGCGCGTGTACGAGGCGCACGGGCAGGCCGCCAAGGCGAAATTGCAGTTCGGCTGGCCCGTCGCACGGGCAGAAGAAGTGGACATGATCGAGCACCCACTGGGCGATGTAGCCGTTCGCAAAGGCACGCTACAACTGGCGCTCAAGCCACACGAAATCAAGACATTGAAGCTGTATACGGCAGCGGCTTAGGCCGCCTGGCCGAGAGATGTCAGACTTCTTCTGGAGAGGTCTGACATCTGGTAAGGCACATCATGAGAATACACAACCGCTCCTACGAGGAAATGCTGGGTGACTTCGAGCGGATATGGCGATTCCTGCTCCAGGACTATGCCTACCGGAAGGATCAGTTCATCTGGCTGTTCAGCCGGTTCGGCGACTGGAAGTATGGATTGTGGAATCGTCGCAAATACTTCCCGAGCTTCTACCGCAAAAATGCCCAGCTCTGGCTGAATGACTTCCAGGAGCTGGAAGGCTTCGTGATCTCCGAGGAAGGCGATCATGGGTTCACGCTATTCACCCGGCGGGGGTATGAGCATATAACGGGCGAAATGCTGGACTGGGTGGTCAACCATTGGGCCAACCGGGGTGGGGCGTTGAGAACCGAGGTGCACGAGTACCAGGACCAGTATATGGATGTCTTGGGCGCACACAGTTTCGCGAACAAGGGGTACATCGCCACCACGCGGCAGTACGACTTGCGCGGCAACGTCAGACAAGACGTCGAGTTGAGCGAGGGATATCGGATCGTCGACATGGCCGTGAATCACGATTACGAGAGCAAGCAGCGGGTGGCTAAGAACGCTTTCCGTGGCGAAGACGGTATCAGTGAGATCGAACTGCTGACGTACGAGTATGCCAGGGAGTGCCCGTGTTATCAGCCGGCCTTCGATCTCTCGGCGATCGATCCCGTCGGCGTGCATGCCTCGTCCTGTGTGGGTTTTGTCGATTACGAAAACCGCGTCTCGGAGGTCGAGAAGGTGTGCACGCATAGTAGTTATCGCAGGCAACACCTGGCTGAAGCGGTCATCAAGGCGTGCTTCGTGCGATTGAAGGCAGCGGGCTTCGAGTATGCCTACATCACCGGGTACAGCCACGAGGCGAATGCGCTGTACGAGAAGTTGGGCCCGGTGAAGCGGAAAGAGTGGTCCCTTTACGAGGTCATCTAGCGCCACTTGACAAAGGCTGAAGACGAACCACCAAGAGCACCAAGGGGGAATACGTTGGTGCTCTTGGTGTGTCAAGTGCGCTTGACGGTTTTAGGAACCGGCTTAAGATTTGCAGTGGCTAATTGGAGTGCATCTGCGGCACTGCTCAGCGTGACTGCTTGACTGGACGTGATTTCCACACATTAGCCGCCAAAAGCCATAGCACGAAGAGGAAGCATTGACTACCCTGTCTACCCATCCCTTGATCTCGACGTTGAAGAATCTGCGCGGGAACGCGCGCGGTTGTGTTTTTACCGAACCGCTGTGGGGGATTCCGTACAACCTGTACTTCCCTTACGTTTCCGTGTACATGCTGGCGCTCGGGTTGTCGGACAGCCAGATTGGGCTGATCACTAGCGTGGGCCTGGCCTGCCAGGTGTTCTGGACGCTGTTGAGCGGGGCCATTACGGACAAGCTGGGCCGCAAGCGGACCACGCTGATCTTCGACATCATCTCGTGGAGCGTGCCATGCCTGATCTGGGCCATCGCCCAGGACGTCAACTACTTCTTCGCGGCGGCCATCGTCAACAGTATCTGGCGTGTCACGATGAACTCCTGGACGTGTCTGCTGGTGGAGGAAACGGAACCGCGTCTGTTGCTTGACGTCTACTCGTGGATCTATATCGGTGGGTTGATCGCGGCGTTTGTCTCGCCCATCACGGGTCTGCTGATCGGACAGTTTTCGCTGGTTCCGACCATGCGGGGACTATACGTGTTGTCCTTTGTCTTGATGACTGCCAAGTTCGTCATCATGAACGGCATGGTGCACGAGACACGCCGCGGCGTGGAACGCATGAAGGAGACAGCGAAGGAGCCGCTGTTTGCGGTATTGCGGGGATCGCGCGCCGTGCTATGGCAGATTCTACACACGCCGGCCACGCTGTTTACGGCCGGGTTGATGGTGCTGCTCAACATTTGCTGGCTGGTCAAAGGCACCTTCTGGTCTGTGCTGGTCACGGAAAAACTGCAAATCCCGGCGCAGGACCTGGTGATCTTTACGTTTGCGCGCTCGGTCATCATGTTGTTGTTCTACTTTCTGATCATGCCCAGGCTAGGCCAGATGGATGTACGCAAACCTCTAATGTGGGGGTTGCTAGGGCTGGTGATCAGCCAGGTGCTGCTAATCAGCGTACCGGCGGGAGACTACGTCATGTTGATGGTGGCGACGGTGTTGGAGGCGTGCTGCACACCGCTGGCGACGACGCTGCTGGACAAACTGGCCGCGATCATGGTTGATCCCAAGGAACGCGCCAGGATCATGGCGATTCTGTACGTGGTGATGATCGTGTTTACCTCGCCCTTCGGCTGGATCGCCGGGGAACTTTCAGAGTTGAACCGCAGCCTGCCGTTCATTCTCAATATCGCGCTGTTCGCCGTCGCCGGCGTCCTGACGCTGGTGGCAGGGCGGTTGGTGGCCAGCGGCGTGCTGTCAGATGCGGCGGCGGAGCCGGCAGCCGAATCGACGGTGCCGACGATCGAGGAGATTGGGTAAGGGCAATGCATTGCCCCTACGGCATTTATAAGGTTGTTCTAATACGGGTGATTGAGAATATTTTCACAAATGGTTGTACTGGATAGATTTGGGCAGGAGGGTTGGCATGGTGAATCGACCAAGGGTTGTTATCGTCGGTGCAGGGTTTGGCGGGTTGCGCGCGGCGCGCGAGTTGAGGCAGGCGCCGGTGGACGTGTGGCTGATCGATCAGCATAATTACCATACCTTCCAGCCGTTGTTGTACCAGGTCGCCACGGCGGCGCTTGACCCCGAAGAGATCGGCCACAACGTGCGCGGCATCTTCCACGCGCAGAAGAATTTCCACTTCCGGCTGGGCACCGTGATGGGCGTCGACTGGGCGGCCAAAACGCTACAGATGGACCAAGATGGCGCCATTCCGTTCGACTATCTGATCCTGGCAGCAGGCGCGGTGACCAATTTCTTTGGCATCGAGGGGGTGGAAGAACACGCCTTTCCACTGAAGAGCATGGAGGAGGCGGTGCAACTACGCAGCCATATCATGAGCCAGTTCGAGGCGGCGGATGCCGATCCCAGCCTGATCAAGCAGGGTGTGCTCAACTTCGTCATCGTCGGCGGGGGGCCGACCGGCGTGGAGATGGCCGGTTCGCTGGTGGAGTGGTTCGATAAGGTGTTGTCAAAGGACTTTCCCCGGCTGGATGTCGGCAAGGCACGTGTGATCCTGGTCGAGGCGCTTGACAGGTTGCTGACGCCGTTCGACGAATCGCTGCGGCAGAATGCGCTCAAGACACTGCAGCGACGCGGAGTCGAGGTGATGTTGCAGGAAGCGGTTGCCAGGGCGACGGCGAACGCGGTGCATTTGAAGAGTGGGACGGTGATACCGACCTGTACGATCGTGTGGGCGGCTGGCGTGCGCGCCAGCCCACTGGGCGCGACGATGGGGCTTGAACTGACGCGCGGGGCGCGCGCAGTGGTGAACCCTGACCTGAGCGCACCCGGCCATCCCGAGGTATTCGTCATCGGCGACATGGCCGCCAGCAAGGATGCCCAGGGGAATCTGTACCCGCAACTGGCCCAGGTGGCGCTGCAAGGCGCCAGCCACGTCGTCAAGCAGATCGGGCGCCGATTGAAGGGCGAATCAACTGAGCCGTTCGTGTATCACGACCCCGGCACGATGGCGACCATCGGACGCAATGCCGCGGTGGCGCAGTTCCCCTTTGGTTGGAAGTTCACTGGCTTCATCGCGTGGTTGATGTGGCTGTTAGTGCACGATTCGCAATTACAACGCTATCCCTCGCACCCGTCAAGGTACATTCGACATCTAGCCACCTTAGTCCTTGGGCATCACGGCGCAACGTACACCCCAACCCCATGCGCTGAAACACGTAACGCTTTATCTCATAGGTTGGGTGCGTCAGCCCCGCCTTAAGCCGCGCCATATCGACAAGGAATTGGTTCTCCTCTTCTTCAGTCATTGCCTTGGCGGACAGGTCTGCCTCAAGCTGTTCCCGCTCGCGCTTCAGCGCTGCGAGTTGCTTCGCTACCCTATTCGCATCCGCCTGGAGCGCGAGCAACGCCGGATCATCGTCCTCAACAAAGTTCCCGAATTGAGCGGTTAACCGGCGGAACTGGCGCGTGGCTGTTACCATCAGATCATCGACGGTCTCCAGGCGCTCACGTTTAGGTGCCAGCATTTCCTCGTTACGTTCTCGCAAGCGCTTCAGCCCTGCGCGCAGTGCGTCAGTATCTCCAATCAACCCATACAGCCAGTCCCAAACCGGCTGCTCAACCTGATCTGCCCGGATGGAACCTTCAGCGCAGTACTGTTTGCGTACACCGCCCGGCATATTGTGCTTGCTGCTACATTCATAGTAGCAGGTCACACGCTTAGGCAGGACCTTCGCTGAGCCGGTCATCGCTCGGCCACAAGAACAAGTAAGGTGTCCCGCAAGCAAATACTCGCGCTTGCGGTTGCGGGAGGCCAGCGCCGCATTCGTGGTGAACTGCGCCTGGGCCTGGGTGAACGTCTCTCGATCAATCAGCGCCAGGTTGGGTAGGTCGATCTCCACACCCATGCAGGTGAATTTACCGATGTAAGCTTTATTCTGTAGCAGCATCCGTACCGTGGCCGGGTACCACATCTTCCCATCTTTCGGTCCAGATCGGATAGGGTCATTCTCGGTTCTGTCCCGCTTATGGGATGGAGGGAGCACGCCCTCCGCGTTCAGCACATCGCAAATAGTGCGGCAACTGGTGTAGGGATGTCCATTACGGCCAGTGTACATGTAGAAGATGCGTCGCAGGGTGTGCGCTTCGGCCTGGTTGATGATAAGCTGCACCTCAGTCTTTTTGCCAATGCGGAGATACCCATATGGCTCTGGCGGCAGGCCTGTCCATTTACCGGCTTTGGCTTTGGACTTCAGTCCCTCCCGCGTGCGCTCATAGATTTTATGCTTCTCCTCTGCGGCTGCGGCAGCCTTAATGTGGTCGATGATGCCGCCCATCGCACTCAGGTCAGACTTACCTCCATCCGCCGCGTAGTGAAGTTCGATGCCTGCCTTCTTCAGAGCCGCACGCAACACATGAATTTCGATCACATCATCATCACGTGTGGCCCGATCCAGTTTCCAAAAGATAACCACATCGACGGCGCGGTTGTCAATCAGCTTGAATAGTTTTGCCCCGCCTGGGCGTTCGTGGATGGGGGTAGCGCCGGTGATGCTGTCCGTGATCTCATCCGCAATCGCAAAACCATTCTGCGCGGCATATTTGCGCATATCACTGATCTGGTATTTGAGTCCATAGCCGTGCTCGGCCTGACCAGCAGAGGATACACGGGCGCAGAGAACTGCGCGCTTAGGGCCATCAGAAGCATTTTGCTTTGCCATTTTAGGCATACCTCCCATTTTAGGACGCCTGGGGACGGCGCTGCTTGCGCCAGTAGATCATGATGCTCAACGCCTGCGGTTCGCTGATGCCCTCATAAGCATTGAGCAAATCGCCCGCCTGGGGATTCAACCCCTGCCCCTCCCACTCGTCAAGACAGCGAAGATACTTCGCCCAGATAAACGCTTTGGCCTCTTCGCCCTTGCGCCCATTCTCGCGCACGGCTGCCCGTTTGCGCTCACTGGTAGCTTTGCCGCCCTTACGCCCTAATGCAACTGCATGGGGATTCTTCTTGGTTGTCACTTTAGATCACACCTCCTCGGTTGACATAATTATACCCCTAAGCGCTTAGGCTAGATAGTTGACATAACGAACGAAAACGATTTCTTATCGTTCCCGAACGCCCGTTCTAAAATACCTGCTTTTTCAGCGGCCCGCCCACCCGCCTAGCCCGCCCGCCCGGCCCGCCCGCCGTCAGGCCGGTGAAAAAGGCGCCCATAGGCCAGTAGGGTAGTGCCTATTCGCGCGCCCACGTGGAGAGCCATTCGTTGAAGCGGTCAGCCGTCGCGCCCTCCTTCCACCGCGCTGGACTGCCACTCCCCCGCTTGTCAACCCACCCATGCATCGTCAGGAAGTCCACCACCTGCCCGACTTCGGTGTTGCTCATGACGCCCACACTGTGGAAGTTAGTGCGGGTGGGGGGCTTACCGCTGGACAATAGTTGGCCGGCCTTGACCATCGCGTCCAGGCTCACCGGCAGTTCGCGGCGCTCGTGAGTCGCTTCATCCTCTACAACGGTGTTCAGCACGGTAACGGGCTGGCGCACCTCCCCATTCCTGCGTACCACGGGCACATTGATGACGTTGGAGGGGGGCAGCAGGTAGGGCGCGGCTGGCGGCACTTCACGGTAGACGCCGCTGATAGCGCCATCGTCGGAGTGATCGACGTGATAGGATGCGGCGCGTGTGCCCCACAGCGTCTTCACCAACCAAGCCATCCCGATAATGACCGCCACGCCGAAGAGTACAAAAACGGTCAGCACCCAGGCAGCGTTGTCCGCCGATCTCCCCTCCACCAGGACGCCGAAGCCCATCCGCAGGAGGAACACCACCACGACGCCACCACCGATAATGCGGAGTACACTATCGCCAGAGTCCCTCATCTCAGCTTCCCCCCGACCGCCCACCACAGTGCGTAGAACGACAACACCGGGATACTGGTCACCCACATCACTACGATTAGGAGCCATTTAGTGCTCATCGGCTCAGCGAGCATCAGCGCTGCTGTTCCCATACCCGCCGCCCACATGAAAAAGTTGACGATTACAAAAACTTGGAATATCCGTGGTCGCCTCATTGCCTGACCTCCTGGTTCGCCCGCACTAATGCGCGCTGTCTGGCGCGTTGCTCCGGCCACGTGTCCGGCGTACCGATCTGCGCCAGGGGAACGGGCGGCACGACCTGATAGACAATCTGCGGCTTGGCTGCGCTACGGAGGATCAGTGCCATCGCCAGCGATAGGCCCATGCTGCCAGCCGCCAACACGAACGCCAGCACCAGGATGAGTTGATAGTCAGCGATGCGTGCATCCTGCGCGGCGATAAGGGCGCGCGTGGTACTCGCTGCGGTCTCCGCCTGTAGGCGCTGCGCCTCAGCATTAACCGCTAGAGCCTGTGCATCGATCTTCGCGGCATCGGCTTTGGTCTGCTCGATCTGGACGAGGTCGCCGCAAGCGGTTAGCGCCAGCAGGACGATGCCGGCGGTCAATAAAACAAGAAACTGCCTCATACGTGCTACTCCACTTTCGCACGCGAAGCAGTTACAATTTGGTCAGCCCAAACGTGCTACTCCACGTGCGGGTCAGGGCTGTGCTCGGTGCTTCTACACCTCACAGCCCGCTTTTAAGGCGCTAATTCCTATGCGCCATAGGAATTATACAACCCCTGTCAAGCCTTTCGCTTGCGTCCACGTTTTGCCCCTAGTGATGCTGCGCCCTTCAAATATGCCTTCAACGATGCTTCGGATATTTGCCAAACGGTGCCGAATTTGCGCGCCTCAATTCGCCCGGTAGTGATCAGATCCCGGAGATGTGCCAGTGTGTAACCGGAGAGCGCCGCCGCTTGCCGAGTGTCGATCCATGTGTCTGTAGCCATATGCCAACATTATCTGGCCTTTCACCGCCTCAGACCAACGTCCTAACAGCCCCTCTAAGGCCCCTAGTGGTTCGTTCGCAAAGTCTTTTAACATAGTCACAGCAGATTAACAATCCTATACTCCTCACACTTCTTCACGAACGAGGGTAACTGTGTATGAGGAG
>JAMDDR010000226.1 GCA_023488685.1 Chloroflexota bacterium | reverse complement strand
GTCCTTCCCAGAGGTGAGCCGCTTCCCATCGGGGCTGGATGGCGAACAAGTGCACTCATTGTTCGGGCTGGGTTTTCAGGAAACGGTGGACGCGCTGTATCGGCAACGCAACCAGCGCAGCTATCAGAGCGTGCGATCCTCACACGCATTGGCCGCACCCTATCCATTCGTGCTGTACAGCGATTTGTACGACCACAAGGACTTCATCCGCGGGGTTGTCAACAGCGGTTTTTCAGGTCTGTTGTGGTCGCCGGAAGTGCGCCATGCGGTCTCCGCAGAGGATCTGATTCGTCGCTTACAGACCGTGGTCCTGTCACCACAGGCGCTCATCAACGCATGGTACATCAAGAACCCTCCATGGAAACAATGGGACACGCCACAGAACAACGCTGGCACACTCGCCGAGGACTGGCAGCAAGTCCAGGATATCTGCCGCGATGTCCTCAAGCTGCGCATGCAATTCATCCCCTACCTGTATGCGGCCTTCTTCCAGTACCACGAGCAGGGCATCCCCCCCTTCCGCGCACTCGTAATGGATTACCCGGATGACGCCAACACATGGAAGGTCGATGACCAATATATGATGGGCGATCGCGTCATGGTCGCGCCCGTCGTTGCAGGCGTGGGTCAGCGTGACATCTATCTCCCCGCTGGGGATTGGTACGACTTTTGGACTAATCAGCGCTATACAGGCGGCAGGACAATTACCTACGAAGCGCCATTGCACATCATCCCACTGTATGTGCGAGCAGATACCGTGCTGCCACTTGCGACGCCGGCGCTGCACACCGACGACCCGGCCAGCCTGGACCTTACCACGCGTGTCTATGGCAATGGTCGTTTGCCGATCACCCTATACGAAGACGATGGGATTTCGTTCGACGTCGATCGCGGCGTATTCAACCGTCTGACGCTGGCGTGGGACGAAACGCGTAACGACGGCCACATCTCACGCCACGGCGATGCCGATTGCCGGCGGTACCATGTTCAATCATGGCAACACATCATGTGATGCCCGGCATCAGCGACCCATGACCCCATACCAATGAGTAAACGCGGCGCATAAAATTGCCCGACGATGGTCTTCTTCGTCCAACCGTAACGCTTCTCGTAACGTTCGTTGGACACTCTCATCTTATGCTGTGAGCAGACATGGATGGCGTCACAGGCAAACGGTTTGTGACGCCATCCATGTCCGTGCGACCAGGCCACTCACCATGCATGACCCTCTCATGGTTGTACGTCATTAGATGTGAGGAGATCAAGAAGCAACGATGGATAGAAAAGCGTTTGCACGCGCGCTCAAAGCCGCGCCGGTCATCTGGGCCATCAGCGTGGCCGCATGCGGTGGAAGCGCACCGGCTGTACCCACGAACACACCTGCGCCGGCCATCACGGCCACCCCTACTGAGAAGGCGATCACAGCGGCTGCGCCGGCGGTAACGGCGCCGTCGCCTACCGGCGCATCGCTGCCCACCGAAACACCTGTTGCGCTCATTACAGCGACCGCGATGCCAGCAACGCTGAGCAAAGCGCCAGAACCGATCCAGGTGGCAGCCACATGCAGGATGCCGGACCTGGACGAACGCACACCCGTGAGGCAATCTCGCAAACTAAAGTCACCCACCAGTGACAATACTTACGTCGCCTATAGCCCTGACGGCAAGACACTCGCCAGCGCGTCCAGCTATTTTGGTTCAGGCACTCTGGTGCTGTGGGATGTCAAGACAGGCAAGAAGCTGCACGAACACAGCGGCAGCCTGTTCCGCCCGGTGTTCAGCCGTGACGGCAAAATGCTGGCGTTCTGGACCACTGACTTGACAGTCGTTCTCTGGGATGTGCGCAAGTGGGAGGAAATCAGCACCATCAAGAATGATACTGATCAGGGCTTTTGGTCTGCAGCATTTAGTCCTGACGGCAAAACATTGCTCACAGGTGACGCGGGGTATCGCGTGAAACTGTGGGATATCGCCACCGGTCAAAAAGTGATGGAGTATGGTGACGGTCATGACATCGGTAGCACCACGCTCTCATTCAACCCGGATGGCACCGCTTTTGTGAGCGGCGGACAATTCATCAGCACCAAGCTCTGGAATGTGGCATCGGGTGAGGAGATGGGTGAGGCAGAGCAGTCGTCGTTCAACGCGGTGACGTTCAGCCCAAATGGCACCTTGATCGCCGGCGGCAACACCGCGTCACAGGTTGTGTTGTGGGACGGCGAGACGCTGGGTACAGTAAGCGAGATCGATATGGGCAATGACGACCAGGTGTATGCCGTCGCATTCAGTCCGGATGGGGCATGGGTGGCAGCGGGCGGACACGCCTCGGACCCGCCAGGCCAGCCCACCATCCGTTTTTGGGATGTGGGAACTGGCACGGAAGACCCATCCATCAACTACACAGCCGAGGTAAACAGCATCGCGTTCAGCCCGGATTGCAGGACAATGGCAAGCGGGGACGATAGCGGTAACATTATCATTTGGAGAATCGGCAAATAACAGGACCGTTCAGATCATCCTGTTGCATCGTATCCCACCACACCACTCCCGACATCACTTGAGGCTGGCAGGGAACTCTGCCAGCCTATGTTTCGTCTATGGGGGATAGCTTTTATCAGATTTGGAGTAGCAGTTGTGAACAAATCTTTCTTTTGGATTGGCAGTCTTGTAACCAGTGGCGTGATCCTGCTGGCCGGTTGTGCCGGCGCAACACCCGCCGCGCCACAGCCGGCGGTAACCAACACGGTCGCCTCTACAGCCATCGCCGAGCCAACCACGCCAGCGCCACAAGCCACACTCACCCTGACACTCACCCCTCCCCCATCATCGACGGATACCCCGATGATAACGGCGACACCCGCGATCACGCCATCAGGACCAGCGGGAAAGGTTGTCATACAACGACCCGACAACAGCATCATCTTCATCGACGCGCTGGGCAACACGACAACATCTGGCACATCACCAGAGCAGATATCGAGCGCACCGTTCGCGTCCACGGTTGCGAATGGAACAGTGTATGGCCTATCGTTCAATCCGCCAGCTCGCATCTTTGTGGTTGATACAAGCGGCGTTCGCACATTGAACTTTGGCCCCTTCGTGACCGGTTTGGCAGCGCGGCCGGGGCAGTATGGACAACCCCCGTTGTTGGCATGGGGCACCTACACAATAGCTGATACGGCCCCGTCGACCTATTTGCATCTAGGCGAGCCGAACGACACCCAAAGTCAGGTGGTGGTCACGGAAACAGGCAGCGCCATGTTACCCAACCTGGTGCCGGTACAATGGTCACAAGATGGCCAATCGCTTTTTTACAGCAGCGAACCCACCGGTCTGGGTGGCTACATTCCATTCGGCGGTCTATCCGGATTGCAGCGCTACGACTTGACCACCGGCCTGACGACGACGCTCATTCCACGCGGGCAGTTCGGTATGATCTGTATCGACGATCTTGCGAACGACGCCAGCATGGTCCTCCATCATTGTGACAGAAAGGTCATCACTGTGTTGAGCCTTTCAAGCAGCCAAACATCCACCATCCAGCCGCCAGCGGAGCTTACCGGCGCCGCCGCATTAGGCAGCGCGCGATTCAGCCCGAACCGCGCCCGTGTCGCTTTCGCACTCGCGCGGCGCAACCCCGAAAATGAACAGAGCTGGATTGCAGTGTCAGAAAACCTCAGTGGACAGTCGACTCGTATCGTGACGGGTGAACCCGGCGAATACCTGAGCGTGAAAGGCTGGCTGGACAACGATACCATCGTGTTTCAACGCATTCCGGTGACCAGCGCTGACAGCACCTCGGTGTGGGTCGTGCGCGCAGACGGCGGTGGGCTTGCGCAGTTGAGCGAGGGTACGGCCCTTACGGTCATTACACCGTCCACGGGCAATACACAAGAGCCGCCTGGTGGGGTATTGTCGGCACGCCAGCTTCTCGCACAGCAACTCCACGTCGACTTGCAGGAAGTCGCGGTAACCCGCTTCGAGCCGGTGGAATGGCCGAATGCCTGCCTCGGCGTACAAACACAAGGGCTGGCATGCGCCGAGGTGATCACACCCGGCTATCGCGTGATCCTGGAAGCGCAGGGCAAGCAATATGAATTCCATACGGACCAGGACGGCGGGAATGTCATCCTGGCAGCAGCATCGCCCGTCGAGATCGAAAACGTCGCTATCGAATGGCAGAGTAGCCAGGATATATGCCAGGCTGCCCGCATCAGTGCCGAAACCGTCGCTTTCGGCTTTTGCGGTGGGCCACAGATCGCGGGTAAGTTTGCGCACGAAGGGCGTGCCAGGGCATTTTCCCATTACGTAGAAACGTTTGCCCCGTTCTCGGCACAAACCGTGGCAGGCAACATCGTCTTCACCGGCACGGGGAATGCCACGGCCACACCGGCCGAGCAGCGCATGATCGCGGAATTCGCTCAACTCGCCACGATGGAGGCAGCCGCAGGCAGGAGTGGCGCATCCTATGGCATCGTGATGGCGTGGCACCGCGAGGGTGGGATTGCCGGATTCTGCGAGGACATCACCGTGAGTGTGCTCGGTGAGGTAAATGCGACCTCGTGTAAAGGGGGTACCCCTCAAGACTTGGGCGTCAAGTGGTTGAGTGCAACGCAAGTCAAGCAGTTGTTTGAATGGGTGGATCGGCTGAAGAGCTTTGACATCGATCAAACCGACCCAGCCGTAGCAGATGCCATGACCATTCGCATGTTCTTTGGCGGTGCCGGCACGGCAGAACCAACGGATGCCGACAAACAAGCCATTCAGGATTTTACGCAACGGCTACTCGGCGAGTTCAGCCAGTAAATGCAACCCTGTCGCACCTAAAAGATCAAAGTCTGTAGTACAACCACGACTATGAATACTCAGCAGCCACATACCCATTTCGGCGACGGGCGCGATTGGTTCTTCCAGCGGCGTTTTGGCCTGTTCATCCATTGGGGCTTATACGCCATCCCGGCCTGGCACGAACAGATCCAGTGGCGCAAAGGCGTTCCGCGCGCCCAGTATCAACTGCTCATTCAGCAGTTCAACCCCATACGCTTCAATCCCGACGAGTGGCTCGACCTGGCTGAAGAGGCGGGCATGTCGTACCTATGCTTTACGACCAAACACCACGACGGCTTCTGCCTGTGGAATACGGCGCAAACAGACTATAACGTGATGCACTCGCCTTACGGTAAAGACATCCTGGGGTTGCTGGCAGAAGCCTGTCACCACCGGCACATCCCCCTATGCTTGTATTACTCGGTGGTGGACTGGCATCAGCCCAACTATCCGAACCAGGACCGTAGCCACGAGTTGCCGGGGCCCGAACCAGGCGATGCGCCCGATATAGAGAAGTACATGCGTTTCTTGAGAGCGCAGGCCAGAGAATTGTGCACCCAGTATGGGGAGATTCACGGTTTCTGGTGGGACATGAACGTGACCGGGTTGCACGATCCCTCCGTCAACGCCCTGATTCGCGAATTGCAGCCGAACGCCGTCATCAACAATCGTGGCTTTGATGACGGCGACTTTGGCACACCGGAGCGAGACATGGACGATTCCGTGGACCAGGTACTGGCTTTTGACCATCCAACCGAAGCATGCCAATCGGTTGGCGTGGAGAACTGGGGGTACAAGACCGATGAGGATTACTACACACTCACACACCTGCTACGCAGTATCGACAAGACCCAGGCCAAGGGTGGCAACTACCTGCTGAACGTCGGCCCGCATGCCGACGGCACGATCCCGCAACAACCAGCCCGGATGCTGCGCGACATCGGCCATTGGTACCAGCGTGTGCGCGAAGCGTTTGACGGCACCGTTCCAGCATCACACCTTACGGACAACCGCGATGTCTTGTTGACGCGCCGGGGCAACACCATCTACGTACACTTGTACAAGGCGCCCGCCAGTACGCGCGTCCTACTCAAACCCATTGACCGCTCACCACGCCAGGCGACGTTATTGAACAACGGCGAACCAGTCGATGCCAGCGTCGATTTCCTACCCAGCCAATTCAGGGACAGAAAAGCCTATCTGCGCATCCGTAATCTACCCGCGAACGCACTGGACGCCACGGTGCCAATCGTCAAGCTCGATTTCGACTCGCTCGACGTCTGATCATCCGCCGGCCGGCTCGTTCGACGGGAAGCCCGCCACGTTATAGCCTGCGTCCACATAATGGATCTCGCCAGTGACACCCGCCGCCAGATCGGAACACAGGTAAGCTGCCGCGTTGCCCACGTCGTCGATGGTGATGTTGCGGTGCAACAGACTGGCCTTGGCAAATTCCGATATCAACTGGCGCGAGCCGGCAATTCCCGCCACGGCCAGGGTGCGGATGGGGCCGGCCGAGATGGCATTCACCCGGATATGCTTCTCATCCGCACCCATATCCATTGCCAGGTAACGGACGCTCGCTTCCAGTGCGGCCTTCGCCACGCCCATCACGTTGTAGTGCGTCACCGCGCGGACGCTGCCCAGGTAGGTCATCGTCAGCATGGCGCCATTCGGGCGCATGATCGGCAGTGCGGCGCGGGCGAGCGCGGTGAACGAGTACACGCTGATATCCATGGCCGTCATGAAACCGGCTCGCGAGACGTTGAAGTATGGTCCGTCCAGGTCCTCGCGGTTGGCAAAGGCGACGGAATGCACCAGGAGGTCGATCTCGCCATAATGGTCTCTGGCCTTGTCGATCACGGTGGCGATTTCGTCATCTTTACCCAGGTCACAGCGCTCGACAAACGTACTGCCAACCGACTCGGCCAGAGGGCGCACACGCCGCTCAAGCTTGTCGATGGCATAGCTGAAGCCGAGTGTCGCGCCTTCGCGCGCAAACGCCTTGGAAATGCCCCAGGCGATACTGTTCTCATTCGCCACGCCGAAAATCAACGCGGTTTTGCCGGTCAGAAGTCCCATTTGTCAGCTCCTTGTTGTCTCAGAATTGCGGTGGGATGAGTATATCCGTCTCGTACAAAAGAACATGCCCCGCTGGCGAACGAATTGATGTATATCAACTCGTCCGCCAGCGAGGCAAGCTGCTAAACGATCACGCCCAAGCGGCAGGCGTGCCCATATGTGGGGTGATCAGGCGTTGATGTTTTCGCGATCCTGCACGCCGAACAGGCGCGGAGGAACCAGCACGAAGAACAGGTTCAACAGTATCCCTACAATAGCCGCGAACACGATGGCTGGGATGCCGTTGGGGAATATCACCGGGATTGTGAAGGGGAATATGCCATTCGGCATGGCCATTGAGCCACCGATGCCGGTGACGAGAATGATCGCGCCAATCGCCAGATTACGCGGTTCGAACAAGTTCACTTTCTCGGACTGGATCAGCGCAATACCTTGCATCCCAATGACGCCGAACAGGTAGATCGCCAAACCGCCCGTCACCGCCGTAGGGATCGTGCCAATAAGGGCAGCGAGCTTGCCGACAAACGCAAGGAGGATGGCTATACCGCCTGCCACCATCAACACTGCCGACGAATAATTGCGCGTAATCGCCATCAGGCTGTTGTTCTCACCATAATTGGTTCCGGCCGCACCGCCCAGCAGACCGGCGATGATATCCTGGCTGCCATCGGCGACGAGATTCAACCCGATCAGCTTCTTGATCTCCATTGGCGCGCGCCCCAACGTCTTCGCCAACTGGTCGATGTACAGGCTCATCTGATACAGGTGCGCGGTACTTTCCGGCACGGTGGCGATGGCAATCAACGCGATGCTCACAATGATTGACCAGGCGCGTGGATCTTCAAAAGCCGGAAGAGTAATGGGCGGAAGACGGACCCATGCATCGGTCAGAACGCGGTCGAAGTTGACCAGTCCAAATGGGATAGCCACAATATAGCCGACAATTGCTCCGAGTAGGATCGGGAGCATCCCGAGCAAACCTTTGTTCTGTAGATACACCGAAAAGAGCACCGTGGCAACCAGTGTGATAAACGCCACCACCCAAGGAATGCCGGCCATCGTCTCAGGCAACGGGTTGCTGATGTTAAACACCGGTCCGCCGCTGGCGGCATTGCTTAAGGCGGTGCCCGCCAACGAAATGCCAATCACCACAGCCACGCTTCCAGTGATGATGGGCGGCAGGATGCGATCCAGTGCGGATTTTCCGAGACGCATGATGAGAAGACCGATCAGGATCTCCACCACGGCGGTGCCCACGATACCCACTTGCACCAACCGCACACCCTCACCGCAATAGGAGGTGTCGGCAGCCTGGAAACAGGTGGGAGCGAAAAGGCTCATCGCGCTAATCACCACGGCGATGTAGCTAAAACTGGAACCATAATAAAGCGGGATGCGCCGGCGGGTCACCAGCAGCGCGATGATCGTGCCAAGACCGCTGGTCAGCAACGTCACCCCGATATCGAACTTGGTGAGGATGGCGACCAGCACGGTGGCAGGGAACATTGTCAACACTTGCTGAAAACCCAGGCTGATCATGGCGCCTATGGGGGGGACATCTTGCGGCATGTAGCCAAGTACTTTACTCTCCTGTTGGGTGGTAACCATGCGTGTGTGCTCCTTTTGTATTGAATAA
>JAMDDR010000599.1 GCA_023488685.1 Chloroflexota bacterium | reverse complement strand
CGGGAGCCACTTCCGGCGCCGGCTCTGGGGCCGCTTCCGGGACCACGGCCGGCGTCGCCGTGCTCTGCACCAGTGCCGGGCAGGCACCCCACATGCCGCGCCTGGCCGCCTGGGCCGCTTGCTGTGCGGCAGCCAGGCGCTCGCGGTACTTGCTGTCGGGCGTGAGGGTGGTCGCCAGGGCGTAGCCGCCCTTGACGATCTCCTCGTTCACCAGCCGGCCATCGGGCAGGAAGACCCACCGCAGCAAGCGGCCATTCGCGTCAAAGTCGCTCACTTCACGCTCGACGCGCAGGGTCTGGCCCTTGACCAGTCGGGTGTTGAACGCGAGCGCTTGCGCGCCGTAGCACTGCGCTTTGGCTTTCGCCGTGGCGGGGTCCGGCGCATCCACCCCCAGATAGCCGATGGTAAAGCCGGTGCCGCTGATGAGCACTTCGATGCTATCGCCGGCGGCGATGCGCGTGACTCTGGCATCGTCGCCGGGCGGAAGGTCGGTGGCGCTGCCGGCCGGCGTGGCGGCGAGCATGATGGACAACACGGCGAGGAGTGGCAGGACGAACAACTTATGAGCTTTCACGTGCGATACCCCCTGTCATTCACGGGCGGATGGGCCCGCCCATGTGAGCTACGACATGCCCAATGCGCAACGGCGTGATTCAAACGCGTGGGTTACAGCTTCGAATCCCTTCACGACCTCCCCCTCGGCCATGAAAGTGATTATTGCCACAGAACGTGGCAATAAACGTGATGTATGGATAATTGTATTACCTGGGCTTAAAAAAGCAACATGAAGAGCAGCGGGGTGTATTTCGCACAAGTGGCGCGCAAGTGGCGCGCCCGCACTGGGCACTCTCCCGCGTCACGACAACCCGCGGGAGGGTCTGTCAAGGGTCGGCCACGTTCACGAAACGCCCCCAGCCCACGCCCCCTTGACAAATCACCTGAAGGCAACTACACTTGCCCTATGATTAGAACATTTGTTCTGAGTCCGGACCGGCGGATGGCTCTCGGCTGGCGCGGCGCGCGGCAGCTCTTGCCTGGGACGATCACCGCCGGTGTGACAACAAGTGACAACAGTTGTCACTTGTCACATGTCACAACGCTGAATACCGCCCACCCGGACCAACCCTTGCGCGGCTTGCCCAGATACCAGGTTGGGAAAGTTTGGAAGGCTTTGAAGGCTTACCGTTCACCCCTCGCGCCGGTGGGGAGCTCCCCCAATCGGTTCTGCGACATCAGCGGTTAGAGGTCGAACCTCGATGCGGTCGGGCATGCCAGCCACCTCGAGATAAAAACGGTCATCATCCGACCACACCCTGGCCGTGGGATTGAGCAGGGAGTTTTGTTCGTAGCGATATTGGGCCTGCTTCCATACCTGGCCATTGGCGAGGATATACATGCCGTTGCCTTCCCACCCCCTGAAGATACCGGCGATCTGACTTTCAGTCACGAGCTCCATATCGAACCTCTCTCGGCCCAACCCATCGCTGGGGCAGGGCCACACGCAACACAATTGCACGAACTCTACGTGGGGCGGTGTGTGAACGACTGCTGCGCAGCACTGCGCTGTGTTTTGCCATCTCCTCACATGCGAGTCTGCACCCCCTATGATACGCCTTCTTTTCATTCTCTACGCATCGTTCTCTACGCAAAGTCTTGGCGCATTTGCTGTACTGGCCGACCCGGCCGGCCCGCGCCCAGCATGGCGACAGTATCCTGGCGGGAAGGGCAGTCAGATAAAGTGTATTGACAACCATTATTGAAATCGTATACTTGGAAACAATTCCAACAGCGCAGCCAGCGCTGTTGTGTCGTCTGTGTTCAATGGGAGACCTGTATCCTGTGTCCGTGACGATTCTGGATGTCGCCCGTAGAGCTGGTGTCGGTATCGGCACCGTCTCACGCGTGCTGAATGGCGGCTATCATGTCAGGCCGGCTACCCGTGAGAAGGTCGAAACGGCCATCCACGACCTGGGATATCACCCCAATACCCACGCACGCAACCTGAAGCGCCATACGGTCACGACGGTGGGCTTCTTCTTTAACTCCGGCCACAGGCGCCTGTCCGACCCTTTCTTCAGCACGCTGATGGCCGGCATGAACGATGCCGCCAGCGACCACAGCTACGATCTACTCGTGGCCAGTTGCCGCCAATCAGCGGCCGAACTGGCGGCATTGGAGCGACTGACCCAGAGTAATCGGGTGAGCGGGGTGATCTTGACGGACACGCGTGTGGATGACCCCCGCATCGCACTGCTGCAGCAACTCGCCTTCCCCTTTGTGGTATTTGGTCGCATCAACGGGCATGCCAAAGCGCCATCGGTTGACGTTGATGGCAAGTGCGGCATCGAACAGGCCATGGCGCATCTTTTCGAGCGCGGGCATCGACGGATCGGCTTTATCGGCCTGCCGCACGAACTAACCTGCGCACAGGATCGCCTGGCCGGCTACTATGCTGCGCACACGTCTGCAGGTTACGCCATCGACGAACGATACGTTGTGCCCGGCGGCGTGACCGAAGCGGAGGGCGTGCACGCGGCCTCGCAATTGTTGCAGCTACCCAACCGGCCGACTGCAATCGTGGCATGCTCCGATGTGATCGCCTTCGGCGTCATGCAAGTCATTCAACAGGCGGGGCTGCAGGTCGGCAAAGACATTTCCGTCGTCGGGTTTGACGATATTCCGATGGCCGCCTACACTCACCCACCCCTGACCACCGTGCGACAGCCGATCTATGACATCGGCGTGCAACTCGTCAATATGCTGATCGAACATACGGCCAATCGAAACACGAATGCCGTGTCACGCTTGATCGAACCCGAACTGGTGATTCGCGAGTCAGTCGGGTTTTATAGTTGATTCGATTTGGTTTATTTGGTTGATTCTCGGGCATATCTGGCCCGTCATCATCGGTCGAAAGAGTAGCGTTCGAAGGCTGGAGAACACAGGATTGTGTTTTAAGGCCTGGTTGATGAGGAGGTGATTTTAGTGACGTGATGTTTTAAGTCCTTAACCCATGCGCTTGCACCGACCACATTGTCAACCCATGTCAATCCAATGCCTATCCATGCCAACCCAGATCGTTATTCGGGAGATAGTTGTATAGGAGGAATGAGATATGACACCCGCCACACGCGCAACCTTCAGCCTGGTCGGGCTGGGCGTTGCCACCATGCTGGTGCTGGCCGCGTGCGCAGCACCTGTTCAACCCACTGCCCAGCAACCCGCTGCTCAAGAGCCCACGGCTCAGGCAACGGCAGCACAGACGGCAGAGCAGCAACCCACCGAAGCCCCGGCCGCGGCCGAACAACCCGTCACCATCCGCGCGAGCATGTGGGAGAGCGCTGAGGCGCTCGAGCCCTACAACAAGGCCAAGGAGGCCTTTGAGAAGCAGTACCCCAACATCAAGGTGCAACTGGAGAGCGTGCCGCAGGAATACGGCACGAAGCTGCTCACCCAGATGGCCGCAGGCACCGCGCCTGATGTGTTCCAACTCGGCGACGGCGATGTGGCAAAGTACGTGCAGAGGGGCGTGGTCGAAGACCTGGAGCCGTTCATGGCCGCAGACAAACTGGACAAGAACATCTTCTTCGAGGGCGTGTTCAACGTCGGCGTGGTGAACGGCAAGACCTATTTGCTGACCAAGGACTTCAGCCCACTCGTGCTGTACTACAACAAGGACATGTTCCAGACGGCCGGCGTGGAGCCACCCCAGGAAGGCTGGACGTGGAGTGACTTCGTCGAGATCGCCAGGAAACTGACCGTGCGGGAGGGCGACAAGGTCACCCAGTGGGGGGTGCAGTTGCCCGACAACTGGGGCGACTATCTGTGGACGCGCGGCTTCTCGATCTTCGCCTTCCAGAACGGCGCCGATTTCCTTAGCCCCGACGGCTCGAAGGCGACGGGCTACCTCAACAGTGCAGCGATGAAGGAGGCGGTGCAGTTCTACGTTGACCTGGTGAAGAAGGAGCAGGTAGCGCCGGATATAGCAACCCTGAAGGCGCAATCGAGCAACGCCGACCTGTTCATGGCGGGCAAGGCCGCCATGCTCATCACCGGACGCTGGCCGCTGAAGGACTACCTCCAGAACGAAAAGCTCAACTTCGGCACAGCGCCGCTGCCGCAAGGGAAGAAGGCCGCCAATGCGATCTGCTGGGCGGGCTTCGGCATCTACACCAAGAGCCAGAACAAGGATGCGGCGTGGAAGTGGTTGAAGTTCATCGCGGCAGAGGATGGCGCGAAGGAGTTCGCCAACTACGCACTCACCGCGGTGAAATCCATTGCCGATGAACAGGGCCTGACCACGGACGAGAAGAACGCCCCCATCATGAAGGGGCTCGACCTGGTCGTGGCGCCGCCGGAGTTCCGCAACGCCAAGTTCGGCGATTGTGTGGACAAGTACTTCAAGGAGAACCTGGAGAAGGTCTTCCTGCAGGACCTGGACGTACAGCAGGCACTCGACACAGCCGCACAACAAGCCGACGACTGCTTCGCGCAGCCATGAATCTCACCCCTGCCCCAGCCCTCTATGGGGGCTGGGGCAGGGGTTGCGTATTGGGGAAAGGGTTTGAAAGGGTTTTGAAAGAAGGCAAGGAGGAACCAGATGGCAGTGACGACAGCGCCGGTGCCGAAACGCAAGAAGCGCGCGACACAGGCCTCGCGCGAGGCACGCCTGTTTTATTTGTGCGTGGCGCCGTGGGTGATTGGCTTCATTCTCCTCACGCTGGGGCCCATGCTCATCTCGCTGTATCTCAGCTTCACGCGTTGGGACGTGTTGACCGCGCCCGAGTTCATCAGCACCCGCAATTTCGAGTTCATTTTCACGCGCGACGTCGATTTCGGGCAGTCGTTAAAGGTGACCACCACGTACGCCATTTTCAGCATTCCGCTGCAACTGCTCGTCGCCCTGGGTCTGGCCATCCTGCTGAACGAGGCCACCGCCGGGGTGGGATTCTTCCGCACTGTGTTCTACCTGCCTGCCGTGGTGGCCAGCGTCGCCGCCGCCGTGTTATGGGCGTGGATCTTCAACTCCGAGGTCGGGCCGGTCAACGGCTTCCTGGGATTGTTCGGCATCAAAGGCCCGGCCTGGTTTGCGGATCCCAACTACGCGCTGTCTGCGCTCGTCATCATGAGCGTGTGGGGTGTGGGTGGGCAAATGCTGATCTTCCTGGCCGGGCTGAAGGGCATTCCCAAGCCGCTCTACGAGGCGTCGGAGATCGACGGCGCAGGGCGCGTCGCGCGCTTCTTCAGCATCACGTTGCCGATGCTCAGTTCCACGATTTTCTTCAACGTCGTCATGGCCATCATCGGGGCGTTCCAGACGTTCGACGCCGCCTACGTGATCTCGACACAGCGCGCGGGCACCCTGGGCGGCCCGCTCAAATCCACGCTGTTCTACATGCTCTACACCTACTCACAGGCATTTGGCAGCGCCACCAGGATGGGTTACGCCGCTGCGCTGTCGTGGATCCTGTTCTTCGTCATTCTCATTCTCACGCTCATCACCATCCGTTCGTCGACGCTGTGGGTGTATTACGAGAGTGAGAGGAAGGGCTAGCCAGGAGGGCAAACACATGGCTCAGGCAACCCGCAGTATCCCCCAGGTTCGACGCGTCGAGTTTTATCACAAACGCCAGTTTGGCGACACGCTTCGCAACGTCGTCGTCTACACCTGCCTCATCGCCCTGTCGCTGGTATTTCTCTTTCCATTCTTCTGGATGATCACCTCCGCGTTGAAGGAAAACTACCAGACCATGCTGTGGCCACCACAGTGGCTTCCGAACCCGGCGCGCTGGCAGAATTTTCCTGAAGCGCTGTTCGGCAATTCGCAACTGCCCTTCTTCCCGACGTTCTTGATGAACACGATGCGCATCGAGGTGTTCGTGATGATCGGCCGCCTGGTTTCCTGCGTGCTGGTGGCATACGGCTTTGCGCGCCTGGAAGCGCGGGGCAAGGATTTCTTATTTGCGGTGCTGCTGTCCACGCTGATGCTGCCGAGCATGGTGACGATGATCCCGAAGTTCATTCTGTTCAACATGATCGGCTGGACCAACTCCTTTCTGCCGCTCACGGTGCCATCCTACTTTGGCGAGGCTTTCGCCATCTTCATGATGCGCCAGTTCTTCATGACCATCCCGCGCGAACTTGAGGAGGCGATGCGCATGGATGGCGCGAACACGACGCGAGTCATCCTCAACCTGATCGTGCCTCTCAGCCTGCCGGTGATCACGTTGATTGCCATTTTCACCTTCAAGGACACCTGGAACGACTTCTTTGGCCCATTGATCTATCTGAACGACGCGTCAAAATACACCCTGGCAGTCGGCCTCGCCTTCTTCAATGGCCAGTTTCGCGTGGACATGAACCTGTTGATGGCGGCAAACGTGGTGGTGATGATGCCGCTGATCATCCTGTTCTTCGTCGCTCAGCGCGTGTTCGTCGAGGGCATCTCGCTGTCTGGCCTGGCAGGGCGGTAATCCAGTGACCGGCAAACCCGCAAGGATTGGGGCCATTGGGCCAGCGCAGAAGCAAGCCACGCTATGGCCGCGCGCGCTGGCACTCGGCCTGATCTCGGCCAGCGGGATTGCTTTCGAGCTCACCCTGACGCGCGTGTTTTCGATGCTGTTTCAGTATCACTATGTCTTTCTGGCCATATCGTTGGCAATCCTCGGGCTCGGACTCGGCGCGGTGCTGGTGAAGCTGGTGCGCGTCGAGGAATCACGCGCAGCACAGACATTGCAACGCGTGTTGATCGCGCTCAGCCTGTCGTTTCCGCTCGCCGCGATCGCGCTGGCCAACCTGCCGTCGACTGTCTCGATCGTGTTGCACGTGATGATCTCGCTTGTGCCGTTTGCGCTCCTCGGGGCGGCGGCGGCGCTCATCTTCATGTTATGGCCGCAATCCAGCGGTTCGCTGTACGCCGCGGACCTGATTGGCGCGGCCATCGGCATCGTTGCCGCCCTGGTTCTGCTCGGCGCGCTTGGCGCATTCAACGTCATCAGCGCGCTCGGGCTGGTCGTCGCCATGGCGGCCTTTGCCAACGCCCGGCGCCCCCTGCCGTTGCATGTCGTCGCGCAAAATGCCTCCCACCCCTTCAGCCTGGGCACGGGGATGATCGCACCGGGGCTGTGCATCGCGTTGAGCGTCGCCGTCATCGCGATCAACCGCACGACGGGCCTGATCGACTATGCGCTAGCGCGCGTGGCCGACGCGCCACCCGACAAAACCATGCTCGCGTTGCTGCGCGATCCGTCGCAAGGCGCGCGCATCGTCTACAGCGCCTGGGATCCGTTCGCCCGTGTGGACGTCGTCGAAACCAACGACGACACCAGCAAATACGTCTTCACCGACGGCGGCGCGGGCAGCTACATGCTGCGCTTCGACGGCGATCTGAGTCAGGTCACCCACCTGCGCGCCACGCTGGAGTTTTTGCCATTCGCCGACACCAACGCCGCCCGGACGCTCATCCTGGGCGCGGGGGCGGGCAAGGATGTGCTGCTGGCGCTGCTGGCAAACAGCCAGCACATCACGGCGGTGGAAGTGAATCCGTCGATGGTCGACGTCACACGCAGGTTTGGCGCATACAACGGCCACATCTTCGATCAGCCACAGGTGACCGTGCACACCGGCGATGCGCGGACGTTTGCCGAGCACAGCACCGAACAGTTCGACCTGATCTACCTCAACCTCGTCTACTCGCAGGCCGCACCGCCGGCCACACAGGCACTGGCCGAGAACTACGTCTTCACGCGCGAAGCCTTCCGCGCCTACCTCGGGCGTTTGGCCAGCGGCGGCCGGCTCGCCATCATCGCGCACAACGGGATCGAAGGCACGCGCGCCGCGATCACGGCCATCGCCGCGCTGAACGATCTGGGCGTGCCGCTGCCACAGGCGCTCGATCACCTGGCGCTGTTGATGCGCAACGACGACAACCCGACCCTGCGCACGACGGCGATGATCCTGTCGAAAGATGCACTGACGCAACGTGAGATTGAAACGCTCTCTACTACGTCGCAAGCGCTGGGCCTGCAACCGCTGCATCTGCCCGGCGAATTTGAACTCGGCTTCCAGCCCCTCAAGAACGGCCAGCCGCTGGAGCAGTTCCTCGCCGTCGACCAGACCTACGAGCTCTTCCCAACGGACGACAATCGACCATTCTTCTATAAACTCGACCCTGGGGTGCCTGCGCCGATCGCCCAGGCGACGCTCTGCGCTGCGGTGCTTGCCCTGCTGATCGTCATATTGCTCCTCGGGCAGACACGCGCTGACCACTCACCCCGGCTCATCGGTTATCTGGCGGCCATCGGCCTCGGTTTCTTGTTGATCGAGATCCCCTTGATTCAGCGCTTCCAATTGCTGCTCGGTTACCCGGCGCTGTCATTCGCGCTGGTGGCCGGCACGCTGCTGTTGAGCGGGGGGGCCGGCAGTTGGATCAGCCAGCGCTGGCACACCGCACAACTGCCCAGGCGCGTGCGGATCGCCGCCGTGGCCATCGCAGCGCTGGGCTTGCTCTACGCGCTTGCGTTGCCGCCAGTGCTTTCATACGCAGTGGCGCTGCCGGCCATCGCCCGCGCGTTGATCATCATCCTGCTCACCGCACCG
>JAMDDR010000055.1 GCA_023488685.1 Chloroflexota bacterium | reverse complement strand
GGCTTGCACGCGCTGTGCGACATGGGGGCGATGTAAGCGGCGATGGAAGGCTGGGGGCCGTTCGGCCTGGGCGCCGTGGCAGAGGACGAGGCGCACGTGCGCGCCGCGCGTGAGGGACTGGGCGACGGCGTGACGCTGCTGGTCGATGCCGGCACCGTGTGGGGCGAGGACGTGGCTGCCGCGGCCGCGCGTCTGCCCGTGCTGGCCGAGTGCCGCGCCGGCTGGCTGGAAGAGCCGTTCGTCTCGGACGCCCTGCATGCCTATGGCGCCCTGGCCGAGCAGGCCCGCCAGCGCAGCGACTTCGTGGTGAAGCTGGCCGGCGGCGAGGGCGCGCACAACGCGTACATGGCCCGTCACCTGATCGACCACGGCGGCATCGGCTACGTGCAGATCGACACCGGGCGTGTTGGCGGCATCACCTCGGCCGTGGAAGTAGCCGGCTACGCGCAGACGCACGGCGTCACCTTTGTCAACCACACCTTCACCACCCCGCTGGCGCTCAGCGCATCACTGCAGCCGTATGCGGGCATCGCGTCCGACGTGCTGTGTGAATACCCGGTGGAGGCCAGTCCGCTGGCGAGCCACTTCACACACGAGCCGCTGCCGGTGGACGGCGAGGGACGCGTGCACGTGCCCGACCGCCCCGGCCTGGGCATGACCCCGCGCCTCGCCACCGTGCGCCAATACCTCGTGCCGGTGGAGATCAGCGTCAAGGGTCAGGTGCTCTATAAGACGCCAGAAGTGTAAGGACCATCCAATAGTCAAATAGATAGTCAGATAGTCAGCCTAACCCCTGTGATGTAGCAGCACTTCATGATAGAATGCTGCCCGTTGGCCCTGTGCCAGTGACATGGAAGGTCATTGACGCTTTTCGGCGACGAACGCGGTGTTTGTAAACAGGAGTGGTGTAGTGATGGGAACGAGCATCAAGCACACCTTTGTCGTAGTAACAGTCTTTTTGATCGCAGTCAGTCCCCTTATCATCTCCCCCCACACGAGTGACGCCCAGGCTAGTGACCCTGCCAAAGAATTGCGCGAGCTGAATGAGTTGGTCGAAAACGCTGCCCGCGCGGCTTCCTCGGGTGACCTGAAGACCACATCAACCCTATTCGCGCAGTTCCGCGCCGGTTGGTCCGGCATTGAAGACGGAGTCCGTGATCGGTCGCACGAAGCCTACGAGGCCATTGAAGATGCAATCGGCAAGTCAAGCGCGGCGCTCAAACAGAACGATGCGCGCAAGGCGGCTGCAGCTTTCGAAGAGTTAGAGGCCGCCAACGAAGCGTTCCTGGCGGGAGAGTTCACCGGAGACACGCCAAAGGCAACATCCACGGAAGCCTCGCTCGAATCGTTGTTGGCAGAACTCGATAAGGCCAAAGACGCATTGGGGCGTAACGACCCAGGCACAGCCGTCGAGGCGTTCGATTCCTTCCGCAGCATGTGGCCCGACATTGAGGTGAAAGTGCGCGTACGTTCCGCCATCGCTTACGCCTCGACTGAAGACAACATGCCCCGTGTACAGGCCATGTTGGAGCAGCGAGACTATGGTGGCGCACAGCAGCTCCTCGAGGCCATGTTCAGCGACCTGAAGCCGCTGGAAGAGACAAGCCGCTACGGCGTCTTTGACGCGGCCGCCATCTTGCTGCGCGAAGGTCTGGAGGCGCTGTTGATCATCGCGGCGCTATTGGCGGTGGTGCGCCGCTCCGGCCGTAAACGCCAGCAGGGCTGGGTGTGGGCCGGTGCAGTGATTGGCCTGCTGGCCAGCCTGGCCGTTGCGGTCGGTCTGACGGTGGTCTTCCGCGGTGTGGCCACCGGCAGCAACCGCGAGTTGCTCGAGGGCGTTACGGCCTTGGTGGCCGCCGTCATGCTCTTCTACGTGAGCTACTGGCTACACCGCAAGTCTCACCTGGGCGCCTGGCAAGATTACCTGAACACCCGGACCTCGGCTGCCCTAGCGACCGGGCGCCTGTTCTCGCTCGGACTGCTTGCGTTCCTGGCGGTGTTCCGCGAAGGAGCCGAGACCGTTCTGTTCTACGTCGGCATCGCCTCTTCCATTCAACCGCAGGACCTGCTGCTTGGTCTCGCTTTGGCGGTGCTCGCTCTGGCCATCACTGGCTTCTTAGTACTGCAGGTCGGCGTCCGTATCCCTATGCAGCCGTTCTTCCTTGTCACCAGTGCATTGATCTTCTACCTGGGCTTTAAGTTCATCGGCGCAGGCATTCACGCTCTGCAAGTCGCTGAGGTTCTCTCAGCCAGTCCGACGCCTTTCTTGTTGAACATCGACTTACTAGGCCTGTTCCCGACCTGGGAGACACTTATCCCACAGGTTCTGTTAGTGATCGTGGCCATCCTGGTGATTGTGCATACCGCTCACACACAGCGCCACCAAACCGTAGCGGGTGTATAGCGCCGCCGGCTACCGAACGGAAGAGAATAAGCATAAGCGCACACTGTTCGCCGCTAACCCAGCCAACAGCACCTGAATGTGAATACCGGGTTTGGACTTTTGCAGATCAACGCGCCAGGTGCAGTGCTGCTCACACATGTGCCGCTGCCCGGCAGCCCGACCAGCGCGGCGTCAAGCGTTCCATCGGCGCGCACTGCGACATCGGCGCGTTTGAGCTGTTCAACGTCCATCAATCACTCTTTGTGCCCGTGGTGACGCGCTAACGGACCAGACGGCCAGACCTCACAGGTCTTGGAGACCTGTGAGGTCTAACTTCAGTTTTCGCGCTCGCTGTCGTGCTCGCTCCATCAACTCAGTATCGCGCGCGCGAATGACCTCCGTGGCGCTGTGCACCGACCAATCGTAGAAGCCGCGCCCGGTCTTGGCACCCAGGTCGCCGCGCGCCACACGCTCCTTCAGCGCTGGGTTCGGCCCGCGTTGCGCATCCAGGTCGGGCAATAGATAACTGTGCAAGTATTCGACCAGGTCCAGCCCCACCAGGTCCATGTGCTCGAAGATACCCAGCACCGGCATGCGTGCGCCGAAGCTGGTCTTCATGGCCTCGTCCACGTCCTCGGGTGAGGCGATGCCCTGCTCCACGATCGCCAGTGCCTCGCGCCACAGCGCATGTTGCAGGCGATTGGCAATGAAGCCCAAAACATCCTTGCGCACCAGCACCGGCGCGTGGCCGGTACTTTTCAGGAACGCCATCACCGCTTGCGTCACCCCGGGCGCGGTGAGCGGGCCGGGCGCCACCTCCACCAGCGGCAGCAGGTGCGGTGGGTTCCAGTAATGCGCCACGATCACGCGCTCGGGGTGTTGAGTCATGGCGCCGATGTCGGCGGCGCGCAACCCGCTGGTCGTGCTGGCGAGAATCGTGCCCTCGCCGCATACGCCCTCCAGTTCGGCAAACAGGCGTTGTTTGACCGGCAGGTCCTCGGCGACCGCTTCGATCACCAGGTCTGCACCGGCCGCGCCGGCAAGGCCATCGGCCCGGAAGTCAATGCGCCCGAGGATCGTGTCGATCTCTTCCGCCCGCACCAGCTCGTACTGGCTCATCGCCACAAGATTGGCGCGCACTTTGGCTTGTGCCTTGTCCAGGCTGGCGGCGGAGCGGGCGATCACACTGGCGCGGTAACCGGCCATCGCGCACGTCTGGGCGATGCCCGGCCCCATCTGGCCGGCGCCGATCACGGCAACATGCTGAATTGGTTCAAGTGGCATGGCGGGATTATAGCGAGGTGTGAACCAGAAACCCGATTTTTGATAAAAATCGGGTTTCTAACGCTCAGCAGCAGCGCTTGCGCCGTGGCCGTAGACCCAGCAGGGCTAGCGGCAGCAGAATCAACGTCGCCAGCGGCCACACCCAGGCCAGGTCGCCCGGACCCTCGGGGCCAGTGCGCGCCTCGGTGCGGCGGATGTGAATCAGGCAGTAGTCCTTCGTCGCAGCGTCCAACGCCGCATCGGTCATCGTCTTGGGATTGACACCCATCGCCGGCGCGACGATGCCGCTGCCGATCAACACCTGGCGTAACAGCGGCAGGCGCCTGGCGCTGTCGGTCACTTCTTTAGCCCGACTCCACCACCAGCCATTGGGCAGCCACACTTCGACGTTCGGGTTGGCGACGATATTGCGATACCAGTCCGATCCTTTGCCAAAGCCGGCCGTACAGTACAGCTCACCATCCACGATGGCATAGTTCACGGGCGAACGACGCTTGAGGCCGCTCTTACGGCCGGTGTTCGTGATCACCATGATGCGGCCGCCCACATCCGGGTAAGCGTTCACCGCGGGGCCCAATCCCAGCCGCCACATCAGCAGCATGAAACGATTGAAATACTTAAAGCCCTGGCGCAGGGTCTCTTCTGCCTGCTTATCGACACTTGTGGTGGTCATTGTGTTCCTCCGGGCAGAAACCCGCTGTCGTGCGAACGCTCCGCGTTCGCCTGAGACATCGGGGTCTCACATGTGATTTCATACACTTCCAGCCCTAATGTACAGCGCAGTGTGCAACTGCACAACCGCCAATGGGCGGATCAGCACAGCCCATGCCTACTTTTGACGGATGACACCAGCCCTGCCACGGGCTAAGATGGCACAGGATTCGCACAGGGAAAACGCTATGACACATTCGATAACACACCCGGTGACACACTCGGTGACACACTCACTTGATCTGAAACGGATCACCATCTACATCCTGTTTGCGTTCGGCGTCGCGTGGGCGGCCGGGCTGGTGATCTATCTGACCGGCGGTTTGGCGGGCAGTCCATACGCCATCCTGCTACTCACCGTCGCCTATATGGGCGCGCCGGCAATCGCACACGTGCTGACGCGGCTGGTGACGCGCGAGGGCTGGCACAGCCTATACCTGCGCCCCAGGCTGCGCCAGGGTTGGCCCTACTGGTTACTCTGCTGGTTCGTCCCAGGCGTGTTTACGCTGGCCGGGGCAGCACTGTACTTCGCATTATTCCCCCAATACTTCGATCCCGCACTCAGCACGATCCAGCAGATGATGCAACAATCCGCACAGCAAGCCGGCCAGGCGGCGGGGACAGTGGCAGCCATGAACCCGTGGACCATCGTCATCGTTCAAACCGTGCAGGCGCTGTTGATCGCGCCCATCCTCAACGCGTTGCCCATCTTCGGCGAGGAATTCGGCTGGCGCGCCTACCTGCAGCCCAAACTGATGCCGCTGGGCGGGCGCAGGGCGATGCTTCTGATGGGCGTCATCTGGGGCGTGTGGCACTGGCCGGTGATTGCCATGGGCCACAACTACGGGCTGAACTACCCGGGCGCGCCCTGGTTGGGCCTGCTGATGATGGTATGGTTCACATTCGTGGCAGGCACCTTTCTGGGTTGGGCGACCCTTCGCGCCGGCAGCGTATGGCCTGCGGTCATCGGCCACGGCGCATTGAATGGCATTGGGGCGATTGGACTGCTGCTGGCACAGGGGCAACCCAACCTGCTGCTCGGACCGATTCCCGCTGGTCTGATCGGCTCGGTGGGCTTTGCCATCGTCGCGCTGCTGCTGTACCTCTCGCCGCATACACTCGCGCCACGATTGCTCGAATAAAACGCCCTCGTTCACCCAGCCTTATGCAAACCTTTGGGACTTTTTGAGTAGCCCAAGCTTACACTCAGACTATGTGCGTATGTTCGATCCTGGTTGGTTCAGAGGAGGGCGGTATGAAAACGCGCTATTTCGCGCTTGTCCTGGGAATTACTTACCTGGTGCTCGGCGTGCTGTCTGCAATCCCGAAATTCCAGCGTCCCCACTTACGTAACGATCCCAAGTTGATGGTGGAGTCGGGCTATGGCTATTGGCTGGGTATTTTTCCCGTCAACGTCGTACATTCGTTGATGCACGTCGTGATGGGCATTTTGGGCATTGTATCGTTCACCAGCGGAACAGCCTCACGCCTGTTCGCGCAGGCGAATACGGCACTGTTCGCTCCACTCACCGTCATGGGCGTGTTGCCAGACCAGCGCTTCAACACCATGTTCGGCATGGCGCCGTTATGGGGGCCCGACAGCCTGGTCCATGCTGCGACAGCACTCATTTCCGGCTATTTTGGATTCGTGTCGCCGCGCGAGCCAGGCACCCGCGGGATGGGAAACGCTTCACGTTTGTCCAGCCCGCCAGTCCAGACGCGCTCGTTCGTGGCCACCAATGCGCTCGGTTCGGTAGAGCGCCGCACGGTGCCAACGGCAGAGCGATCCCAGGCAGACCCGTTCGGTGTGGTATGAAGATTCTGTGGACACCGTTGATCCCTTATTCCTTGCCGGAAGACACCGTCAAGGAGTTCGGCCAAAAGTCGCCCATCGGACGGCCAACGCAACCCGCCGAACTGGCAGCGGTATACGTGCTGCTGGCATCCCCGGAAGCCAGCTATATCACCGGCATGGTCTATGGCGTCACCGGCGGTACGGCATCATGTAACCGTATAGTAGAGTAGCCTTCCGGTGTCTGGCAGACACCGGAAGGCTGCCAGTATTAAGACTCAAGCTTTCGGCGGCTCGGACAAGATCAGCCGGTTGCCCTCGGAATCCTGGATGATGGCATAGGTACCCCATGGCTGCACATCCGGTTCCTGGACGAAGTTGACCCCCTTCGCCTTTAAGTCAGCGTGGACCGCAGCCATGTCACTCACGTCGAGTGTCAAGGCCTGCGACTGGCCCGCGGTTTGTTTGTAGTGCTCCCAATTCTGGTCGGGCAGGTACAGGATGACTTCCGTCGCCGCGCCTTTTGGCGCCACCGCCAGCCACCGTGCCGAGGCACCAGGATACAGGGGCGCATCAGTCCTGAGTTCCATTCCAAGCACGTTGGTGTAAAACGCCTTCGCACGATCTTGATCGCCGACAAATACCGATACTGTTCCCACGCCGTTGATTGGCATACAACCTCCTACAATCACACACAAGCACACACAAGCACACACAAGCACACACAAGCACACACAAACAATCACAAGTACAAACGATCTTGCCCTTCAGACCTTCTCCCCCTGAAGCAGGTTACCCACTGGCTGAACGCCGGGTTCGCAACCTATTCTACCTATCCCCCTCATCCAACATTGCCAGCGCGGGGTGGTTCAGCCGCTGCCGGAACGCCGCCCACGCCTCACGCGCCCCCGGCTTGCTCAGGTCCGGCCGGAAGCCAAAGTCAAGATACAGCTTGATCGCGCCGACGCGCCCAGTGCTGGTGTCGAGCACGGCGCGCCCGTGCCACTGCGCCATCTGCCGCAGCGCGTAGCTCAGGCCGGCTCGCATGATGCCTTTACCCTGGTACGCCTTGCGCGTGGCAACCCAGTGGATACGCCCGTAGTCCTGCCCGTTCAAGTCGTGCGAGTACCACGAACTGATCGTCCCGGCGGCGGTGCCGTCCGGCGCGGTAATGATGTAACAGCGCCGCTCGATCGCCAGCGGGTCGTCGCCAAACTCCTTCTCGAACAGGCCGTTCTCGATCTTGAAGAACGGCTCGGCATCGCGCCAGATGTCCTCCCACAGCCCACCCTCGTTACGCCGCAACGGGCGAACGCCGTAGCCCGCGGGGAACGGCACCTCCGGGATGTCGTCCAGGTGCGCGCGGAACATGGTCACCGGCGCGTTATCCAGCGCGTCTTCTTTTCTCGGTGCCGGCGCGGGGGCATCGAAAATGGCGCGCACGATCTCACAGGCCTGTTTGTGCCTGCGGTCACGCGTGACCACGCCAAACGGGCTGGTGGTCATATAGTTGACGAACGACTCCTCCGGCCAGGGATGGTCGGCGTAGCACCAGATCGTCATGCCGCACACGTACGGCTTCTCAAACGCCCTGGCCTCGGCCTGCAACTGGGTCGCCTGCATATCCTCGCCCAGTGCATTGCCATACACACCGTACAACGTGGGATAACCGAACTCGCTGACCAGGATGGGCCGGCCAGGATAAAGCGCGTGCAGCGCCGCCAACTTTTCGTCCCACCAGCACGTGGATACCGCGGCGTCGTAGTCCGGGTTCGACTTCCAGCAGCGCCCATCCCAGGTCGGATAGCCGTTGACGCACAGGATGTCATCATTCTCAAAGTGCGGTGTCGAGGTCCAGTGATCGGACACGTGCGTGACCAGTCGCGTGGCATCCAGCCCCCGCACGTGCTCGATCAACGCGGCGTTCCCGGTGACGACCTCCGGGCGCTGTTCGTGCGTTTCGTTGCTCACGCTCCAGAAGATGATTGCGGGGTGATTGATGTCACGCGCGATCATTTCGCTCAACTGGCGTTTCGCCGCATTCAGCTTCACCGCCGCCGGCTGATCCCCATCCGCGTCGCCGTCCCACCAGTACAGCGGGATCTCGCCCATGACAAGCAATCCCAACCGGTCACACCAATCCAACTCGGCCGGGTGATGCGGGTAATGGCACAGCCGCACGAAGTTCGCACCCAGTTGCTTCATGTGGCGCAGGTCGCGCTCCACCATTTGCAAGTCGGGCGCCATACCCGTGCGCGGCGAATCCTCGTGCCGGTTGAAACCGCGCAGCCGGAGCGGCTGCCCATTCAGCAGCAACTGGTCGCCGTGCGTTTCGATGCTGCGGAAGCCGGTGATGACCTGCAGGCTGTCACTCACACCCGCAGCGCTTAACACGAACGTCACGTTGTACAACGCGGGCTGCTCCGGCGTCCACGCCGTCACACCCGTGACCAGGCCGGCAAATTC
>JAMDDR010000438.1 GCA_023488685.1 Chloroflexota bacterium | reverse complement strand
TGAACCGCCGGGATGAGCTGGCGCACGGGGATCGCTGGCAGACGGATACACTGGTCCCGCTGTGCGAGCGCGAGCAACTGACCGTCGAGGGCGACCAACTCATGGGCGAGTTCCAGGGCGCGCCGGTGCTGCGCATGGTGTTTCAAACGGACATGGATACCGTGCCGGCCGGCGACGGCGTGCGCTTCCGCAAGGAGCTTCAGCCCGGCGAGCACTGTGAGCTGCTGGCGCACATTCCGTTCATCGCGCTCGAATCCGTGGCGGAGGTCGAGGCACTGCGCGGGCTGGACTTCGAGCGGTGCTATGACGAGATGGCGCGCTACTGGCGCGCCGAGAGCCGCAAGGGAGCGCAGATCCACACGCCCGACGCCCATCTGAACGCCGCCTACGTCGGGCACCTGCCGATCGTGCTGATGAGCGACTTCGGCCACCCCGACGGGTCGGGCATCGTCAACACGTCGGTCGGGGCTTGCACCTACGGCAATTACACCAACGAATCCGTGATGATCGTCGAGGAGCTGGAACAGCGCGGGCTGGCGGAGGAGGTCAGGCGCCGGCTGGCCGTATGGACGCGTTACCAGGGGACGGTCGGTCTGAAAGGGCGGTTCACCGACCACGAGGGCGTGTTCTTCGGCGCCGACGGGCTGGAATCGGGGCAAAGTTACAACCAGCATCACGGCTGGGCGCTGTGGGCCCTGGCGCGCCATTACCTGCACGCGGGTGACCGCGAGTGGTTCGCGGGCGTGGCCGATAACGTGGTGCGCGCCGCCGAGTGGATCGTCCGGCAGCGGCGGGAAACCGGGCGGGAGACCGCCGGCGACCTGCCGCATTCGCGCGGCTGGGAGCGCGGCTTCCTGCCGGCCGGGGCGCTTGAAGACGTGGACGACTATTTCTACTGGCTGAGCACGAACAGCCTCACCTGGCGGGGTCTGGAGTCCGCTGCGGCGGCACTCGAACGGTTTGGGCATCCCGAGGCGACGCGCTTCCGCCAAGAGGCGGATGCCTACCGGGATGACCTGGTGCGTGGCTTCGAGACCGCCCGCCGGCACAGCCCGCTCATTCGCCTGCGCGACGGGCGCTGGATCCCGCACTACCCCTCGCGCCTGTATTGCCGCGGGCGCGACTACGGCTGGATCCGCGAAACGCTGGAGGGATCGGTCTATCTGCTCATCTCCGGGCTCTACACGCCGGAGAGCAAGGAGGGCGGCTGGATTCTCGACGACTTCCTCGACACCCGCTACATGGACCCGCCGTTCGGCTATCGGATCGAGGATCCTCAGACGCAGTGGTTCGACTCCGGCGGCTTCTCTGTGCAGCCGAACCTGCTCGCCGGCCTGCTACCGCACCTCGATCGTGACGAGATCGGGGTGTACTTGTGGATGTTCTTCAACGCCTGGGCCGCCTGCTACCGCGAGGAGGTGCAGGCCATGGTCGAGCATCCCCTGCCGGTACTCGGCTTCTCCAACAGCGCGCCCTTCAAGACGAGTGACCAGTCCAATGCGATGAAGTGGCTCGCCTACATGTTCGTGTACGAACGGGACGGACTGCTGCACCTGGGCCGCGCGCTGCCGCGGACCTGGTTTGCGGGTGACGAGACCTTCGGCGCCACGCGGCTGAGCACGCCTGCCGGCATCGTCTCCATCGCGTACCACCCGCAACCCTGGGCGGATCAGGTCGAGGCGGAGGTCGAACTCGAACTGCGCCGCCCACCGGAGCGGCTGCTGCTGCGGTTCCGCCATCCGCACCGGAAACCCATCCGCTCCGCTTCAGTGGACGGTCGTCCCCACGCGGCATTCAATGCCGAACACGGCGATGTCGAGCTCCCGCCCGCCAGCGGTCAGATCCGTGTGTCCGTCAGCTATTGAGAAGGATGCCCTACCCCGCGGGGTATTCGCGGGGTACGGAGTAGGATCAAGCATTCGTCTGAAGTCTGGAGAAAGAGAACCAGCAACGCCGGCTGGAGCGCGACGCGCTGGAGGTGGAGCTCCGCGCCATCCATGCACAGAGCAAGCAGCGCTACGGCGGCCTCAACGTCCTTACAGCTTGCCGAGCTCGATGACGGCCGGGCACATGCCCGGCAGAGTCACATTCAGCCGGACAACGTCTCCACCCCACGCCGCATTGGCGCCCTTGACCAACAATGCCCCGGTCGCTCCCAGCAGACGTGTGGGCACCTCGAACTCGAAGGCCTGTTCGCCGTCCGTCAGGTTGAACACGTTGAGCACGCCGCCCGGAACGTCACGCAGCGTGTGCAGGTGGATGTGCTCCGCGATGCCGTGGAACTGCCCGCGCACGAAGAACGGCTTGAGCCGGTTGTAAGTGCGCATGTGCGCCTGGTAGGCCGCGAAGCGCTGCTCGGGGTCGTAGGGCGGCAGGCCGCCGGCAGGTTCAATCGTCTTGTTGCTGGTCTTGCCGCCGATGCCGAGGTGCCGCACGGTCGAGGCCGTCCACCAGAAAAAGACACACTGGTTATTATCTGCCGCCATGGTCATGTCATGTACAGTGTGCCAGCACCCTATCCTGCATCCTCACCCTCCAGCTCTTGGACGACGAGTGGGTGCAAGTGAATGAGGAGATCACCATCGTCGGGAGGGATAATACCGCCGGCAGTTAGTAGTGATGGGTGCCCATGCCTCGCGTGCCAGCACAACACAGATCGCCGATCTCGATCACTGCCGGGCACATGTCCGGCAGATACCGGAATCACAGGCAACCGCTGGCAAGCTGCGGGTGGTGAGATTTTCGTGAGAAACGGTTGCCGAGATCCATAAGTAGGGGATAGCCCTTCGTCCCTTCTGCCCCTTTCTTGTGCTGGCCGCGGAAGCGACGGGCGTCGCGTCATCGCGAGACATGAAGGTTGGTATCGGCCGCGACCGCGCTTGTGTGCGGTGGCCATAGGGGTATTGCCCAATTTCTCAGCCTCATGCTCGCAATCCGACTTCGATTGGAGAGAGCCAACATCCGCGCAGGTTCGTGAACCACAGATTGTCTACTCAGTGCTTGGTGAGCCCACGATCACAATTGCCGACGAATCCACGTCTGCTGGTCAGATACCGACCACCGCGCTCAATGGAGTCGGCAGTCAACCACTCTATCGATGAGTGACTGGACCATCAAACCATGTTTGGCGCTTGAGTCAGAACTGCCTCTGAAGATGACCAGTTCGATATATCAAGGAATAGCTCAGCCTGTGCTATGCGGTGTAAAGAGTGCGGTTTGCGCGCTGCTGCCAGCGAGTCGTTTCTTCGAGCGTGCGGCTATCACAAGTCCAAGGTGAACTCAACTGACTGCATGGAAGCCATCTCCACTCGTCTTCGACTGGGGTTTACTGTTCTGACTTGGCGCCTCGTGTGGCCCATCTGGACTTGCCTTGCTGGTTCGTCAGGCTTCGTGTCAGGGAAGATCCCATCCCGGATACGTTCATACAGCACTGTGGTTGAATGGCTCGGTTCGACCTGGAGTTCCGACATGAGATGGTGCCGGCATTCGGCATACTGACGCAGCGCGTCACCCCGATGGCCGGCCAGAGCCAGGGCTCGCATGAGTTGCTGGTGGGCTACTTCGTCCCAGGGCTCTCTTCGTACTGTCTGTCTGGCACAGCACACGGCCTCATCGTAGCGACAGGCGCGTACGTAGTGGTCGCACAGATGATGGAGCGCCGTCATCAGGAGCCAGCTGCAGCCTTCGCGCCGAAGCAAGACCCATTCCTGAAACTCGGCGCACCCGTCCAGGTCGAGCCCTTCGAGGAAGTCGCCCCGGTACAGGCCGATGGCGCATTCCAGCTGCTCGATGCTGGATGGGACATGACTATTCTCCTCCACCAACCGGGTGAACGCGGCAACATCAGTATGGTGATCGCTGGCGAGGTTGAACTGAAGGCAGTTATCTTCTAACGCTACGAATGGCGAAGCAACATCTCGGTCACCCAGAACGCGCCGCAGGTTGGCAAGCGCATGTCTCAGGTTGCCGAGAGCGGCTGGTTCAGACAGGCTGGGCCACAGCAGGCTGGCCAGGTGACTGCGGATGTGTGGATGGTCCGACTCCGTGGCGAGATAGGCCAACAGGGCGCGCGCCTTGCATGACTCGAAGCCGGCGACAGGATGCCCATCCAAAGCAGCCTGGAATGGTCCGAGCATAAGTAGCGACAGATATGCCATCGCGTCCTCCGCGTCGATAGGCCGAAGCCCCATCGATATGTCAACACGCGTGGCTGCGGTGAAGCTCGTTGCGGCCGAACAAGTGTGCGTGGCCATTGTGGTTCGTCAGTTCACTGCCGTGATCCCGATTTCTCACCGACCCACCACGAAGTCTCAATCGTTCACACAGGCAGTGCGGTCGACACTGCCCAAGGATTCCGCGCAGGCTCCTATCAGACACCAGTGATCGCAGCTAATATGCATCTTTTATTATACGATTCGTTTGGTGCCAGGCCAATGGCTGAAGTAATACAAAAAGCGATAGGAGAGCTGTCACCCGCGACGCCGCGACACCAGGTCTCCAACATCACCGCTGGCCACTGTGAGCTGAAGTCATTGGGCATCTGCGACATTGGCATATTGCCCGAGACCGCTGAGGGTATGAGGGTAGCATGCTTGAGCGAGTCGCGAAGTATGTGCGTGCGGATGTGCGCGGAGACATAAGCAACTGCGACAGCTCTGGCGAGGCTGGATTGCAGCCACTATAGCTGTGCAAGTCACCTGATCATCCCCTTCACGTTCTCTCCACGTTGCGCACACGGTCGGCTGATATCGTCGAGGCGGATAAGTGGCGCGCCATCCAGTGCGCTCAGGCGGTCAATTATGGAGAACATCCAGGATCGATATCTCGCCTACATGCTGCGGCTGTGGCAGGTGGATGGAGAGTCGCCAGTCTGGCGTGCGTCGCTGGAGGATGCGCGTACAGGTGAGCGATATGGCTTTGGCAACCTGGACTTGCTGTTCCAGTTCTTAACAGAACAGGTCGGCCGGAGTTCGGATGTCAATGCACACAAAGAGCCACATACAGCACGGAGAAGTGATACTTTCCGGAAGCCATTCTGAGAATTGCGCAGCTAGGATTAGCGTGGTAGCCATTACTGGGGGTGGATGTGGAATCAAGAGCGCAATGGACATTTATGGTCTATATGGCCGGCGACAATAATCTATCGGCTGCAGGGGATGAAGATGTGGACGAATTGCGCCAGGTTGGTTCCACGGCCGACGTGAATATCGTCGTCGAATTTGATAACGCGGGCGATCGGGGCACGCGCCGCTATCACATACAACGTGGGGGAGGCGATGATTGTGTTCAATCGTTGGGTGAGACCGATTCCGGTGCCCCGGAGGTGCTGCTCGATTTTGTCAGTTGGGCGGCCGGACGATATCCCGCCGAGCGATATGTGCTGGTTTTGTGGAATCACGGCTGTGGGTGGGAACCGCTAGAGATGGACAAGATTGCCCGCGCGGTCAGGGCGGCTGACTATAACGAGCGCGAGGCGACTGAGCGCTCGGCCAGCCAGCTGGGGCGCGTCTTTTTCCGCACAACGCTAGAGAAGATCTTTAGCATAGCGTCCAGCAGTGAGCGTGCGATCTGCTCGGATGATGCCACGGGCCACTCACTCGACACCCTCGAACTCGGCAACGTCTTGGCGCGTACGACGCAAATCCTTGGCCAGCCCCTGGATCTTCTGGGCATGGATGCCTGTCTGATGAGCAATCTGGAGGTTGCCTATCAAGCACAGCCCTACGTAAGGTACATCGTAGCGTCAGAAGAAAACGAGCCGGCTGAGGGCTGGCCTTACAGCGACGTGATCGGGGAGTTGGTAGCCAACCCAAATATGGCGACGGCAGAATTGGCCGCTCGCATCGTCGATCTGTATATCAAATCCTATCAAGGCTACGATGGCGCCGTCACCCAAGCTGCGCTAGACGTGGCCAAGGTGATGGATTTGGCGAAACCAATCGACACGCTGGCGGGCGCTCTGAGCAAGAGAATGGAGGAAATGCAAACCGTGATCTGGAAGGCGCAGCGGAGCTCAGCATGTTTCTGGCACTTCACGCTGTGGGATCTGGCTCACTTCTGCATGGAGTTGGAGAAGCTGACTGAACAGAGGATTGAGGACGAACTGACGAAGGGTGCCGTGCTGAAGGCGACGAACGAGGTTCGCACTGCTCTGAAAAGCGGCGCAAACAAGTTCGTCATCGCTGAGGCACATCAAGGCGCCAAGGTGACGCACTGCGGCGGAATCACGATCTATCTGCCATCGGTGCCAAACATCTCGCGCTACTACTATGACCTGGACTATGCCAGGCGACATCGCTGGTCAAGCATGATCAAGGCATATCTTGAAACGTAGCTAGAATCCGGGCGCGAGCGGGCATTTCGGACCACGCTGCGACGCTGGCTGGCACAACCTGAGTTGGCGAACGGAGGCGATACGTGGCGATCAAGTGTTATCAAGATTTTCTACTCTTAGCTGACTGCACAGATAACGCCGAGCGTGGGGGCCAACAGGTTGCGGTGCGCGTCCCGCTAACGCCAGGCGTTGGCGAAAGCAGTGAATCAGCGATCGGGACGGTGCCTGCCAGTCTGCCCCGCCTCCTTCAGCAACTGGAAGATCGCCGTTTGGGCGTCCCAGAGATTATTGAGCTCGGCGAGGTGTTGGCGCAGATTCTGTTCCCCGCTCCGGTTCGCGACCTCTTGATTCGCAGCCTTGACCGGTTGGAAACCGGCCAGGGGTTGCGACTCCGCCTTCAGTTGACACCCTCTTTGTTTTCAATTCCATGGGAATATCTGTATCTGCAGCGCGGGAGGGGCGAGAAAGACGCCGTGGGGTTTTTGGCGCTCGACCCGCGCATCTCCATTGTGCGTCACCAACCGCTGCCAGCGCCGGCGCCCCTCGATCGCACACCTCAGCTACGGCGGCTCCTTGTGGTCATGGCCAGCCCGGAAAGCGATCAATATGCCCCACTTGATCTGGCACGTGAACGGGCCATCTTCGAAGCAATTCGTGACAACATTCCAGGATTGAACATAGATTATCTGGAGCAGGCGACCATCGACCGTCTCACCAATGCGCTGGCGTCTGACACCGACATTGTGCACTTTGCTGGTCACGGGGATTTCGAGCGAACCGGATTAGGCAAGCATCCTTTTTCGTCGGTTGGCAAAGGTGTGGTTGTCTTCGTCTCAGACGGGAATCATCCCGATTTGGTGACTGCCGACCAGTTTGCCGTCAACCTGGGTGGGCGTGGTGTTCAGTTGGTTGTCTTGGGCGCCTGTCAAACTGGACGGCGTGATCGTGAGAATGTCTGGAGTAGCGTGGCAGCGGCGCTCATGGAAAGGGGTATTCCGGCCGCCATTGCGATGCAGGACACGATCTGGAATGAGAGCGCGGTCGCCTTCAGCCGCGGCTTCTACCAGGCGTTGGCTGTTGGTCTGATCCTGGATGAGGCGGTCTGTGCCGGCCGTCTGGCCGTATTCAATCGATGGCATCCGCTGCGTGAAGATATCGAACACAGAGGAGCCTGGCGTGACTGGGGTGTACCGGTGCTGTATCTGCGACCGCAACAGGACCTGGTCATGCCGGTCAAAGCGCAGACCAGCCACCATTTGTCCGCGCAGATTTCAACAGAAGAACGCACCTATCTCGAATCGGAACTGGCCCAGCACCGGCGGAATCTGCTCCTTCTGCGTCAGCAGAAGGCGATCTATGCCGAGGGCGACGTGCCGCTTCGCCTGCTGAACCAGATCGATGCAGAGGAACGCGCAATTCAAGAGTTGGAGAACCGCATGTCAGAGGAATAGAGTATCAAGGGGGTGACCCATGAAACGCATCAGATGGCCTATGGTGCTAACGCTAATGGCCTCCGTGTTGCTGCTTGTGAGCTGTGTAAGACAGCTGCCGGCACCGCCGACCGCTATCCCACCACAGCCGACTCCTACCCCGCCCCGTCTTTCCATATCGCTCCCCGCGACAGTCTGGACGCCGGCCGAGTGGCAGCAGGACGGCAAGCTGCGGGGCTGGGTACGGGACCAGAACGATAACTTCGTGGACGATGCCATAGACGCAGAGCCGCCAGATAAGGAAGTGACCGCGATCGTCGACTTCAATAGCTGCATCAATGAGACACAGGACGTGAGCTTCCTGAATCAGTATGGGTACCTTGTTTACGTCGACCGGTACGTCAGCTTCGCCATCGTCACGGGCCTCAAGGCGGGGAAAGCTCCTAAGCTGGCGAGCCAGCCAGGAGTGGCTATGGTCGAGTTGGCTGCGGGCGGGCAGTGGCTTGATACGGAGCGTCAGGCTATGAAAGTTGAAGCCAGCAACGCGTATCCGAATGCCTCACTAGCTGCCGCGTATGGCTGGCACACCACTTTGAACGGCTCAGGGGTCCACATCGCGATCCTTGATACAGGAGTCAATGACAGCCTGGCGGAGTTGGAGGGCCGATACAGGTGGGGATACGATGCTACTCAAAGCCCGGGCCAGTTCGTGAATCCACCCTATACATCCATGTCAGGACTGCAATACGGGCATGGCACTGAGATGGCGCTTATCGTGCTGGGCAACGGTGAATCTGGTATTGCGCCGGCGGCCGGCTTGGTGGACGTCAAGGTGGGCGACGCCAGCGGCTGGAAAAGCACCGCGCTCTCCGATGCGCTGGATGTGATGCTGGACAAGCGGGATGCGTGGCGAATCGGAGTCGTCAACCAGTCGATGGGTGGTAAGCAGCCATCTGATGGTCGTGATGCAATCAGCCAGCTCGTGAACCGGCTCGCAGCCGCAGGGATCGTCGTAGTCGCCGGGGCCGGGAATGGCCCGGATCAGGGCGATCCCAAAATCTCGTACCCTGGCGCTGCTTCTTGGGCCATCACGGTAGCGGCGGCAGATCCCAAAGACACGGCAGAGCGCGCAGACGACGTCATTGCGAACTCGACATCCGGTCCAAGGGACGATGACAAAGACGCCGACCCCCTGGACGAGCTGAAACCCGAGGTTGCGGCGTCCTCATGCTGCGCCACGTCATCTGCTGCAGCCCGTGTCAGCGGCCTGTCGGCGTTGATTCTTCAGAAAGCGCCGGATATCAACCCTGGCAGCCTGCGGGATCTGTTGATCCGCACTGCGGAAGACCGCGCCGGAGCCGACACAAACGTCGTATACCCCAAGGATAAGCCGTCGTGGGACAACGCATGGGGTTATGGCCTGGTGGACGCGTTCGAGGTGATGAACAACCTCAAGAAAGGGCCCGACCTGACTTTCGTCGGGTTTGACGGCTCCCCGCACCCAAGCTCACCGTGGTATTACTCCCATGCTATACAGACCCACAGTGAACGCAATATGAAGAACATTGTTGGTGGTGTACCCGATAAGGTCTTCGCTCAAGTGCTCAACCAGGGAACCCAGAATGCGCTCAACGTGCGGGTAACCTTCGGTTTCTATGCGTTCAGCGCCAGCATCCCCAAGTTCCACGAAATCGGAGCCGTACTTGTCCCTACGGTTCCCGCAGGTAAGTCTCTCGAAGTGGGCTTGGATTGGGTGCCGCCGATACTTCCCACAGGGCAGGAACACGGATGCATAGTTGTAACCATTGACTATGGCCTCGATGGTGACTTCGCCAATATGTCCAACTTCGCACAAAAGAACGTCCAGGTGAAGGCGTCGTCGTCGCCCGCGACCTTTATGTTCAACCTGGAGAACCCGCTACCGACCACAGCACGGCTTGACCTCGAGGTGACCGCGGATCCCTCCACAAAGGCCGATCTCTCCACGTGGTACATTGAGCTGACCGATGTCACGATGGTGCCGCTTGGCCGATGCGGCCGGAAGATCCAGGCGACGGTGTTACCCCCGGAGGGCACGCCCTCAGGGACCGAGGCGCTTTTCTACGTGACCGCCATTGCCTCGGGTGAGGGTTTCGAGAAGAAGGAGGTCGGCGGTGTGGCGCTTAAGGTGGTGGTTCCATAGAAAGCATTCCACCATCCTGATCTGGCTCATCGGGTTGGGGGTCGTGGCCTGTGCTGCGACGACGATGGCACCGCGCGTTTGGGCCCAAGATATCTATCCCTTGCCAGGGCAGTGGGTTACGTTCGATAGTAAAGATGGGCTGCCCACGAATGAGGTCCTGGCGGTTTGGCCAGCTCCCGATGGTGTCGTGTGGGCAGGGACGGCTTCCGGCCTGGCGCGTTTCGACGGCATGAACCCCTGGCAAGCTGTTGATACCGGTCTACCGGCAACGAGCGGCCCCGTGCGCGCCATCTGGGGACGCAGTGGCCAGGACATCTGGGTGGCCGGCGATGCCGGACTCGCGCACTTCGACGGTGATGGTTGGCAACAGGTGCCTGCGCAGCAGCTTGGGCTGCCCGAAGGCCCGCTCTTTGCCCTCTGGGGCAATCGCCAGCGCGATCTGTGGGTTGGTGGCCAGCGCGGTGTCGCTCACTGGAACGGAACGACCTGGCAGTCTTTCACAAATCAAAACAGCGCCTTGCCGGAAGGCGCAGTCTCTGCCCTGACTGGCAGCACAGATGGCAGCATCGTCTGGATTGGCACAGAGAATGGATTGGCGACCTATGAGCCTGCCAGCAACTCGTGGCGTGAACTCGAGATCAAGAATGTCGATCTCGCCCAAGTCGAACCGCTCGTTCGCGCCAGGCTTAAAGGGAGCGACCCTATCCAGTGGTGGGTAAAATCATTATGGCTTGCCAACGACGTGCTCTGGGTTGGTCTTTGGGATGGCCTGCTACGCCATGACTTGACCACAGGCGAATGGGCGATGATGGACGGCAGCCAATGGGACGGCCCCGACATGGTCTCCAGTATCTGGGGAGTGGGCGAGACCCTTTGGTTGGCTGTCAACCGGCCGGACGTCATGGTTGCGGACTTTGAGTATATGCAGATCCTGAAACGGCGCGGGGCAGATGGGCTACGGTATTTCGACGGCGACCAATGGCAGCAATATGGCGAGGATAGCCCGTTAGGCAGCAGTCGCGTGTATGCCATCGGAGCCGACGAAGGAGGCGTTATTTGGTTTGCCACGGCCAACGGCATTGCTCGTTTCGACAGCGAACGCTGGCGTGCCTATCGCAGCCCATCCCCACTTGGACAACCAGTGACCCGCGTCCGGGGGGATGCCGCCGGCCATCTCTTTCTGAGCCGGCAGGATGCTCTGTTTGCCTGGACAACTGAACAGTGGCGCCGTGAAATACCCAATGCCTGGCCCGAACGTCGGTTCGAAACCCTCTGGGTTGGCGGGCCAAACGATGTCTGGATCGGGGATACCTGGCACGGGGCTGCCCGTTGGAATGGTCATCGCTGGGCATATTTCAACCAGGAAAGTGGGTTGGCTGGCGATCATGTGAGTGCCATCTGGGGTGATCGCAGTGGTCATGTTTGGTTTGGCACCAGCCAGGGGTTGAGCCGGTATGACAACGAGACAGAGCAGTGGGAAACGTTCACCCGTGCCAACAGTAGTCTACCCGTGGACTGGGTCACTGCACTATGGGGCGACGAACAGGCGCTGTGGGTGGGTACGCTCGGCAGTGATGTGGCGCGCATCGACCTGGCAACCGGCGCGTGGCAGACGTTCCAACGCGTCGGGTTGCCGAGCGGCAACGGCCCACTTGATCTCGTCGGCAACGATGTCCAGTCGCTGGCACTGGACCGTGCGGGCAATCTCTGGGTAGCGACCACGGGCGGTGTTGCTTACTATGACCGCGGTGAGGACACGTGGCAGCAATGGCGCTCCTTGGATTTTCTGGCGCCGTATGAAGAGCCACACGCGATCGCGGTTGCGCCTGATGGGATCGTGTGGCTGACCACCAGCGATGGAGTCTACCGCTATGTCCCTGCCACCGGCCTATGGCAGCGCTTTGCCCCTGAACGCCTGCGGGACAGCGATCTGCCACTGTGGATCGATCCCGGCGGGAGAATCTGGTTCGGTGCTACGCGTTATGATCCCCAGACCGGGGAATGGCTTACCGTCACAAGTCGAGATGGTCTGGCCAGCAATGACGTGCGCGCCGTGTGGGGCGATCAGGCTGGCGCCGTCTGGTTCGCAACAAAGTTTGGCGTGAGCCGCCTGGCTGACGGGCGCTGGCAGACGTTCACGGCCGCTGACGGTTTGACGGGAACGAATACCATCTTGATCACCGGCGATGAGGATGGCAATATCTGGGCTGCTACTCTCAGCGGTGTGATCCAGTACAGTAATGGGGCGTGGCAGGCAGTGTTGCCCTGGCAGGGTTCCGGTTTGATCGGTCGTGCTCTTTATGCAATCGGGGCGGGCAGGCTCTGGGTGGTCGACCCCAATGGCGCCTTGTATTTCTTGGAAGGCGGTTCGTGGCAGGCCGTGGAGGTAGCAAATGGCGAGCTGGCCGGCTTGCTCAGCGCGGTCGTAGAAGGGCCACAGGGCGAGCTGTGGGTCGGCAGCAAACAAGGATTGGCCCATCGCGCCGCCGATGGGCCGTGGTCCCGCATCAACACCACGGAGTCAACCGATCGAGATCACAGAGTCAACGCAATCTGGGGAGATGGTGCAGGCACGGTTTGGATAGCCACCGATCATGGTCTCAGTCGCTATGCATCGGCCGGCAATGCCTGGCGCAGGTATTCAACCAGCGATGGGCTATTGGCGGACAATATCCTCGACATATGGGGCGACACTGCAGGCAATATCTGGATAGCCCAGGCCAATGGCATCAGCAAATTTGATGGGACAACGTGGGATACGATGCCGGATACAGGTTTACCTGTATCCAATGTGAACAGCATTTGGGTGGGCACGGAGGGCATGATCTGGGTGGCGACGGACGCCGGTCCAGCCTGCTGGGACGGCACGCAGTGGCAGCCACCGCCCGTTGGCCCTGAATCCTCCGGAGAGGTGCGTGACCTGTGGTCGGCCAATGATGGGCTGTGGGTCGTTGCCGAGCATGCGATCCGGCGCTTTGATGGCAAGCAGTGGCAGACACTGACGACCATTGAAGGCTTTCCTGCCAGCCGGTTCCACCATATCTGGAGTGATGGACAAGGAACGGCCTGGGTCGGCGGCGCGGATGGACTGGTACGCATTGATGGCAACCGCTGGCGGACATTCCCACCCGAAGTTGCGCTTGGCGGGATTTTGGATCTCTGGGGTCGCAACGCAGATGACATCTGGGCGGTCACCGACAGCGGTGTGGCGCACTTTGATGGCCAGCAGTGGCAGTTGGTCTACGAAAATAAGGAGGCCACCACCGTCATGGGCGATGGAAAGGACGGCCTTTGGCTTGGCGCCGAAAAAGGGCTATATCACTATGACGGCGTGCAATGGCGAGACGTCACTACAGAGACACTGAGAATGCCAACGTTTGTCACCGTGCTCTTGCAGGCGCCTAACGGCAGTACTTGGGTTGGCGCCGAGAAAGGGCTTGTCCGCTTTGGCGGCCCTGAAGACAAGATGGAATTTCAGATGGCCCCGGTGCGTGCGCTGTTTGTGAGTCGCAGCAACACACTTTGGTTTGCCGGTTGGGATCAGACAGTCGACCGCTGGGATCAACGGTTGCCCGGCGTCAATCCACTCGCAACGGCTGCGTTTACACTGCCGCCAACAAAGGTCTTTGACGGTGACGTCCGCGCAATCGCCGAGGACAAACGTGGGGATATCTGGTTTGCCACCAACGAAGGTTTGCTGCGTCATCGGCCACGCCCACCGGTTGCCAGCATCGCAAGCATCACCTTGGCGACAGGCCAGCCGACGCTTGCGGATGCACAACAGGTTGTGCTCCCATACCGCCATGGCGCCATGACGGTCACGCTGGTGGCAACCGATACTGGTAGTCTCAGTTCTGAGATGGCGTTTTGGTACAAGCTGGAAGGTAAGGATACCTTCTGGACGCGGTGGGATGTTTCGCCATTTAAGCCTCCCCCAGGCAAAGTACGGCAGGTTCCCCCCTACTCCCAACTGGCCCCGGGGGAGTACCAGTTCAAGTACGTCGTCTACAATCGGAACAATGAGAGTACAGCGATCCAGACTCAACTTCTCAGAGTTGAGGAACCCAACTGGTGGGACCCCGAACATCCTGCGTTTCCGTGGCTTCTTGGTGTCGCTGGTTTGCTTCTGATGGGACTTGGAGGAGGCGGTCTGCGCACGTGGCAAGGACGGCGAGCTTATGGCTATCGCGACGCAGAAGTAGTCGTCGAGCCAGGCGGTGAAGAAACCTATCGGGTCACCTGGCAAGAGCAGCGTACGTCGCTACCGTCCTACTCGACCCAACTGCGGCGCAGTCTAGTGAACTCATACCTTGAGATCGTCGAAACCGGGCAGATTGCGGAAACGGATTTGCGCCAACTCGGCCGGCAGCTCTTCGATGCCCTGTGGAACGACGCCACACGGCAGAAACTCCTGCAGGGGACACGTGCCGGCCACAAAGGGTGGCGCGTGCGTCTGAATTTCCAGGCAACACCTGAGCTATTGACACTGCCTTGGGAATTTGCCTATGGCGATGTGGGACTGGAGTATCTGAGTGTAAACCCGGATACGGCCATGGCGCGTTATCTGCCGCCCCAAGAACCGCTCGGCCGTCCCAAAACTAAATGGCCCTTGGACGTATTGATCGTTTGGTCTGAGCCACACGAGTATGCATCCATCCAGGCGGAGCAAGAGGTTGGCGCCGTGAAGACAGCGCTCCAGCCGCTGATCGCCAAGCATCGCGTTCGTCTACGCATTGTGCCACACGTCACGCTCGAAGCCTTCACGCGCGCAGTGAGCGAAGGCGCTGATGTGGTGCATTTTATCGGGCATGGCGCCATCGAAGCCGGGCAGAGCTTGCTCTATTTCGAGGATCAGGCCGGCGACAGCATTCCGCAGCGAGCCGATGAACTCGCTACGGTTTTCCGAGGCTTCCAGGCTTTTGGCGACAAGGCGCCCAAACTGGTGGTCCTGAGCGCTTGTCAGAGCGCCGCTTCGACGCAGGGGAGCGCGACCCTGGCCGGATTGGTGCCTACCCTGCTCCGGGAAGGCAGGATGCCAGCGGTCGTCGGCATGCAATTGACAGTCGGTGCCCAAGTGGCAGCGAGTTTTGCTGGACATTTCTACCATGCTCTGGTCAGTCGGGGCGGTGGTCAGGTTGACTATGCGATCAGTGTCGCACGCAAAGGTCTTTATACCGAACTGGGCGCTGGCCGACGCGACTGGGGTGCCCCCGTGCTGTACATGCAAGTCAAGGATGGACGTATCTTCGAGGTCAGATAGATGACTAAGCAAGATGCCCCCAGGAGAGATAACTATGTGCTACTCACGATTTCTATTGGCACTCGTGATTGTATTGGTGACGAGCAGTATAGCCGGATGTGCGCCGCCATGTCAGCCACTTTCGGCGCTTACTGCCGCAGAAAAGGACGAAATGGTACAGGCACATAATGCCTGGCGGGCGAAGTACTACAGCGACTCTCCGCTGCAGTGGTCAGAAACGGTAGCTTGCCAGGCCCAGCAATGGGCGGATTATCTGGCCAGCCAGGGATATGTTCTTCAGCACAGCAGCTCCGGCTATGGCGAGAATCTTGGTGCGGGCCATCCAACACCGACTGACCTTGTCAATGACTGGTGCAGCGAGTCAACCCAGTACAGTGGCCAAACGATGGACAACGAAAACTACAAGATCTTCGGACACTTTACTCAGGTCGTTTGGAAGGCAACGACCAAAGTGGGCTGCGGCGTGGCCAGAGACAATGCAGGCCAGGTGGTGTGGGTCTGCAACTATAACCCGCCGGGCAATTACGTCGGACAAAAACCTTATTGATGGCCAATCGCCTTTGAATCGAATTGACCATTCACGCAGGGCAGAAGAATCTGTCGATACATTAGGGGAAGAGGATGCCAATCGAAATTCAGAGGCTAACCACGCGGTTCTTGCAGGTAAGTCTGGCTACAACCGTGTGCGAACTGGTTGAGGTGCTGACCGCACTCCCGCCAGAAACGCGCAACCAATGGTACATCGTAGTGACGCTGGATGCTCCCGGACCTCAGATCGTCGCCAGTGCCAGCGGCGGCTATACGGTTGTCGACACATTGCCAGGCTACGCAGTTCTACTGCCGGTCCGTGACCTTGCCGATGTCGCGGCGGCAGCAGACACAGGCCTGCTTGATACTCCCCTCAGTGCGCTACCCGGCTTATTGCAACCCGTGCGCATGATTGCACGCACAACGATGGGCGAAGGGCGAGCGCGGCGTGATTGGTTGCCAGGCAGCCCGGGACGGAGGCTTGTGGTGTTGGAAGCGGCCACGGTGATCGGCCTCTTGACTGACGAAGAACGCGCGGGGGCGTTTGGCGGTATCATGACGCACCTGTTTGGGCGAGAACAGCGGTTCACGCCCGTTGCCAAAGGTCGCGTTACCTACCGTTGCCCCAGTTGTCCAGATGGACAGAATTCCTATGATTTTGCCGACCTGATCGATCTAAGCACGAATAAGTTGATCTGTCCGCGCGGGCACCTCATCCAGGAGTGAGACAGCATGTGGGATGTTGGCGGCACTTTGGGTAGGCAGTTCTTCGTTGCCGGCTTTCTACCGGCGTTTCTATTTTTGACCGCGGTCAATATCGTGTTGGTTCCACATGGCAGCGGTCCGCGGGATTTGAACGACTTTGAGGCGCTTGTCGTTGCCACTACGTTTTTCTTGTTGGCAAGCACCTTGCTGGGCCTGCTCCTGCTCATTCTGAACACACCGATTATCAAGCTTTATGAGAATGGGATAATCATCTCGCGGTGGCTGAAACGGGGCAACATCCGCAGACATGAGCAGCTTTATCCTGCGCTTCTGGCGCGTCGAGCGGCATATCGCAAGGCGGTTGAAGAGGATGTGCAGACCGAGGATGCGATTGCAAAGCTGGAGGCCGTGCATGAAAAAATCGAGCGGACAACTCATGGTGTTAAGGAGCTGCCCGTCGAAGTGCAAAATATCATGCCGACTGCGCTCGGCAATGCGTTTGCCGTAATGGAGGAATACGCGTATGAACGCTATGGGATGGATGCGATGGTGTATTGGCCACGCCTGGTGAGCATCCTTCCTGAAGCCCAACGGTCTCAAATCGCCGATCTGAAGACAACAGTCGACTTCTTGCTGAACCTCTCTCTCCTGTCCTTTCTGTTTGGATTAGCTGCAGTGGCGGCAGTGGCTTGGAAACTCAGCATCGTGGAGTCGGCCATCGGCTTGGTGGCTATCGCTGGGGGTTACGTTCTATATCGCATGGCTGTCGGTGCATCTGTGGAAATGGGCGAGGCAGTCATGAGTTCATTCGACCTGTGCCGTCGGGCGTTGCTGAAGGAATTCGGGCTACCCGAGCCCACCAGCCTGCTTGCTGAACGCAAGGCCTGGCGGCTGCTGGCCAGCTTTATCCGGCGCGGCGAGGATTTCTATTTCCCTATCAATATTGATATTGAGGATGACCGTGCTCTGGCGCAGCAGGAACTCAACCGCCATGTTCACAATTTGCATCTGTTGAAGCAACAAGCATCCCTTTTCGCTGCAGGAGAAACGCCGCTACATCTGCTAAACCAACTGGAATATGAGGAAAAACAGATCGAAGAGATCAGGATAAAAAGATATGACTGCAAGAAGGCTTCGTAGTTTTCACTTTCTTCTCCCAGTGGATGAGCAAGCGGCGGAAGTGATTGAGCCACGAAGGTGCTCCCTGAGGACCTGCGGGACAATCCCGCTCCATGTGAGCGGAAGAGGCGCGTGTCGTCTGTTTGACATTGATCTGGCTACTGCTCGTGTTGCCTGCGGTTTGTTGGCTGTTCCGACAACTCGAATGGTCATCACTCCGGCCTATCCGACGCCGGCGCCACCGCCACCTGGGTCATCCGGATGATTGCCCGCTGTGCCGGGAAGTTGATGGACAGATTGGGTCTCCAGATTCCACACCCGGCGTGCAGATGGTTCAGCTCTGGCAGACGCGCAAGAGCAACCGCGGTCGGAAGAACGTGCTGGATACCGAAGGCACGCTACGTGCCTGTCCGAATCTGAGCTGCGCGTATATCGGCATCTCGATTGCGTGCGTATGCACATCACAGAGCGGGGCATTCCTACGGAACGCCAATCTCAATCAGGGCCGGGCACATGCCCGGCAGGCTCAGGTTCAGCCTAACGGCGTCTTCACGCCATTCCGCGCCGGCACCCTTCACCGGCAGCGCCTGTGTCGTGCCCAGCAGGCGCATCGGCACGTCGAACTCGAACATCTGCTCAACGCTGGTCAGGTTGAACACGTTGATCACGCCGCCGGCGACGCCGGGCAGCGTGTGCAGGTGAATGTGCTCCGCGATGCCGTGGAACTGCCCGCGCACGAAGAAGGGCTTGAGCCGATTGTAGGTGCGCATGTGCGCCTGGTAGGCGGCGAAGCGCTGCTCCGGGTCGTAGGGTGGCAGGCCGCCGCCGGGTTCGATGGTTTTGTTGCTGGTCTTGCCGCCGATGCCGAGGTGCCGCACGGTCGAGGCCGTCCACCAGAAAAAGACGCACTGGTCGTTATCCGCCGCCATCGTCATGTCATGCACAGTGTCCGGGCTCCCTGTCTTGCATTATCACCCTTCAGCTTGTCAGTGAAGAGTGGGTGCAGGTGAACGAAGATATCACCATCGTCGGAATCAATAGTGCCACGGGCGAAAAGTGATCAGCATTGTGTGTATACCCACACCACAAATCGCCGATTTCGACAACTGCCGGACAGCAAGAAGAGGTCGCGGCGCTGGCCGCCTAGCTAGCCTCGGACGAGTATTCCTACTGGACGGGTGTTGTCTTCGACGTCAGGCGACGTATTGGCCCGGCTCACTGCCCTATAATCTGGGGCAGAGGCGAGGCGAAATGGAAACGATTATTGCCATCTACGAACACGGTGTGTTCCGGCCCTTATCGCCGGTCACTTTGCCGGAATCTGTGCGTATCGAGTTGCAGGTCGTGCAACAGCTTGAAGCGACGGCCCCGGCCGGCCAACGTTTTTCCTTCATTGGTATCGGCCACAGTGGAGCGCAGGATCTATCCGACCGCATCGAAGACATGTTGGATGACAGGCCTTACGATCGAGATTCCGGTTGGAAAGTGGAGTGATAAGCGCACTCATCGACACCGGCTTTTTCCTGACGGTGCTTGACGCCGATGATAAGCGTCATGCGATTTGCGCCGCTGCACTGGCCGAAGAGCCAAACCCACTGTTGCCAGAAGCAATCCTCCCGGAACTAGCCTACATGACCGTGCGCGAACTGGGCTATCCGGTAATGGTGCGCTTCCTGCAGTCGCTTGCGGCTGGCGAACTGGCGTTAGTGAGTTCCACATCCCAGGACTTTGCGCGATCTGCTGCTCTGATGTCCAGGTATGCCGATGCGCGCATTGACTACGTTGATTGCATGATCGTGGCGCTGTCCGAGCGGCTCGGCGTTACGCGCATCCTAACCCTCGACCAGCGCCACTTCCGGCTGTTTCGTCCGCGCCATTGCCCCGCGTTCGAACTGCTGCCCTAACGCAGAACCCCTCTACCGAGAACCGATCTCAATCAGCGCCGGGCTCATGCCGTGCAAGGTTAGTCGCAGTCGAACGGCTTTGCTGCTCCACTCTGCCTGAGCGCCGCGCACTGGCAACGCTTGCGTCGTCCCCAGCAGGTTCAGCGGCACCTCAAAATCGATCTGGCGTCCATCGTCCGTCAGGTTGAACACGTTGACCACGCCGCCCGGAACATCCCGCAGCGTGTGCAGATGGATGTGCTCCGCGATGCCGTGGAACTGCCCGCGCACGAAGAAGGGCTTGAGCCGATTGTAGGTGCGCATGTGCGCCTGGTAGGCGGCGAAGCGCTGCTCCGGGTCATAGGGTGGCAGGCCGCCGCCGGGCTCAATCGTCTTGTTGCTGGTCTTGCCGCCGATGCCGAGGTGCCGCACCGTCGAGGCTGTCCACCAGAAAAAGACGCACTGGTCGTTGTCCGCCGCCATCGTGATATGAAGATAGAGCGGCACGTTGCAGCCCAGGGCGTAGTAATACAGCGCCAGCGCTTTGCCCGACCTGAGATCGTTCAGGCAATCCCACATGTACTCGAAGCCCCAGTTCTCGTCGTAAGCGCCCTTGTCGCCGAAGCCCTGCTGGAAGTAGGTGGGCACGTAAATGCTGGTGGACCACGGCCACACCGGGTCATGCGCTTCGATGGTCAGGCCGGGGCACTGCCGGCGCACCTCGCGCGTGAGTGCGTAGTAAGCCACCACGTGTTCCATCGGCGTGCTGGGCACCTGATGGCCGTGCGACGGGTCGTAGCACGGGCCGCGCCAATCCATCTCGTCGAACATCATGAAGCGCACGCCATGCTGGGAGATGGCCAGGATGCGGCGCAGCTTCTCCTGCCAGAACGCCGGATTGGGGAGGCACGGCTCCCAGCCCTCGGCGCCAGGGTAGTAAGTCAACTCGCTGACCTCGCGATCGGGATGCTTGACCATGTCGTTGTGCGGCCAGTGATCCTTGTAGCAGCGCAGGATGGTGCGATAGGCCAGGTCCAACCCGTAATCCTGTTTCAGCGTCCGGATGAAATCGGCGACCGGCCCCAGCCGCGCCTCGTCCCACAGCGTGGTGCCCTCGGCGATGCCCCACCCTGGGTCCAGGTAGAGCAGGTCACAGCCACAGTCGCGCGCTTTGGCCGCTTCCGCCAACAGTGCTGCGCGGGTGTAGAACTGCTTAAGCTTCTCCGCATCGGAGTGATACCAGCCGACGTCGTATAACTCGTTCCAGTTCACCGGCGGGTTGTAGTCGGGTGGGAAGCCATGCCCTCGTGCGTCGATGAAGTCGCGATAGACCTGGTACGCCTGCGCCAGGCCGCCGCTATAGGGGATGTAACACGTCGTGCCAAAGGTGAACTCGGCGCCAGCGGCGAGCATACGCGCGGCGGAGGGTTCGCCATACAGTGAAAAGCCGGCGCCGCCGAAGCGCAGCACCGTCTCGCCAGCCTGCTGCTCCGGCGCGGCGACCGACAACTCGATGGCCTCATTGTTGTACTTAAGAATGACCAGGCCCTCGTCGCCAGTGCCCCAAGCCCAAGCCTCAGAACGTACGATGCCCTCCTCCGTGAGTGGCGGTTCGGGGCGTGTCTTGTCCGAATATACGGCGTTGTGGAACTGCCCGGCGATGAGCGCCTGGCCGGTATAGTCGTGCACGCTGCCGTCGAGCTGCACGCGGAAGGGGATGGCGACCAGCCGCCACGCGGACCGGGTCTCTAGTGCTGCCGCGAAGCCAAGCGCAATGTGCCGCAGTTCCACAGGTTCTGCGCGCGTATTCCGCAAGGTGATGGTCTCTTCAACATGACCATTGACTGTTTGCAGCCGTTGCTCCAGGGTGATGCCGGAACCGGCAAAACGCCCGGTGACAACGGTGACATTGTCACGCTGATCGATCCGCTGATCCAGCAATGCTTCGTCGTGAAAATCACCGGCACTGGTCGAGCCGGATAAGGCGTAGCGGTAGGCGCGGTCGGCAAACGTCGCCTGCAAATGTGCGGAAGAGAGCCGTCCACTGGCTAAGTCGATATCGAGCATCGTTCACCTCCTCGCGACAGTATACTTGCGATGGTATGTTTTTCATGCGCAGCCGGTTATTGGATTTGTGATTTTGGATTTTCGATTGAGCATGCGTTCAATCGAAAATCCAAAATCGCCAATCGAAAATCCAAAGGGAGACATCGAATCATGTCCGAACAAACATCGCAAGCACCAGCACCCTCACGCGCGGACCTGATCGCTCAGTTCAGTGCAGGCGCAGACCGGCTGGCAGCGCTGTTGCGTGATCTGCCTGCATCCGCGCTCGATCTCTCATTAGGGCCGGGGGAGTGGAGCATCCGGCAGATCGTGCATCACGTCGCCGACGATGGCGATGTCTGGTGTATGGCGCTGAAGAAGGCCATCGCGACACCTGGCGCGCCGATCCGCTTTGAAGGTTTCCCGGGCAACGAGGCCTGGGCCGATGCGTTGGCTTTTCACAAGCGCCCCATCGAACCGGCGTTGGCCTTGCTCGATGCGCACCGGCGGGTGATGACACACCTCGCCACGGCTTTCCCAGAAGCGTGGGACTGCACGATTACCATCATCGACCCGCAGGGACGTGAGATACCGGTGAGTGTGGGCGCCATGATCGGATTTCTCGGCAAGCACCTGGATGAGCATGCCGGTGTGATCGAGGCCATCAAACGAAAGCATGCCCTATACGATTAAGATTCTGGATTCATCCGTTCGCTGCGAACGGATGAATCCAGAATGACTCCATTCTCCATTCACACTTCTCGCGGAAGCCCTGCGAATCCGCGGTGTCCCCCCTGAAATCTTGAAATTGGGTCTTGACGAACACAGGACGTGTATGCTACTATATGACCGGTCACGTGACCGGTCATATGACCGGTCATTCTAAGGTCTGGTGATTATGAATCCTTCTTCCCAAGTGAACGATGCTGTCGTAAGGGTATCTAAACAGAGAGCCCCCACCATGAAAGATGTGGCTGATCATGCTGGCGTCTCAAAGCAGACGGTATCAGCAATCATCAACGGGAAACCCGGGATCACTCGCGAGACACAACAACGCGTGCTCGATAGCATCAAGCAACTTGGGTATCGACCTCACGCTGTTGCGCGCAGTTTGGCCACAGGTCGAACCCAGACGCTTGCCCTCCTCGCTGCTGATCTATCAGCTCCCTTTATCGGCAAACTGGCCCTGGCAGCCGAAGACGCTGCCCAGGCCTGCGGATACAACCTGGTCGTGTACAACACGCATGATGACGTAGAAAAGGAGATGGCCTATTTCCGCAACGCTGTCGATCGTGGTGTAGATGGAATCCTGTTTATTTCGGCCACCGACCAGCACCACGTCGCATCATTTCTGGCGCAGGAGGATATCCCTGCTGTGTCGATTGACCGTGTGCCATATCCGTACACAGGTCCTTCCGTCACTCTCGACAACGTGAAGGCTGGCCGATTGGCATGTGAGCACTTGGTCAGCCTCGGACACCAGCGTATCGCTCATATCACCGGCCCGCAAAGTGTGCTCATGTCACGCGAACGCGCATTGGGTGTACGCCAGGTTCTAGAGGCGCATCAACTCGACACTCTTCTAAGGCTTGAGCCTGCAGCTGGATGGGGCTACCAGGATGGCCACAACGCAATGCAGCGTCTCCTTTCGGAGGGACCTCGCCCCACTGCCGTGTTTACGGCAGGTGATGCCTTAGCGATTGGCGCTATGCGTGCGATCTGTGCATCTGGGCTGTCCGTACCGCGAGACATCTCAGTAGTGGGTGTGGACGATATCGACAGTGCTGCATATCAGAATCCGCCGTTGACGACAGTTCGCCAGTCGATCACAGAGCTGGCTAATCTGGCTGTGAACCTTCTGTATGACATCTTGCAAGGCAAGGAGCCGCCCGAGAGACAGGTGGTGATGGAGCCCGTGTTAGTCGTGCGCGAATCGACTGCCGCTCCTGCCATCTGAACACCAATAGAGAAGGAAATGGCAACATCCACTTGGAGGCACCGTTGTCAGTGCAAGAACAGCTCTAGGAGGTGATGGAAAAAGCCTTGGAGATATCCCGGTGGGTTTGGCAATCCCTACCGTTCTTTAACCACGTTTCGTGCTCAACCGATGAGTCTGGAACACCCTCCAAAGGAGGAAACAGTGTGCGCCAAGAAGTTGTCTCGACGAAAATTCCTGCGCGGCAGCGCGCTGAGCGCCGCAGGTCTACTCGTGGCCGCATGTGGCCAGTCACAAACGGCTGCCCCCGCTCCAACTGAAAGCAAGTCGGCCGAAGCAACAGCCCCAGCGGCTGCGGTGCCCGCCAAGCAAGGCAAGCTCCGGGTGCAGACCGAGATCGGCGGCGAAGATCACGAACTGTATATGAAGGAGGTCTATCCGAAGTTCACGGAGAAGACCGGTTTTGAAGTTGAAGTTGAAGTCGTGCCCTGGGGAGATGACCTGATCACGAAACTGCAGACGATGGGCGCGGCCGGAACCCTGGCCGATGTGGCTACCGACATTAGTCCTTGGTCCCGCACGTTCGTAGACGCCGGGATGTGCCTGGATGTAACAGAAGCGCTTAAGACTTACAACTTCCCTTACGAAGACCTCAAAGCAGGGAGCCCCATCCAGGAGGCATACACAGTCGACGGCAAAGTGTACGGCATGAACCTCGAAGTTGCCTGTGTCGCTTGTATCATCGTCCCTGAGCTTTTCAAGAAGGCCGGCCTGCCCGAGCCGACGAAGGATTGGACGATTCAGGATCTGAAGGAGCTGGCAAAGAAGCTAACGATCCGCGAAGGTGACAAGGTCGTGCAGTGGGGGGTAGGCACCGATCCTGGCAGCGGCTGGTATCGGGAAGCGTTCCTGGAAACTGCCGATGCGCCTCTGGTAAAACCCGATAACATCACGCCACAGGCAAACCATCCCGATGCCGTTGCGCTGATGCAGATGTATCAGGATATGCGCTTCAAAGACAATACGATGCCGACCTCTGCCGATCGCCAGTTGTTGCAAGGCGCCGGCGACTCCTGGATGACCGGGGTTTACGAAGGCAAGGTTGCCGTTCACTTCGGCTGCTGTGGTGCGCAGCGCAACCTCGACAAGTTCGGCAAGGTGGAGTATAAGTTCGCGCACTTGCCCAAGTTCAAGCGGGGCGGAAGCGCCCTGGCCGGCACCGGCTACTTCGTTTATAGCCAGACTAAGTACCCCACCGAAGCGACTCAGCTCATGTTCCATCTTTGCTCTCCTGAAACCCAGAAGATAGATGCGGAGGTGCTGGGCTGGTGGCCATCGTTGAAGTCAGTTCGCGAGTCGTTTTTTGCAGGCGTGAAAGCCAATCCTGGCAACTACGACACGATGAACGATATCATCCTGAACGCCCGCCTGGCACCGTCGTCGCTAGTGGCAGGGAAGGCGCTGGAACTTCAACAGATCGATGCTCAACGTATGTCACAGGTCTGGGAGGAAGGGAAACCCGTGCAGGAAGTACTGGACCAGATCCAGAAAGAGTTCGAGGCCGCAATTGCTCGCAAGTCCTAGTCGAGTTCGGGCTGTAACTCAACAGAGTGTCGGGCAGGCAGTGGATGTGCACGCTGTTTGACTCGCCGTCTGCCTGACACTGACGCATGGAGGCGGAACTATGGCTGCGATCTCGAACGAAACGCGCCAGCGGACCGGCAAAACGAGCGTTCTGGCAAGACGCGAAGCCATCGAGATGTACATTTGCCTCGCGCCGTGGCTGATCGGCGTCGTGGTGTTCACGCTCGGCCCAATGTTGGCTTCGGTCGTCCTGAGCTTCATGGACTGGAAGCTGCTCAAGCCGCCAGTTTGGGTTGGCCTGGATAACTTCGTGTCGATCTTCACCAGTGACCCATTGTTCACGAAGGCGCTAGTCAACACCGCTTATTACACCGGTTTCTCAGTGCCTTTGCAACTCATCACGGCGTTCCTGGTCGCTATGCTGCTCAACACGCGCGTCAGAGGCCTGGCAATCTACCGGACGATCTTCTACATTCCGTCGGTGTTCTCCGGTGTAGCCGTTGCAATCATGTGGATCTGGATCCTGCACCCCAACGCAGGTCTGCTCAACCAGGGGCTCGGCATTTTGGGCATTCAAGGACCAAACTGGTTGGGCAATCCCCAGTGGGCCATGCCCGCAATGATCATCATGAGCCTGTGGGGCGGCATCGGCTCACCGATGGTCATCCTTCTCGCCGGACTTCAGGGCGTGCCACAGCACCTGTACGAGGCAGCGGAGGTTGATGGCGCCAATGGGTGGCATAAACTGCGCCACATCACCCTGCCCATGATGTCTCCCGTGATCTTCTTCAGCCTCGTCGTCGGCATTGTAGGGTCGTTCCAAGTCTTCGGGGCATCCTACATCCTGACCGGTGGCGGACCCAATTACGCGACCTACACGATGGTGCTTAAGATCTACCAGAATGGCTTCACGCAGTTTCGGATGGGCTATGCAACTGCGCAGGCGTGGATTCTGTTCCTGATTCTGGTGACTTTCACCTACCTGCAGTTTCGGCTGAGCAGGCGCTGGGTCTACTATGAGACCGAGACAGTCGGCAAGCGCTGAGGGAACCAGTATGACACACCAAGTCCTCCCCACTTCCAGACCTGCGTTGGTGGCGGACCGCACATCGCGAGGTCGGCGGCAGCCACTCGGCGGCTACCGCGCGCTCAAGTCGCTCAGCAAGGTGTTGACCTACACCGTGTTGACGGCCCTGTCGGCTATATCCGTGTTTCCGTTGCTGTTCACGCTGTCGAACGCGCTTAAATCGAACGATCAGATGTATGTGATGCCACCAGTCTGGATCCCCAATCCGTTGATGATTGAGCATACGGTGACAGCTTGGAATGCGTTGCCGTTCACGCTGTATACCTTCAACACCCTTGTGATCACAATACTCTCGATGGCCGGCCACCTCCTCAGCGGTTCTTTGGTCGCGTTCGGTTTCTCGCGCCTGCGCGGGCCGGGACGCGATAAGCTTTTCGCGCTCCTGCTCGCGACGATGATGCTGCCGGGACAGGTCACAATCATCCCGGATTACATCATGATGAAATACCTTGGATGGCTCGATACGTTCCTGCCGCTGATCGTCCCGTCCTTTTTTGGCGGCGGCGCGTTTTTCATTTTCCTGCTGCGCCAGTTCATGCTCGGTATCAGCACCGAGTTGGACGACGCGGCGCGTATCGATGGGTGTAGTAGCTGGCGCATCTACTGGAGTATCGTGCTGCCACTCATCAAGCCTGCGCTGGGCGCAGTGGCGATTTTCGCCTTTGTCGGAAATTGGAACGATTTCTTCTATCCATTGATCTTCTTGAACCAGCAGTCTAAATTCACAATTGCGTTGGGGCTTCGTCTATACCAGCTCCAGGTTTTTCACACTTCTTTCCGCACCCACAGCGTTCAGGGATTGCTGGGGCTTTCGTTGGTTGTGCTCTTGCCTGTGGTGATTGTCTTCTTCTTCGCGCAAAAGCAGTTCATCCAGGGCATCACCTTTACCGGTCTAAAAGGATAAACGTCTAAAAGGATAAACGATGGAAAGCATCTTATCATCACCTGTGAAGCCAAATGATTGGCTGGCCAACAGCCTTATGAACCTGCTTGTGGATTATTATCCCGAGGTCCAGTTCCGACCTTATGGCTCGGGCGCAACCCGCGAGAATATCCTGCCGGCACTCAAGGAACTCCAGCTAGGCTATCTCTGCATCTATGCCAAGGGTCACAGCGGTTACACCACCTTCTCAAGTGCGCTGCGCACGGAGCATCGTATGCTGGGCCAGGACATGCCAGCCTTCTTCCGTGAAGTCACGCGGGAGGCAAACACCAAGTTGGTTCTCTACTACAGCGGCCAGCTCGACGGCATCGCCGGCATGCGCCATCCCGAATGGCGCATGCTGGGGCTGGACGGGAAGCCACTGCAGTATTTTTCCGATTTCCAGCATTTCGTTTCGTACGCAAATTGTCCGCTAAGTGAGTACTTCGACGAGTGGGTAGCAGTGCACCTGCGAGAGATGATCGGCCGCTATGACCCCGACGGGATCTGGGTCGACGGAGACTGGGCAGGACCCTGCTATTGTCCGCGTTGCCAGGAACGCTTTCGCCAGGAGACCGGCTGGCATGAGCCATGGGGCGATGTGCAGCAGCGGCGTGACTTCCTGACGCGATATGCGCAAGTCTGGAACAAAATCACTCACGAGTGGCGCACGCGGTTCAGCACGTATGTCAAATCGCTCAAGCCCGACTGTGTGTATAGCGCTGGCAACGTGAGTCCCCGCCGCGAGTACCTGGCGCCATTCGATTGGCGCTCAGGCGATTTCTTCTCACCCGGTTTCTTTTTCCTGCACGATATGAGCCGCATGATGCGCTGGTACTCTACGCTGGGTGTGCCATACGATGCCTACGTCTGCGACACCAGCTTCACCCACGCTCGCAAGAATGTGCAAAGTCGTTCCAAGACTTTGTCTCGCATGATGCAGGAAAGCGCGGTCGTCGCCTCTAACGGCGGCGCGGTGGGTTACTGGACCTACCCCATGCCCAATGGCGCCTTCGTGCCTTCCCGGATGGACAAGGCGTGCACAGTCCGGCAGTTCCTTCGCGAGCGCGAGGACGTTTTCCTGCACACCCGCAGCGTAGGATGGACCGCTATCCTGTGTTGCGATACGGCGGCGCCCATCTTCGGTAGTTCTAACATTGCCGGCGCGGCCAAGGCGCTGATGGCCCTGCATCGTTCGCCCAATGTCGTCGACGAGACGGGGATCAGCGCAGACATGCCTTACGACCTGGTAGTGTTGCCCGAGCAACCCATGCTAGCGGTTGAGACTGTTGCAAAACTGGAGGAATGGGTATCACGGGGAGGCAGGTTACTCACCAGCGGTGTTTCCATCGGCTCTGCCGAACTACGGCGCCTGATTGGCGTGAGGAAAGTAAGGCAGGCCGCAGTGCGCGAGGGTCACGTGCTGCCACGGAGTAGCAAGGACCCGACTGGCGTCCACAGCGCCTGGGACGAACTCAGCCTGGATGGTGCTGAGGAGCTGTATCCGCTCTATCTGTCCTGGGATCAGTTCAACCCGGAGATCCGGCAGCTCCCTGAAAACTGGCCCATGCACGGCGTGCTGGATGAGGAGAAGCCCGAGTTGGCTGGCTTCCCCGCGGCCATCCTTTGCAGGATCGGCAAGGGTATGGTTGTTCACATTGCCACGGACATCTTTTCGCAGTACGCAAACCTCGGCGATCCGCAGATGCTCTGGTGGTTGCGCGAGATTGTGGACATCCTGCAACCCAATCCACTCTTCCGCACCAGTACCTGGTCATGGGTCGATATTTCCTTGCGACAGAAGGGGAACGCGCTGCTCGTGCACCTAGTCAACTGCAACCCGGGCCGTGATGTCGCCAGGCTGAATACCAATGACCTGTGGGTTGACGAGATTCCGCCTGTAGGCCCCATCAAAGTCTGGATTCGCAGTGTAGATAAGCCGGCTGGGGTCGTTGCGGAACCGGGAGGCGTGCTGGTGGATTCGAAATGGGAAGATGGCGTCTTAGAGGTAGTACTTCCTTGCCTCGAGATCCATTCTTGTCTTGTCATCTCTGGCTGGACCCGGCCAAAGGAGTTGGCTTGAACCGAAACGCCCTGCGCTGGAGCAGGCTGCTCTTGGGCAGCGCCATTCTGCTTGGCCTGCTGATTGCCGGCGTTACCCTGTTCCTCCGAGACCGACCAGCCGATGCAGCCTTTACGAGCGCTGTCTACACCTTACCTGGTGTTGGTCGGTTTCGTCTGTGGGGCGATCAGCGCTCAGTCATTGCCCAAGCGACAGCGCCGGATGGCCGGCGTGTGTGGCTGGCTCGCGCTGTCGCCGGCGAACTGGACGGTGACACGGCGCCGTCAGGCGCCGTTGTGCTGGTCGTCACGGGAAGCAGTGAGTCCCACGCGTACTTGGTCGCTTCGCTTAGTAGAAATGGCGCTCTCATGCAAGCCGATGCCGTGTCACTGGGCGAAGGAGTGGAGGTGCAGTCCATGGCAATTCACGACCGTCAGGTGATGATCGAGTATAAGGTGCATGTGCCCGGAGATTTGCCGTGTTGCGCCTCACGCTTCAAAGGCTCGACGTTCCGCCTTAACGGCGAGAAGTTGGAGCTGGCCTTCGTGCCGGCTGGCGAATAGGGAGTCAAAGGTTTGGTGAGTCATGATACGGATCGGCAGGATTGCGCACCTCAAGGCCGGTTGCGAGCGGGAGTACGAGCAGTGGCACCAAGCCGTATGGCCTGGTGTGCTTCGGGCAATCGGCGGGGCGGGAATCCGCAACTACACGATCTTCCGGTTCGGTACCAGTTTGTTCTCTTACTACGAGGTGGATGACCCGGAAGCTGCTTCTGCAGTACTGTCAAGCTCCCCCGAGTGCCAACGTTGGCAGACGCTGATGGGCTCACTAATGGAAGCGGAGGATGAGCTCGCACCCTGGACGACTGCTGAAGAGGTGTTCCATGTCGATTGATGAGTGAAAGGCAATCGTTATCGTTGTTATTGGGGATAACTCGTGTACAGAGAAACCAACTTCCCAGGTGGTCGCAAGATTGAGTTGCTGGTGGGCGACCGGGCTGTCAGCAGTCTGGAGTTGTATGACGTACCCTTGCGCATCGGACATATCACTATCCGGTGTGGCGGTATTGGATTGGTGGGTACCTCGTCTGCAGAGCGGGGTAAGGGTTATGCACGCCAGTTGCTTGATCACACGTTGGACCTGATGCGGGAGGAGCATTATCCTATCTCCATCCTGTTCGGGATTCCCGGCCTCTATCATAAGTATGGTTACGCGCCGGCCCTGGTGGAGTGCGAGTCTGGCGTCGCAACACGAAATGCCGAGAAAGCAGAGTTGCGCTTCCCTGTCCGGGAGTTTCGCCCAGCCGATGCGCCAGTAGTGGCAGCCATGTGCAATCGGGGGCAGGTGCAGCGTAGCGGAAGCATCGTGCGAGACCCGGCTTCCTGGAAAGGGTTCAAGTGGGGGCCACGCTGGAGCTACCGGCTTAGCGCTTTTGTGGTCGAGCGCGGGAGCGCCATCATCGGGTATGCTTGCTATGGTCTTGACCAGACCAGTTGTGTCGTGGGTGAGGTTGGCTACGAAGACCGGGCCGCCTTCAGCACACTGCTCGGCCACCTGGCACAGATCGCAGTCATGCGTCGTGTGGAGTTGCTCAAGCTACATGCCCCGCCGGATGATCCTTTCATCGAGTATTGCCGCCGGTACGGTTGCACTGTTCAGGTGACCTACCCGTACAGTGAGCATGGGATGGCGCATCTGGTTGATCAGGCCGTTCTCCTCGAAGCGCTGAGGCCACTCCTCGCCCTGCGGCTGGAAAGGGCCGGGCTTACCGGCGCAGTAGGTATGCTAACCGTGGAAACCGAGTTGGGACGGGAATGCGTTCAGGTAGGCATGGGTTGTCTTACGATCAAGCTAACTATTCCGCAACATATTCTTGCTCAGCTTGTTCTTGGGTATCGGTCTGTTGCCGATGCCTTGGTGGAACAGGATGAGCAGGCGTCAAATTTGGCGATTCTTGCTCTGCTTTTTCCAGCGGGGTACCCGTATATGTGGGCATCTGATCGGTTCTAAGTCGAGGCACTCAGGAGGACGGATATGGATCAATTACAGCGCCAACCACGCGTCGGTCACGTGACCCTCGCCTTTCCAGGCTACTATCTTGGCGAGGAGAAGGCTCCCGCGAAACACGCCGAAATGCTGGCCTATCTACAGCGCCTCGGACTTGATGTCGTTCCAGCGACTGATATCGTCCTGGACCGGGCTAGCGCAACCCGCGCCGGGCGAGAATTGGCTGCAGCCAATGTCGATTGCATCTGTGCGAACCTGGCGACTTTCGTGCCCGATCACTACCTTGTCGACTTACTGGCAGCGTGCGATGTGCCGGTCTTCCTGTGGGCCATAGAACGGGAGATCGACTGCCTTTCCCTGGTAGGCGGCATGTTGATCAACCCGACGCTCTATGAGCTGGGCAAGCGCTATCAACTTTACGGCGCCGATATCGGCGACACGGAGACCGGAGAGAAGTTGATGATCTTCGCGCGCGCATGCATGGCGCGACGATCGCTGGCCGAGATGCGTGTTGGTTATATGGGCGGCAACCCGGATATCATGTTTAGCATGGCTGCGGATGAGTACGGCCTTAAGAAGACCTTTGGCGTGTCCGTTATTCCATTGCGCGACGCGGATTACCTGGCGCGCCAGGCAGCAGTCCGGCAAGAGCGCGCGGAGGCTGATTGGGCAGCCATCAAGGTATCAGTCGGCAAGGTCCAGGCGTCTGATCGGGATGGCATCGCGGCCTCGGCAGGCTTTATCGGCGTACAGTCTCTGGCGCGCGAATTGGGCCTGGATGCAATATCGATGAATTGCTGGCCTCACCAAAAAGCCAAGATTTGCCTGCCAATCGCCCGGCTGAACGACGAGGGGGTTGGGGCGGGTTGTGAAGGCGATCTGCACTCCACGATCTTGATGCGGTTACTCTATGTCATGTCCGGGCGGGCGCCCATCAACGGGGACTTCCTACGCATGTATCTGGATGCAAATACGATCATGTTCTCTCACTGCGGCGCTGGCTCGTTTTCCATGGCGCGCAACTCAAGCGAAATCGTGCTGATGGAGTCAATCGAGACGCACGATGGGCTGGCTGTTTTCTTTCCCGCCGATCAGCCCGGCACCGTGACCGCCCTCAACCTGATGGGATCGCGCGCCGGCTATCGCCTTGCGGCGATGGTAGGCGAGGTTGCGCCGACCGACATGAGCTACATGGGCACTCCAATGCGGCTTCGCTTCAGCAAGCCTGTAAAGGATATCCTGCAAGGGGCTGTCCAGTGCGGCGCAGGGCACCATTGGAGCCTGGGCTATGGTGATTTCTCGCGCGAGCTTGGGCTTTTATGCGACTGGCTGGGCGTGCAGTACCGTCTGCTAAGCAGCCATTGACGGTCGAAGTAGACGCTGGGTATGCTGGGTATAAGGAGGATTCACATCATGCAATTATGCGTTCGCCCGCGCATCGGGATTTTGCCGCTGGGTCATCATTACTATTGGGACCAGTTTCCTGAACTCAAGACGATGGGTCAGCGTATGTATGACCGGTTGACGACCATGCTCGGCGCTTACGCCGACATCGTTGCGCCTGCTCTGGTAGATTCCCCAGAGAAATCCCGCGAGGCTGGTGAGCTGTTTCGACGCCGGGAGGTGGACCTGCTCATCGTTTTTCCATTCGGCTATACGCCTGCGATGAACATGGTCCCTGCAGTTCGCGAGTTGGAAGTACCAATCCGCATACTGAATGCCCATGAGGATCGCACCTACGACTATGCGCGGGCCAATACCACGGACTACCTGCACCACGAGGGCGTATGCTGTATCCCCGAGTTTGCAGGCTCGCTGATCAGCATCGACAAAGCGTTCAAGGTTCGGACGGGGTACTTCGACGATCCCCGCTTGCAGTGCGAGCTGCGCGGAGATGCCTACGGCGCCGCCGTGGCGCGTTTCTTCAAGCGGATGAAGATTGGGCTGATCGGGCAAACGTACACGAACATGGGCGACATGCCCATTGACGAGCACCGGCTCATGCGGGCCACGGGCCAGTTGCTGGAGCGGGCAGAAGTCGAAGAAATCGAGAATGCCTATCACCGGGTCACCGACAACCAACTCCAGGACATGTACCGCCAGTTTCGCGAGATGTACGACGTGGACGACACGGTCACCAACGAGCACCTCGAGTTTTCGGCGCGGGTGGCGGCGGCGTTCGATGAGGTCATCAGACGTCACGATATTTACGCATTCGGGTTCTATTGGTGGGGCGAAAGGGAGTTGATGACGCAATTGCGAGCGCAAGCAGCGTTGGCCGTTTCCCGTCTCACAGCGTTGGGTCGTCCAGGGGTGACTGAAGGGGACGTAAAGTCAGCCATGGCATTGAAGATCATCGACTTGCTGGGTGGGGGTGGAATGTTCGTCGAGTTCTTCTCCATGGACTTTCAAGAGAACTTCTTCCTGATGGGACACGACGGTCCCAGCAATGTGAACATGGCAAAAGGTCGACCGCGCCTGATGCATCTGGACATTCACCACGGCAAGTCAGGTCATGGCCTCGGGATTGACTTTGACATGCAGGAAGGCCCCGTCACCTTGCTCAATCTGACCCAGTTTGGCGCCGGTGATACCTTCAAGCTGATCTACTCGATTGGCGAAGTCATTCCGGGGCCAGTCTTGAACATCGGCAACCCGAATTGCCGGGTTCGCGTCAAACGTCCAATCCATGAGTTCATGGATGCTTGGTGCCAGCACGGGCCGTCGCACCACATCGCGCTGGGGATTGGCGATCATTCACTTGCCTTAGAGACTTTTGCCGACGCGATGCGCTTCCAGATCGTGCGAGTTTGAAGGAATAGGGAGATCGCTCATGGAATTCTTTGACTGCAACTGCAGCTTGGGTATCACAGCTATCCCCATGTTCCGGTATGCGGCTAACGCGCTGGAACTCGAGGAGGAAATGGCCTTCTGTGGGATCAGCCGGGCGCTCGTCTACCACTCGGCCATGCGCTTCGGCTCGCCAATCGAGGGGAATCAATGGATCCTGCAGGAAACCCGCGGACGGCCGTCTCTCCATCCTACTTGGGCGATTCTACCGTCACAGACGGGTGAGATGCCGCCATCGGAGGCGTTGATGCGTGCGATGGTGGCAAACGGCGTGCGTGCGCTCCGGGCATTCCCGAACGAGCACCGCTATTCGCTCGACGCACTGACATTTGGTGATCTGCTTGAGGTGCTGCAAGAGAGACGGATACCCCTGTTCGCCAAGCAGGACCTCCAGCGGATCGGCCAACTTCTGAAGGACTTCCCGAACCTGGTGATTGTCGCGGTCAATCAAGGCCCGCACAGCCTTGAACGGTACCTGCGCCCACTGCTGGATGTGTTCCCGAAACTCTACGTGGATACGTCGTACTACATCAGCGATGGTCTGGTCGAGGAGTTCTGCGCTCGCTACGGCCCCTCCCGTTTGCTCTTCGGCACAGCGTATCCGGATAACTGTAGTGGTGGAGCATTGCTGCGGGTGGCACAAGCTGATATTCCGCAAGCGAGTCGGGAAGCTATCGCCTGCAAGAACCTCGAACGGATCCTGGCAGAGGTGCAACTATGAAAACGGCATACGACTCTCCCATTGTGCAGGAGTATATGGAGCGCGGACGCTCAGATGCTTGCCCGATCGTCGATATGCACGGCCACCTGGAGGTCTTCGGCGGGCTCTATCTCCCCAGTGCCCCGGTAGAGAGAATGCGCGCCACGATGTCACGTTGTGGCGTGCGCATGATTGTGTGCGCGCCTCATGCCGCGCTTTTTGGGGATCCTAACCAGGGCAACGCGCGTATGCAGGAGATCATCGACCTATATCCCGGGGAGTTCCTCGGCTACTGGAGCGTGAATCCCAACCATCCAGACATGGTATCCGAAGGCCTTCGGTCGTTCGAGACCTCGCGTGGCTTCGCCGGCCTGAAGCTCTTACCCGACTATCATACCTGCGCGCTGACTGATCCGCGCTATGCCGAAGCGCTCTCCTTTGCAAACGAGCACAGGCTATTGGTACTTGTTCACACGTGGGGCGGGAGTCCCTTTAACTCTCCACAGCTCCTTTACGAAGTAGCACGCCGTTATCCCTATGCTCAGTTCCTCATGGGTCACTCGGGCTACGGCGACGTGCGCATCAAGACC
>JAMDDR010000302.1:5653-8650 GCA_023488685.1 Chloroflexota bacterium | reverse complement strand
TGCCTCGGGGAAGGGGGGCTCGTTCGGGGATGGGAACCCGCATCTGAGGATGCGGCCTCCGCAACAGGAGCGGCCTCCGCAACGAGGACGGATTCCTCGACGAGGGTGGACTCCGTAACGGGGCCTCTCGTTGCGGGCTCCTTGTGACGAAGGAGGGCGCTGTGAAGAAGGGGGTCAGCACGCCGATGCGGCGGATGCTTTGCAGGGCGCGCGAGCGCGCCTCTGCTTTCGGCACGTAATTGAGCCGGTCGATGGCCCCCAGCACCTTCTGCCGGGTTTCATCGTTGACGCGTTCGGGAGTATTGAGCACGCGTGATACCGTGGCGATGCTCACCCCCGCCGCCGCCGCGACATCGTAAATCGTGCGGTGCTCCTTCTGACGGGATTTCATCCTGCATCCCCAACTGCGCGTTGAAGCACTTTCGCGAAAGGACTTACACGAAAAACTCTAGCATGCAGCAGGTCATTTGTCAACAGGGTTCGTGATACGCGGGTGCGCGTCACGTTTTGCGCGACCTCTCACCGGCATCCGCAATGGTCACGGCTACCTCTCGCCGGCAAAAGTCTCCGGGGACCACGTTGCGCTGTAGCTGATGATGCCATCCGACTGGGTCCGCTCCAGCTCGACCTGCAGACCCGTGGACTTGCACAGCAGCTCCCCAAACCGCTGCGCCTCGCGCTCCCAGAACCGGCTCTGCAGTGACGCCTTCAGGTACAGGAATGAAAATGAGGTATCGGAGAAAAGCTCCACTTTTGCCAGGAATGCACCCCGGTCGCGACTCAGTTGCCACACGGCGTAGCGATGATCGCGCCCCGGCCGGTCGCGATGGATCACGCCCGCCACCGGCTCCGGCAGAGACAAACCCTTCGCGCGCGCAAGATCGGTCAACAGGGTGCAGAGAGTCGGATCGAGCCGCTCGGCCACTTGCAACCCTTTCAGGTGCATCTGCTCCACGTCGTCGTGCATGACGTGTCCAGCTTCAGAGGCCATGTCAACACCTCCTTGTGCTGCGAGTGGCGCAGTGCCGGCCCGCGCACGAATCAGACTGACTTGTGCATCGTTGCCTGCCTTGTTCTATCGTTCATACCAACGCTCATACCAATTTACACCTTTCTGGCAACTTGCGCGCAATGGGTATTGACAAAACTAATATCATTAGTTAATATACTAATATTATTAGTTCTGGAGAGGCTGTATGAATACTCACTATTTGGAATACCAGGGCGGCAAGATCGCCTACGACGACAGTGGACCGATAGGCAATGGGCCGGTAGGCAGCAGGCCGCTCGTGTTGTGCGTCCCTTCCTTGGGCGATCTGCGCGCCGAATATCGTTTCCTGGTGCCACAATTGATCGCCGCCGGTTACCGTGTCGTCAGCATGGACGTGCGCGGGCACGGCGAAAGCAGTGTGCGTTGGCCCGACTACTCGGTTGGCGCCATCGGCGCCGATATGGTTGCACTGATTCGCAACCTGAACGCCGGACCGGCCGTCATCATCGGCACGTCCATGGCCGCCGGCGCGGCGGTGTGGGCAGCGGCGGAAGCGCCCGAATTAGTGACGGGGCTGGCGCTCATCGGCCCGGCCGTACACGGCGAGTTATCCTGGCAGAGCAGGCTGATATTTGCCGCGCTGTTCGCCCGGCCGTGGGGAACGGCGCTGTGGCTGCGCTACTTCACCACCCTCTACCCCACCCGCAAGCCGGTCGACTTCGACCAGTACCGTGCGGCGCTACGCGCCAACCTGGCACAACCGGGCCGCCTGGAAGCGCTGAAACAGATGATATATGCCTCCAAATCCGCATCGGAACAGCGCATGCCGCGCGTGCACGCCCCTACCCTGGTGCTCATGGGCAGCCGGGACCCGGATTTCAAATCGCCCGAGGCCGAAGCGCGCTGGGTGGCCGAGCACCTGCAGGGCACGTATCACATGCTGCCGGATGCCGGGCACTACCCGCATGCCGAAATGCCCGAGCTGGCCGGGCCGCTTCTGTTGGACTTCCTGCAGTCGCTCAGACAGCCGCTTGCTGCAAACCATGCGAGGCCCCATGCCGCGTAGAGCCGGATTGGACACCGCGGCGGTGGTCAAGGCGGCCGCGGACCTGGTGAACGATGAAGGCGTTGAGGCGCTGACGCTCAACCGGCTGGCCAAGCGACTGGGCATCCAGCCCCCCTCGCTGTACAACCACATTGATGGGCTGCCTGGCCTGTACCGCGAGCTGGCGTTGCTGAGCGCGCGCGGATTGGGCGACTGCATGGGCGCCGCCGCCATGGGCAAATCCGGCCCGGCGGGGGTAATGGCGGTTGCCCAGGCTTATCGTGCCTATATCAAAGCATCCCCCGGCGTGTACCTGGGGGGGCTGCGTGTCCCGCGCGCCCAGGCCGCGACCGATCCCGAGCTGCAGGCCGCCGAGGATCACGTCGTGCAGATTGTGCTGGCCGTGGTGGCCTCGTTTGGGCTGGCTGGCGCAGACGCGTTGCACGCCGTGCGCGGCCTGCGCAGCGTGGTGCACGGGTTCGCCACGTTGGAGCTAGCCGGCGGTTTCGGTCTGCCGCTGGACTGCGACGAGAGTTTCCGCCGCTTGGTGACCATGCTCATCCATGGCCTGGAGGCATAGAATGGCGAGAACCTAAACCTGCGGGTGGTGCGCGCGGCTAGAAACGCTCAAACTGTTCGACGTCGAGGACGAAGACCGTCGCGCCGCCAATCTCCACTTCAGTCATCTCGGCATTCTGGACGCCTGGCATCAGCAGCGGCATGCTGATATACGTCGTGCGGCGGCGGGCCGTCCCTTGCAGCACCCGGATCACGTGGTTCACCCGCTCGTCATCCACGCCCAACAACAACGTCGTGTTCTCGCGCCGCAGCCAGCCACCCGTGGTCGCGATGCGCGTGACACGGTATCCCGCGGCGACCAGCGACTCCGAGATGACAGGCGCGTCATCCGCCTGAACGATCGCCATGACCATTTTCACAACCACCCTCCTTCCCCGTCACA
>JAMDDR010000302.1:0-5643 GCA_023488685.1 Chloroflexota bacterium | reverse complement strand
AGGAGCCCGCAACGAGAGGCCCCGTTACGGAGTCCACCCTCGTCGAGGAATCCGTCCTCGTTGCGGAGGCCGCTCCTGTTGCGGAGGCCGCATCCTCAGATGCGGGTTCCCATCCCCGAACGAGCCACCCTTTCCAGAGGCGTCTGCATCTGAGGATGCAGACGCCTCTGGAGAAAGTCTCAACGCAATTCTATCCTCTCATATCCATTGTGCATGGTCCATGGAGCAACGAAGATCCGGCAACAGTGTTGTTCATACGATAGGGTGTTTAACTCAGGAACACAACACAGCATCACCGCTGCAATCACCGCCGGACGCCGGCAGCGCTCGTGACCTGAGTGTGTAGGATTTGGTGTATTTGGTGTAAATGTTGTGGATTCACGCCTGATGCAGATGCAATATCGCAGTTGCCTGGCGTAAATGATTACAGTTGGTTACAATTTATTGGACACGAGAGGAGGTATCGACGTGTTTCATAAAAGCTTCATCAGAATCGTGCTCGTCCTTTTCCTCAGCCTGTTCGTGTTTGCCTCGGTCATGCCGGCGCAAGCTGACGAACCCCATGCCACCGGCAAGCGCATCGTCGTAAGCATCGGCCAGCAACGGCTGTATGCCTACAGTGGGAATACGCTGGTGTTTTCGGCGGCGGTGAACGCCCGCGGCACGCGCTCAGGCACCTTCCGCATCCAGAACAAGATCACCTCGGCCAGATCGATTTATCGCGGCTGGCGCCTGCCCTACTGGATGGGCATCTACTACGTGGGTCGCGTTCAGAACGGCATCCACGGTCCAGAAATGCTGGCAAACGGCAGAACAGCCACGACGTCGCTGGGCTGCGTGGTCATCCGCAGCGCCGCCAACGCCGCCTGGCTATTCCGCTGGGCCACGGTAGGCACACCAGTGACCGTGCGGCGATAACTGCACCACGCCGCCGGTGCACCTGCCCAATCGCGTCGCCCCATCCCGCTCCTTCACCATAAGCGCGGCATGGTCTGACAGGGCGGGTACGATCAACCCGGTGACCGGTTCGCTATTGTCCCTGTGGCGGGTGCCAACGCGCCATGTGCTCGGCATGCGTGTGCAGGTAAGCGCCCGGCGGCATTTTCCTTCCACAGCCCAGGCGTGTCGGGATGGAACGGCCCGCCAGGGCCAAACTTGCGCTGCGCAAACGCCTCGACGGCTGCGCGCATGTCGGGGTAATGCGGCGGGCAAAAGCCCTCGAACACGCCGGGTAACCCGGTAGGATTGGGGATTGGCCAGCGCTCGCTGGTGTCATAGCGGAAACCCAGACCCGGCACATCCGGATCGCCACTGGCGCCCAGTACGGCGTGGCGGTCAATGCCGTCGAACATCCAGCCGCCCAACCCCATGGCCTGCAGCATGAGCATCCCGGCGTAACAGCACGTGGAGAGCTCGGCTGTGCATTCGGTGAGCGCATATTGCTCGGCGTAGGTCAGCGGCAAGGGATTGTCCACATCCACCAGGTGGCGGAACTGCTCCAGGCCGGCGACGCGCTCGTGGTGGATGTCGTCATAGATGCAATAACCATTCTGGACGAAGAAGCATAGGATGGCGATCAGGTGTTGGGCGATGTCCCCCACAGGGACGGGGCAGTTGGCGCACCACGTATTGTGGCCTTCCATGTAGGGCTCAGCCGCTGGGATGTGCAGCCGCCCGTCCGAGAGCTTGCGTACGCGTGAGCGATGCGCTTGCAGGACCTGCGCCAGGTCACGTGAAGCGTCGGGGTCGCGCTACACCAGTGCCGGCGCATCGCGTGTGGCAAAGAAATAGACGCCGTCGTCGTCGGCGAAGAAGATCTCGCTGGTGTGCCAGCCGGTTAAGTTAGGAGAACGGTGCTAACGCGCGCTGCTAACGCACAGTCACCCTCAGGCTGAAGTCGATCGTACCGTCCACGCCCGGCACCACGTCGATCACGTAATCCTGCGTCGCGGGCAAACGCCCCGTCCATGTGGTCTGGCCCATCGGGGCGCGCACCAGCGGCTGGCCATCCTCCAATCCATAGATGGTCAACGCGGCCGCGTCGCGCGGCACCGCCAATTCAACCGTCATGTTCTGCCCCTGCCGGGCGCGCACCAGGTAGGTGACCGTGCGCCGGTCGTTGGTTTTGCCCTGCACCAATCCCGAGACGGCCCCACGCGCGAAACTGATGCGATACGGCACCTGTACCGTGAAGGCATAGCGGGCAGTAGCGTTGTTGCTGGTGACGCGAATCACATAATCGCCATTGGCGGGCAGCGCACCGCGCCAGTACCATTCGTTGGAGGCCTGCCCTCGCAGCGGGTCGCGTGTGCCACGCAACAGCACCTGCAGGCGCAGGTTCGACTCCGGCCCGGATAGTGTGACCACCATGGTCTGGCCTTTGAGCGCGCGGATGAGGTAGTCGCGCGCGGGCTGTCCGTTCAATTGCCCCTCAACCGCCGCCATGGTCGCGCCAGGCTCGAAGCGGATGCGCGTGTTTTCGTAAGAGGGCACCGGGCTACGCACGATGATGCGCGTATAGAGCGGTTGTTGCCCGCTCGGACCTACCCCCAGGTACTCGCCCCGCTCCGGCGCGATGTTGGTGTCCACCTTCAACATCCACTCGCTCAGATACACGCCCGCCAGCGCCGGCGCGGCCATGTTGACCGAGATGTCGACAGTCTGGCCCGGCGATATCATTCCAGGCAGAGCCACCAGGTCAGGTCCGTCCAGTCGATCGCCGCCCCAGTAGGCCAGCCCGTGCACGGCATAACCGTTGGAGCCCCAGGGGCACGTGCTGTCGTTACGGATGCGCCATGTCTTCACAAAGCGTTCGCCCGTATCGAGCACCGTGTCGTCGGGAATGGTAACGTCGGCTACGTACGTCGCTCGGTATACACAGGAACCGTTGCCGGGCGTCTGCGCACTCGCCGGCACTGCACCCACCGCCAATGCAACAACCAACAATAACCCAGATAACTTTACGTTCATGCTCATGCCTCAATTGACGATGAAATCATAGAGCAGGTTCCGAACCTCCCGCGAGGTCCGGAACCTGTTCTATAGACCCACAGGGCCCAGGCTTATCAAGCCCCACCGCCCAAGGCCCTGGAGTCTCCCCCTAAGTGCATTCTAAGAGTTCCCCGTGCGAAAATCGTTACGAGAAGCATTACGGTATAAGAATAAAAAAGAGAGGCAGATGCCCCTCTTCAGTATTTGGTCTGAGGTGTAGCCTGAGGAATGACGCTGTATCAACGCTGCAGCATTGGGATGCCCAGCTCCGCGGCGATCTCGGCGATGACGGCCAGCGCATTGGCGTGATGTGTCGCATCCTCACCGCTGAACGTGACACTGCCCAGCCGGCACATCATACCGATGGGCAGACCGCGCAATTGCAGCATGCGTTTGGCCGAGTTGGGATACTTCGTGCTAACCACCAGGTCCAGCAGTGCCAGGATGCGCTGCAGGTGTTCGGCTTCATGCGGGCGCTGCTGCCAGTGGCGGCACAGCCAGACCAGCAGCTCGGGATAGACGTTCGCAGCGATGCAAGACACCCCAGCCGCGCCGCTGCGCAACGTCGCCAGCGCCGTCGGCGTGTTCGCGTTATACAACTGCAACGGCGTGCCCTGCCCGGCTGCCAGTTTGTGCCGCATTGCTTCCGCGTCGCAGGTCGTATCTTTGTGGAAGAGGAAACGCCCGCTGCGGGCCAACTGGCCATAGGCCTCCGGCGATAGGATGCGTTTGTACGGCGCGGGGCACTCGTACAAACCGAGCGCGACCGGCTCGGTCATTTGCGCCAATTCACTCACGCGCTCGACGAGCCGCGCTTCTGGCTCGGCCGCGCTGGCGAACTGGCTGGTAATGACCACCGCGGCCTGCACGCCCGTATCGGCCATGCGGCGCACGGAATCAGCCTGCGGCTGCAGCGTGCCGCCGAACGTGCCCGTAGCGATCACCGGCACACGCCCTTGCACCCTGTTCACGATGTGCCGCGCGAGTGCCAGCCGCTCGCCTGGCGCGAGCGCGTACATCTCACTGGACAGGCATACGGCGAACAGGCCGGCCGCGCCGGCAGCGAGATACCAGTCCGTCAGCGCGTCGAGCGCGCCGTAATCAATCTCCCCGTCGTCGCAGAAAGGCGTGAGCATGACCGGCCACAGCCCTTGCGGTAGTACAGATGACAGCATAATGTGACTCCTTGGACAATAGGTTTATGATCTCACCAACGCAGATTCTGATGCAAACCTGCGCCTGAAGCAATCGTGCGACAGCATTCCTGCGACGATTCAAGGAGGCCACCACATGAACCGCCAACAACTCTTGGACGAGCTTGAACGACTCCCTTCCGGCAGCCGCATGCGCCAGATGGTCGAACTGGGCCACCAGGCCAGCCAGCGTCAGGACATTAGCGCAACCATCGACCAGATGGAACAGGGCAACTTCTATGAACGCCACCTCGCACTGCATTCATGTTATGGCTCACATGATACCGCGCGTATCATGCGTGCGCTGGCCGATCCATCGCGCTCCATCCGCAAGAGTGCCCTCCCTCTCGCCGCCCTCTGCTGCGACGATGCGCAGGTGCAACAAGTGCTGGCAGCGACCTTGCCCAAACAGCGTGTTGTGTTGTTGCGCTGGCTGCTCAAGCATAAACGCCAGGCACCCATCGACGCCTTTCTCACCACGCTGGTGGGTCATGATGAGAGGCCAGATGACCCGCACCTGCTCGGACTGCTGTGGTTTGGCTCGGCCGGGTTCGTGCAGCCGCTGCTGGCACGCCTGCTCCCCACGGCAACGGCTGTCGATTGGCGCCGCCTGGCGCGCCGTCACCCTGCTCTCATCAGCCATGCGCTGGTCGACCTGGCCACGCTGGGTGAACGAATGGATCAGCGCCTCCGCTGGCAGGCCAACGCGGTATTGGTGACCCTCTCGGACCTGGACCCCGAGCGCGCGCTGGCGTTGGTACGTGAGTTGGCCCAGCACATCCCACTCCACCAGTTGGACCTGTCCATCCTGGCGCGGCGCCGGCCCAACGCCGTGGCTGACCTGCTGCTTGCCGCCGACGAGCAGACGTCCGTGAACCTTGCCAGCGTGGCACACCACCTCAGCACAGACCGTTTGATAGCGCTGCTGGTTAAACGCCCTGGGGTGGTGCCCCTGACAGACCAGTGGTTCCGGCGTTTGCCCCCCGAGCAACGCGTCACGCTGTATCGCAACTTTGAACGTGGCTGGCGCGACGGCGATAACGCGCTGCCCAGTTGGTTGATCGGGCGGTTGCCACGCGAACTGCGCGAAGGCGAAGGGGCGCGGCACGCGACACTGCCGGCATTCGCTGCGCGCCCACTGCAACAGATTGCCTACACCGCGTTGCGCGAACGCGACGAGGCACGTCACGCGCTCGATCCGTTCATCCGCTTGCTGGCACGCCCGGCTGCGATGGTGCGCGTGAGCGCGTTACAGCGCTGCCAGCAACTCCCTATCTCCGACCCGGAGCAGTTGTTGCTGCCGCACCTGTTGGCGTCAATGGCATCGCGTATACCGGATGAGTCGGTGTCGGCGGCTTCGGCTGTGTTCGCCACGTACGTGGGGCGCCAGGCCCCACTGACTGCACAAGCCGTACAACGCCTGTTGCCCAACCGCCGTGCGTTGCAAACGGCCCTGAGC
>JAMDDR010000595.1 GCA_023488685.1 Chloroflexota bacterium | reverse complement strand
GATCAGATACTGTGAGTGCTCGTCGTGGTCGTAGAAGCTGACCGCGTAACCGACATCGTGCAGAATCGCCGCAGCGGCGAGAATCTCGCGCTCCCACACGCCGAAGCCGTGCAGAGCGGCGAGCTGGTCGAACAACTGCAACGTCAGTTTGCGCACGTGATGCGAGTGGTCGTTCCACGCGCCGTACTGCCGCGCCGTGTTCTCGACGCTGAACGCGCGCACGTCGTCGATGATCGGCACGCGCACGTCCGCCAGGAACTCTGTGAAGAACAGCCCTTCGCGCACCCCTGCGCCGCTGACGGTAAACTGCTCAAACTCGCCAAACCGCATCAACTCACGCACGATGATCACGCCGGGCAGAATCACGTCGACGCGGTCGGCGTTCATCCCCGGCATCGCGAGCAGTTCGCGTGCGCTCATCTGGCTCATTTGCGTGACCAGGTTCTCGACCGCGCTGAGGCTCAACTGGTAGCCGTGCAGCCGCTCCAGCGGGTAACCCTGGCTGGCCTGGTCGAGTTTGGCCAACGCACGCGCCGTCCCGCCCATGCCGATGAGCGTCCCCAGATCCTGCGAAGCCGCTCCCCGCACATCCGCCAGCCATGGCAGCCGGTTCAGTTCGCCGGCGATGTGGTCGCCCAGCGCAAGTATCTGCCTGCGTGACGGCGGCGTATCGGGCATGAAGCGCTCTGTCATGCGCACCACACCCAACGGCAGACTCACACTGTGAGCCAGTTTGCGCCGTGCAAGCCGCGTGATCTGGATGCTGCCACCGCCCAGGTCGTACAGGAGCCCATCGTGGACATCGATCGTGTTGATCACACCCAGGTAGCCATAGTAGGCCTCTTCGGCGCCACTGAGCACACGCACGTCCAGTTTGGCGCGCCGCTTCGCCTGGCGCAGAAACGCCGCCTGGTTGTCGGCATCGCGCACGGCGCTGGTGGCAACGGCGATAATGTGTGACACCTGCGATGCCTGGCACAACGAGCGGAACATGATCAGCGTTTCAATGGCACGTTCGATGGGGGCAGGCTGCAACCAGTTACCCTCGCTGAAGCCTTCCGCCAGCCGCACACGCTGGCGCACCTGGTCAGTCAGCTTATAGGACATGCGCGGCTCATAAGCATAGATGACGAGTCGAGCAGTGTTCGACCCCAGGTCGATCACGCCGACATGTCGAAGCCCGCGAAGGATCGCTGTCATATGTTCATCTTTGGGGACAGATTTAAAATGGCTGTCGTGGGACAACTCTTCCAAATCGAATTTCTACGCCGACACGTGCCTACCATCCTGATCTTGCAGGGCGTGCTGGCGTGGGTACCATTCGCATTCCTCAAGTATATTGCGCACGAGGATACCAGCGTGGCGCCATACCTGGCGTGGCATTTGCTCGGCGTGTTGCCGGGCTTCCTCCTCAAACGCCGGGTCTGGTTCATGGACGCCATCGGGAGATTGCCCAGGCTTAAACGCCATACCAATAGCTGAAGCTGATGTGAGCCAGTCGACATGTCCCGCGCAGGCCGGGCGAACTGGCATTCAAAAAGGCTGGCACGTGGCATAATTGTGTCATCCAACTGTCAGGTGTCTTGCGGGTTTCTATAAGCGAATACTCATGTCGTCCCTGTATGCTACGATCAACATCAACAAATTATGGTTTCAACAAGACAGCCTGCGTTTGATGTTGGTGTAACGTTGGTTTGACTGCTGTTAGTGGCGTGAAAGCACTTTCGCTACGTTGAGTGGAAAATGAATGAGCCTAATCTGAATCGTGATACGGTCTTGGAAGAGGTGCAAAGCCAGGATACGTTGAATGAGTTGCGCGTGCGTATCAATGACATCATGGCCGTAGAAAACGCGCAGGTAGATCCGGTGGGTCGTGCGATCGCGTTTAGCGGGCAGTTGCGCGTAGAGGCTGAGGACGCATTCAACAAGCTTAAAACGCGTTTTCAAGAGCTTGGCTACATCCCGTTGCTGCGTGAGAACGAATCGGGCGAACGCCAGATGATCGTCGCCATCAAGGGCAAACTCCAGGCGGTATTGGCCCAACGCCCCTGGCTGAACCTGGTGCTGTTCCTGGCCACTGGTGTGACGACGACCCTCTTTGGTGGCATGTACGCCAGTGCGCAATTGGGCCAGCGTATCCCTCCATTCGAAACGATCCTGTCATACGGGGTGCCGTTCTCGCTGACGCTGCTTAGCATCCTGGGCGTACACGAGTTGGGGCACTATGTTCAAGCCCGGCGGCACAATCTGCCGGTGACGCTGCCCTACTTCATCCCGGCGCCGTTTGGGTTGGGGACATTCGGCGCGTTCATCCAGATGCGCGGTGCGGTGGAGAACAAGCGCGCCTTGTTTGACGTGGGCATTGGCGGGCCGATTGCCGGCCTGCTGGTGGCGGTTCCGCTGTACGTGGTTGGGCTATTGATCAGCACGATCAGCAACGAGCCCGCACCGATGGGACGCTCGCTGATGGTCGAGGGGCTGATCGCCCTGTTCCGCCCAGAGGCAGCGGCGAATGGCATCCTGCTCAACCCGGTCTTGCTGGCGGCGCGATTCGGCCTGATTGTGACGGCGATCAACCTGTTGCCGGTCGGCCAGTTGGATGGCGGTCACATCGCCTACGCCGCGCTCGGGCGCAAGTGGGCCAACGGGATCGGCTATGCCACCATCGCCGTCATGGCCATTCTCGGAGTTACCTCCTCGTCCAGTTGGTTCATCTGGCTGATCTTTGCCATGCTCAGTGGCGTCCAACACGCCGCACCGCTGAACGACATCACGCCGCTCGACACGCGGCGCAACTTTGTCTTCCTCGCGACGGCGGCGCTCTTCCTGTCGCTGTTTTCGGCGCAGCCGTACTGAGCTTTGCTTTTCGTATTGCTGCGGTAAAATCACCCACATGCTTTCGAACTTGAAGACATGGGCGACTCAACACCCCAAGTTGGCGGCGTGGATCGCGCTGGCCATCGGCATGGTCATCGTGCTTATCATTGCAGCGCGCGATGTCGGGCTGCTGTGGAATCAATGGCTCTTCCTGATCCTCGCCACCATCGGACTGGCCGGACTGTGCGTGTGGATCATCAGTTGGGAATCGAATGAGGACGAGGACGCAACCACGTCCGATGCGGCTGCGGCCAAAACTCAGCCGGATAGCACGAACACGACAAACACCAGCGCAAAGCCCAGCGCGTAAGCGCCAGTCACGCGCGCGTTTCCACATCCGGTCAATGGAGGCCGGCGAAATCCCGCTGATCGCCTCCATTGACCGGTCTGACATCGCCCTGGCCGAATACACGTGCCGCCTGGCTGATGACGGCCTCGGATTGTCACTCGTGTCACGGCCTTTACCCACGCCGGCACTCATTCCCAACTGGAATGCCCAGGAACTGGAATTCCGCTTCGAGCTGTGGCGGCGAAACCTGGCAGAAGGCGCCGCCCTGTTCGGCGCCTTCGAGCAGGAGCGACTGGCAGGCTTCGTATTGGTGGGGAGAAGCTCTAACGCTTACACCGCAGAGGTCTACAGTCTGTTCGTCGATCGCGCTTATCGCTGCCTGGGCATCGGCACGCTGCTGCTGGCACGGGCGGAATGCCAGTGTGCCGGCTGGGGTTGTGACGATGTGATCCTGTATACCGGCTATCACGCGCACGTGGTTGACTTCTACCTTCGCCGCGGCTACCGGGTCGCGGCCATCCAGGACCCCGCCGTCAAGACGAAGAACTTCCCGCTGACGCTGGCGAAGAGTATCCATCCAGAGCAGACATCCGACTTCTGCTAGAAGTCGGATGTCTTCGTGTTTGAGGTGCCGTCCTTCGTCAGCGCCTCAAGGCATGGGCGGCCCCAATAGGCCATGCACACCGGCGACGTGTCGGGCAGGTCCGGCAGGTGCGCGCGCAAGCGGCACAGCGGCAAGCCCACCACGTTCAGGGGGCACCCCTGGATGTCCTGTACCGGCTGGAACTTGGGGTGCTGCACGGCGTACGAGCCAGCCTTGTCGAACGGGTCACCCGTGGCGATGTAGTCGGCGATTTCCTGGTCGCTGTAGTTGCGCATCGTCACCAGCGATGACACGATTTCCATCAGCTCGTGCTCGCCGCGCTTGATCACGATGCACGATTGCACCTCATGGGTGCGACCGCGCAGCTTGCGCAACATCGCCCAGGCTTCGGCCTCGCCGGCGGGTTTGTTCAACATCTCGCCATCCAACAGGACGGTGGTGTCGGCCGCAATCACAATCTCGTCGTGGCCGGCCTGCGGCGTACGCGCCTTTTCCAGGGTGACGCGATGCTGCGTTTCCAAAGAGCTTTCGCCGGGCCGCGGCGCTTCGTCGACATCCGGGCGGATCGCGACGTAGTCCACACCCAGCAGCTTGAGCAGCTCGCGGCGGCGCGGGGAAGAAGAGGCAAGAATCATTTCGATTTTGGATTTTGGATTTTAGATTTCGGATTTTAGATTTCGGATTGCCAGTCCCAGAATTGATCGAAGACGTACGACAGTGGAACAAATCCAAAATCGCCAATCTAAAATCGAAAATCACTGCAGGAACTCCGTGCGCTTCAGGACCTCGACGTTTTCCAGGGCGCGGCCCGTGCCCAGCGCCACACACGCCATCGGGGCGTCGGCCACGTAAGCAGGAATGCCCACTTCCCGCGAAAGATATTCGTCCAGCTTGCGCAACAGCGCCGTGCCGCCTGTCATCGCCATGCCGCGGTCGATGATGTCAGACGCTAATTCAGGCGGCGTCTTCTCCAACACCGCACGCACACACGCCGCGACCTGCATGAGTGGCTCCGCCAGCGCTTCGGTCACCTCGGTCGAAGTCACCTCAATCGTGCGGGGCAGGCCGGAGACCTGGTCGCGTCCCTGCACCTGCATGATCAGCTCATGTTCCAGTGGCAACGCGCTGCCAATCTTGATCTTGATATCCTCTGCCGTGGGCTCGCCGATGGCGAGGTTGTATTTGCGCCGAACGAACCCCTGGATCGCTTCGTCCAGCTTGATACCGCCGACGCGCACAGAGTTAGCGACGACGATGCCGTTCATCGAGACCACCGCGGCCTCGGCGGTGCCGCCGCCCAGGTCGAGCACCAGGTTGCCGGTCGCCGTATCCACCGGCAGACCCGCGCCCAACGCGGCGGCCAGCGGCTCGCGCAATAGATAAGCCTCTCCCGCGCCGGCCTCCATCGCGGCCTCGCGCACCGCGCGCCGTTCCACACTCGTCACGCCATAGGGGACGCCGATCACGATGCGCGGCGGGAGCAGTTTGAGCCCCTTCACCCGATCGACAAAGTAACGCAGCATCGTCTGCGTGACCTGGTAGTCGGCGATGACGCCGTCGCGCACGGGGCGGGTGACTTCGATCTCATCCGGGGTGCGGCCGTACATCTGCCGCGCCGCCTCGCCCACCTCCACGATGCGCTGCTCGCCGCTGAGAATGGCAACGACGGAAGGCTCCTGAATAATGACGCCTCTCCCGCGCAAATAGATGACGACGTTGACCGTGCCGAGGTCAATGCCGATTTCAGCTCTAAACAGACTCATGTGTCACGACCGAGGGTGGGGACCGAGATTTGAGTAATGGTTTGAGCAATGCTCAACTCAGTCATGCGTCCCAACACTATGGCTCCTGTTGCCGCCGGGTAGTGCGGCGATGTTGCGCCACGCGCAGGCGCACCTGGCTCCTGCGAAACGCGGCTTCGAGTTTCAACGAATCTTCCTTGTTGGGCGGCGGGTTCTTGAGCATCTCTACCGCGCGCATGCGAGCCGCCTCGGCACGCGCGATGTCAATCTCCTCCGCGCGCTCAGCACTATCGGCGAGAATGATGACACGGTTATTGTGGATGTCGATGAAGCCGCCGCCAATGGCGAACTCTTGCATCTCGCTGCCGACCTTCACACGCAGCTCGCCTGGCTTCAGGGTGGAGAGCACCGGTGCATGGTTGGGCAGGATGCCCATCTCACCACCACCGCCCGGCACTGTCACCATATCGACAGGCCCATCAAACACGATATGGTCGCTGGTCACGATTTCAAGATGAAGTGGCATGGTTATTTACTCGCCGCGCGATCCTTCTCATACGCTTCGAGCACATCTTCGACGGGACCCTTGTTAAAGAAATAAAGTTCCGGCACCTCATCCAGTTCGCCGCGCAGGATACGCCGGAAACCGTCCACTGTGTCCTTGATCTTGACATAGCGTCCATCGATGCCGGTGAAGCGCTTGGCGACGAACATGGGCTGCCCCAGGAAGCGCTCAATCTTGCGCGCACGGGTAACCAAAACTTTGTCCTCTTCGCTCAACTCGTCCACGCCGAGAATGGCGATGATATCCTGTAAGTCCTTGTAACGCTGCAGGGTGCGCTGCACTTCGCGCGCCACCTCATAGTGATCCTGGCCAACCACGTTGGGGTCGAGGATGCGGCTGGTGCTGGCCAGCGGGTCCACCGAGGGGTAGATGCCCTTCTCGTTGATGGAACGTTCCAGGTTGATGGTCGAGTCCAGGTGGGCAAACGTGGCTACCGGCGCCGGGTCGGAATAGTCGTCGGCGGGCACGTACACCGCCTGCATGGACGTGATCGAGCCGCGCTTGGTGCTGGTGATGCGCTCCTGCAGAGCGCCCATGTCGGTGCCTAGCGTGGGTTGGTAGCCCACGGCGCTGGGCATGCGGCCCAACAATGCCGACACCTCCGAGCCGCTCATGATGAACCGGAAGATGTTGTCGATGAACAGCAGCACGTCGCGACCTTCATCGCGGAAATATTCGGCCATCGTCACGCCGGTGAGCGCGGCGCGCAAACGCACGCCGGCCGGCTCGTTCATCTGGCCGAATACCATGACCAGGTTGTCCATCACGCCGGCCTCGTTCATCTCAAGGTAAAGCTGCGTGCCTTCGCGCGTTCGCTCGCCCACGCCGGCAAACACGGAGTAACCGCTGTGGAACTTGGCAATCGAGTTGATCAGCTCCTGGATGGTCACGGTCTTGCCCACCCCTGCGCCGCCGAAGATGCCTGTCTTGCCACCCCTCGTCAACGGCGCAATCAGGTCGATCACCTTCATGCCCGTTTCGAGCATCTCAACAGTGGATTTCTGATCTTCAAACGTAGGCGCCGGCCGGTGGATGGGGTAGCGGATTTCCGTTTGCGGCTGTGGCCGGCCATCGATGGAATCGCCCAGCACATTAAAAATGCGTCCCAACGTCGCTGGACCGACCGGGACAGAGATCGCCTTGCCCGTCTGGCGCACGGGCACGCCACGGCGCAGCCCATCGGTCGTGTCCATGGCGATGGTGCGCACGCGCCCCTCGCCCAGGTGCTGCTGTACCTCCAGCACCAGCCTGCCTTGCGCCCGGTCTATCTCCAGCGCATCGTAAATTTCTGGCAGATGATCCGGCGTGAATGCCACATCCACGACCGCGCCTTTCACCGCAACAACCTGCCCCGTATTTCCTTGGCCATTTCCGCTTGACATCAGCTTCTCCTTCGTGCATCACCTTCGTGCATCACCCAGCGCTAAACGTTGTAACGTTCAAACGTCAAAACATCTCATTTTGCCTGGAGCATGACGTAGACCGGTAACCCACTACGCTCGTGGGCAATGAACGTCTCCGTCACCTGCAGGCCCATCTGGGTGGCGATATCTGTAAATGCTTTCCGTCGATTATAAACGGCGAAACGATCCCATAGAACGATATATTGCTGCGCCGGGTCACGCAACGCCTCTCGCACACGTGCCTCGAACGCCGCATCAGGTTCGGGTGAAAACCCGAAAATCTCCAGCGGGCGCACACGATCTGCCGTCAATACGCGCACGCTCTTCTCAATCCCCCAATCCAGCGCGATGGGGCTCGCAATGTGCTCAGCATCCAGGTGCTGCGCCAGCTTGTACACCGCGTCCGAAAACCGCCCTGATCCACCCGTCTCAGCCAGTGTGGCATGGTGTTGTTCGCTGACCCACAGATCCCGGCTCACCGGCAACGCCAGGAGTGCACAGACGAGCACGGGAGCGAGGGAGCGGAGGAGCAAGGGAGCAGGGGAGAGGGGGAGAGAGGGAGAGAGGGAGAGAGGGAGCGATGACTCGCCTTTGCGCCCAAGCCAAGCAGAGCCTGGCCGCTCCTCTGCTCCCTTGCTCCCACGCTCCCTTGCTCCCTTGCTCCCCTGCACCCGCGCTCCCATACGCCCCAGCACAGACGCAAGCCAGACTGCTGCGGCGGCAATCACCATCTGTGGCAGAGGTACCAGGATGAAAAGATGCGTAGCCCACAAGCCTGAAACGGTGAAAGCGCTGATAAACACGGTGGCCGCGATCGCAGCCAGTAGCGCCAGCCACTTACGCCACTCTGGCCGTCTCCACACCAGGATACTTCCGGCAACCGCGCTGATGACAAACGCCGGCACGGCATAGACATTGCTAAACGGCACACCGTTATACCAGAAATAGCTGCCGTCGAGGAACACGTCAAAATCGGCGACCGCCTTCTCCAGGTTTTTGAACACGTCAAGGTTGTTGACACCATATGCCGTCGGCTCGCCCAACGATCTAAACAATAACGCGAACGTGTGTGCGTTACGCAGGTCAAAAGGTTGGCCAAGCAGGTCATGTAGATTGTAGTAGATCAGCGGCGCCGCGCCAATGACAGCGCCAGCCACGACCCATGGCAGCGCTCGCAGAAGTAGGAGAGAGAGAGGGGGAGAGGGGGTGAGG
>JAMDDR010000512.1 GCA_023488685.1 Chloroflexota bacterium | reverse complement strand
GTTTATGAGTTATACGGTGTGGAGGACCGGCTACGGATCTTGTGGCGACCGGGCAGCCACGAAACGTGGCCGCCAATCATCGAGAGGTACCTGGACTGGTGCGACACCCAGTTTGGCCGGGGGCAGCACGCCTTCCCGGAACGTCTCATCCACCCGTGGGATTGGGAGCGCCAGCAGGCGGTTAGCCGTGTGTCGTTCACCCCACAAACATTCCAGGCGCGGTCAACTGGGACAGGGATCGTGGCTGGGGATGGAACGGTACTGCACGATACGGCCGGTTGGGAGCGCCAGCGACAGCAGGTGCGCGCGCACGTGACGGAGATGTTTGGGAACGCGCCGCCGGTCTTGTCGAGCACGGGCGGATCTTATGGCGCAGAGCCTGCGCACATCGCGAGCCTGATGGGACGGGCCGACGCAGGCGCGGGGCTGGAAAAGCAGCAACTGGTTTTCGGCGAATACATCGCCGCCGATATATATATGCCGGCGGGTCTGCGCGAATCCGGGAGCAAGGCGCCGGCCATTCTGTGGCTGCACCCGTTCGCATTCTCCAATGGCTATGTGGCCATTTACCGGCGCGGCGAGCCGATCTATCAGACCCTGGCGCGTGCAGGCTACGCCGTGTTCTGCTTCGACCAGGTGGGCTGCGGCCGGCGCATCGAGGAAGTGGAGGGTTTCTATCGCCGCTACCCCGATTGGTCGTTGCTGGGCAAGCTGGTGCGCGATGGCCAGGCGGCACTGGATGCGCTGAATGCGCTGCACTACGTGGATGCACAGAACATCTGGGGTGTGGGCTATGGGTTGGGCGCGCTGGTGGGGCTGCACCTGGGCGCGTTGGACGAGCGACTGGCCGGGTTTGCCTCGGTATGCGGCCCGCCGGCCTTCCGTCTGGACAAGGATGAAGCGCGCACCGGCGGCATCCGGCGTTGGGCGCAACTGCACATGCTGCTGCCATCGTTGGGCCACTTCATCGGGCAGGAGGAGCGCGCACCCTACGACGTGGATGAATTACTGGCCTGTTTCGCGCCCAAACCGGTGCTGGTGGTCAGCCCGCAACTGGATCGCGAAGCCCCACCCGACCTGGTGACGCCTGCCGTCGAGGCTGCGCGATCAGTCTATGCGCTTTACGGTGCGGCCGATAAGCTGGAGCAGTTGGTGCCGGAGGATTACAACCGCTTCGCGCCGGAGATGCAGCGATTGGTGCTGGAGTGGTTGAGACGAGAGACAGTGGTTTCTCACTTGCCCCCATCGTAGTAGTAGGCGGCTTCGTCCACGGTCACCTGGCTCTTGGGGTGCAGCCGCACCGGCGACGGCACCTTCTGGACGATGCCTTTGAAAGCCAGCCACTCATAGATGTGTGACAACGTCGCCTGCTGAGTCAGTTTCTTGAAATACGTGTCCAGCTCGGTGGTGGTGCGGGTGCCGCCCTCCTGTGCCAGGTACTCCAGGATGGGGCCGAACAGCACCTGCACCTTCTCGTCGATGTAGGCGTTGATCCGGTCGAGCGTGTGCTGGATCACCGCCTCGTCTTTGGGCTGATGAATCAGATCCTGGTAGATCTCCTTGAACAAGGCCGGGTTGATCTTGAGCGCCTGCGGGATCACCTCGCGGCTGGTCATCTCGCCGTTGAGCAGCACCTCGATCGTGGCCAGGTTCTGGATCGTGTACATGACCCTCAGGAAGCTGTAGGCCACGTCCTGGCGTGTGTACAGCCACTTCTCCGCCTTGGCTAGCGTGTACAGGGCACTCCCGCCCGCCACGATCAGCCGCATCTGCGCGTCGTGCGCGCCGATCTTGCGCACGTCCTGGTAATAGGCGCGGATCGTGTCGTCGCTGGTAAACAGCAGCGTGCTCAGCGCGAAGGCGGAGTGCATGCAGTCGCCCTGCAATGTCCCTTCGAGCATTTGCTTGAACCTGCTGCGCGGGTACAGCACAGCGTGAATATTGACGCCGTTCTCCACCAGGTAGAAATCCTTGCCCGGCTTCTCCTCGCGCCCCACCAGCATGATGTCGATGTCGGACTTCTTCCACACCGTGTCGTGCGACAGGCTGCCGAACAGGATGGCGGCGATGATGTAACGATCCTGTTTGACCTTCGCCACAAACGACTCCAACGCCTCGTTGAAGAGGGCGACCGTGTCTACAAATGCCTCGTTGCGCGAGGGGCGCTGCTCCTGTAGGGTCTCACGTACCATGTCCAACATCCTTTCACGCAGTTTCTGCCGCGCGTCGTACAGTCGCTTCTTGACCGTGGTCAGCGGCACTTCCAGGAATGTGGCGATCTCGCTGGTCGAGTAATCGCCGATGTAATACAGCGCTGTTACCAGGCGCTCGTGTTCGGGCAGCGCCTGGATCGACGCCAGCACGCGCTGTTGCTGCTCGCGCTGTTCGTAGACCTCATTCGGCCCACCGCCGTCCGACGCGACCAGTTCCTCGATCGCGTCGAGCGGCACTGTCTCAAGGTGCTTGCCGCGCGTCATCCGGTTGCACTGGCTCAGCACGATGCGCTTAAACCAGCCAGGGAATGCCTCGGGCTGGCGCAATTGATCCAGGTTGCGCCACGCGGCGATGAACGCCTCTTGCGCAGCGTCCTCGGCCAGGTAGAAGTCGCCCAGCACGGCATAGGCGCAGGCGAACGCCATGTCCTGGAACTGGCGCACGATCTGGCCAAACGCCGCGCCCTTCTCCGCATGTGCGGCGCGCGCGGCGGTCGCCTTCGCAATGAGCAGGCTGATGCTGACGCTGGTGCCGGTCTCTTCCACCGTTGTTCCCGGGATACTTGTTGAGCGCGCTTGAGAGCGCTTGAGAGCGCTATTGATTGTGCTCTATCAATAAGAGCCACGCGACATAGAAAAGGATACCTGAGAATCCCGTGCGACCCTCGGTCACGCCGTTCAGATCAGGTGCAACCCCTGGCGCTTAGCCAATTGTTCTGCGCGCCGCAGCAGGTAGCGCGAGGCAAGCGTGAAGACAACGGCAAACAGGGCGACGACGAGCCACTCCTGCCACACCGGCAGGATGGTTTGCCACCGGCCCTGAAAACTGTAGTAGCGCACCAAGTCATAGCCCCAGGTGAATGGCAGCAGGTAGGACACCGTCTGCACCGCCTGCGGGAAAGCGCTTAACGGCAGGTAAGCGCCGGCCAGCATTTCGAACAGGATGCCCAACACTTCCGCAATCGAGTTGACCTGCCGCCAGACTAACGCCAGCAACGCGATCATGATCCCCATCGCCGTCAGCGCGATCAAGACCGCGACACAGGCGACCAGCATCATGACCATATTGCCCAGCCCGACCCCTGAAACCAGCGCGAGCAGCGCGAAGACGGGGATGAATACGACCTGGCTGACCAAAACCTCCGAAATGACCACGCCCACATAGTAGGCGTAGCGTGAGCCGGGGTTGCTGTACAGGTACTCCAGCGTGCCGTTGTACAGGTCATTCGTGACGGCGTTGATCGGCCCCCACAGGGTGCTGCGGGTGAAGACGAATAGAACCAGCGAGCCGAGCAGGAAGACGTACAGGTTGTGGCCGTCCAACGCCATGCCGGGCATCTCATGCCCGCGCATTGAGATGGTGTTGGACAGCAGCAGAAAAAACGCCACCCGCACCGCCATCTGCAACAAGTTGCCCAGCAGGTTCGGTAGATAGCGTCGAGTCACTTGCAGGTTTTTGCGCACCGTGGCAAGAACTGTCATCCAGGGAGGCGTCGGGCGCGAAAGCCCGTGGGTAATGGTGGTTTCCGCCGTCTGGCGGGGATAGGCGAGTTCCATAGGTTAAATGTCTCTTCAAAAGATCAATGTTCGAAGGTCTCAGTCAGTTCGCCGATGTGGTGCAGGAAGGCATCCTCGAGGCTGACTTCGTGGTGGCGGAAGCCAACTCGCACACCATCCGCGCGCAGCGTCCCGAGAATCGCCTCAGCGCCACGCAGCGCGTCGTCGACGCCGAACGAAATCCAGCCCGCTTCCCTTTCCAGGCTGAAGCGCACTGGTTCGAGCGCCAGGATGTGCTCGATGGTCGCCTGTGGCAGGCCGCCTTTCTCCAACTCGACGAACTGGCGCGTGCCGAGTGCATCCTTCAGACGTCAGCAGCAGTGACTTGCCCTGCTCGCGCACGAAGCGCTTGAGGAAGGCACGAATGCGACGCGCGATCAGTGGATCCAATCCCTTGGTGGGTTCATCCAGACACACCAACGGCGGGTCATGCAACAGCGCGCGCATGATCACCACCGTCTGCTTCTGCCCGCCCGACAGGGTCACGAATTGCTTGTCCATCTGGCCGTTGAAATCAAAAAACGTGGCGAGTTTGTCGACCTGGGAGCGGATTTCATGTGCGGTCATGCCACGCAGGGCGCCGAAGAAGTTGAGGTTCTCCCACACCGTCAGGCGCGCGTAGGCCGAACGCTCGGTGTCCTGACCGACATAGCCGATCAGGTGCCGGATGGACTCCGGATCGCGATCCAGGTCATGGCCCAGGATTTCGACCTTGCCGGCATCCTTACTGATGAGCGTCACCAGGATCTTGATGAGCGTCGTCTTGCCGGCACCGTTGGGCCCCAGCAAGGCCATGATTTCGCCAGCTCGCACGTCCAGTGAGGCGTCCAGCAGAGCCTGGTATTGCCCATATCGTTTCTGGACGTGCTGGGCTGATAACGCGATTGAGGGTGTCTGAATCCGAGTCATGTGTGTCTTCCTTGAGATCGAGTGTTGAGCGTTCATTTGATAGCACGGAGATTGCGACCTCAACCAGGATCCAGGCCTTAGCCGGTGACGCCATCTCACGGAATCCACGGTGGTGTCGAGACCACGGTCTTCCGGCCAAAGCCCAGATTCCAGCCAAACCACTTACAGGATCGCCTTCGCCCCAGGCAGCTTGCGCAGCACGTGCGCGAGTGCAAAACTGGCGCTCACGGCCATCACGGAGGCCAGGCCAAATTTCACCAGCGGGTGCAGCGCGACGAAGCTAAGCGCGTAAGTGATGCTGACCAGGACCGGCGAATGGATGATGTACACGGTGAACGCGCTGGCGGCCAGGCCGGCCTGGAGGGTGCCAGGCCGGTTGTGGCGTTCGCGCAGCCAGAGCGTCAGCGTCAGGCTGTACGAGACGCAGGCCAGCCCCATCCACAGGCTGAGGGCAAGTGCCTGCCAGTGCAGGCCAGTCAGGAAGGCGTCTTCGGCCTCGCCACCCAGTCCCATGATCAGCGGCAGCGCCACCAGCAGCGCCAGTGCCACCCAGCGCCAGACCCGCAGCAACGCCGGCGACATACGCGCCAACCAGTCACTGCGATACGCCACGATGCCGGCGACGAACATCAGGATGTACTGTGGGAAGAACGCCCACTGCATGCTGATGAACCCAAACAATTTATCCTCATAGCCGATGGGTGAGACCTGGCTGGCAGCGAACGTCATCACCCCCATGGCCAGCGCGAAACCGAGCAGGGCCAGGTGTCCTGGCACAGGCACAGCGGGGGCATCGTGCGCGTTGTGGCCACGGCGACCAGCCAGCCGCCACAGGCTGTAGCCGGCGCTAAACACCAGCAGGGCGAAGACGAACCACAGCGGTCCGGCGTCCAACGTCTGCCAGAAATACTGCCGGCCAAACTCCCAGAAGGAGAGCGTCAGCCCTTCGTGCCGGATTTCATCCAGGTAGATGGAGATTTTGGCGAGGAACAGCGAGAACACCAGGAACGGCACCGCCAGGCGTAGCAGGCGATCCTTCCAGAACGTCACCAACCCTTTGCGGTCCACCGAGCCGGGGATGAAGTACCCGGCGACGAAGAAAAACAGGCCCATGAAGAAGGCTTGGCAGTTGATGACGAACAGCAAGAGCAATAGGTCTGTCACTTCGTCGCTGCCTTCCTCCACGAAGGTCCAGTCTCCCACCGAGCCATAGGTCACGGCGGCATGGAGCATCACGACCAACGCGATGAGAATGACGCGCAAGCGATCGACGTACACCAGGCGTGCCCCAGCCCGGCTGGCCGCCTGCACCGTCGCCCGAACGCCCTCCATCGCAGGGGCGGATTGAAGATTGATCGTCTTTTGCATGTCTATACCTCCCGGAACAAACAGTTCCATCACCATCCTAGAAGTAGTGCGGGTGAATGGGGTTCGCCCGGCCGGGTGAAGCTGCCGGGTGATTCCTCCTGGAGACTCTTGCGAAGGGTATCGCACACCCTTCGCAAGGGCCTCCTGGCGTTAGAATGGAGTCGTATCCCTTTCAGATTGAACTGGGCAGCCGTTGATGGCTTGCGAGGGGCGCGCCAGTGAGCGACACCAGACGGATCGCCAATCGCTATGAACTCGGCAAGCTGATCGGCCGGGGCGGGATGGGCCAGGTTTACCAGGGTCTCGACCTGCGGACGAACACACCGGTGGCTATCAAAGTGCTCCGGCCAGATGCCGTCTACACCACTCCGGAACTGGTCGAGCGGTTCCGGCGCGAGGGTGACGCGTTGCGCAGGTTGAACCACCCCAATATCGTAAAGGTCCTGGATATCATCGACGAGGGCAATCAGAATGGTGAGCAGTATCACTACATCGTGATGGAGTATGTCGCCGGGGGATCACTGGCCGGCCTGCTCCAGCGGCAACCGCAACTGCCGGTCGAACGTGCGCTGGCGATAGCGCTGGAACTGTCGGATGCGCTGGCACGCACCCACCACCTCAACATCGTCCACCGCGACATCAAGCCGGGCAATATTCTGCTGGCTGAAGATGGCACGCCGCGCCTGACCGACTTCGGGCTGGCTTACATGCGCGATCGCGAACGTCTCACGCTGGCAGAGGCGGTGGTGGGCACGTTCGCCTATCTCAGCCCGGAGGCCTGCGGCGGCCAGAAGCCGGACGAGCGGTCCGACATCTGGTCATACGGCGTGGTCCTGTACGAGATGCTGGCCGGGCGCCCACCATTCCAGGGCGATTCGCCCGCAGAGATCATCCGCGAGATCATCGACGTCACGCCGACGAAAGTGTCCGCATATCGTAACGACGTGCCGCCGGCCCTGGACAACCTGGTTCAGCGCCTGCTGATGAAAGATGCCGTAGCCCGCATCGGCAGCTTTCGCCAGGTGGGCGCGGAACTGGAGGCGATCATACACGGCACTCGCATCCCGCAATGGGAGCAACACCCACAAGCAAGCGCAGCCGCATCTGAGACACCACAGGTCGAACTGGTCCCCCCTCATTTGTGGATGAAACTTTACATCCCACGGCTGCCTGGCCAGTGGGTTGATCGCCAGCGTTTGTACGACCGGCTGGACCAGGTCAAGGCCGGCAAAATCGCAGTACTGTCAGCTCCGCCCGGCTACGGCAAGACGACGCTGCTGGTCAGTTGGCTGTGTCATTCCGGCTGGAAGAATGTTGGCTGGCTGTCGCTCGACGCGGGTGATAACGACCCGGTGCGTTTCTGGTCCTACCTGGTCGCCGCCTTACAAATGATCCCGGCATGCAAGGGCGTGGGGAGCAGCCTCGTCGAACTGATCCGTTCGCCGCAGCCGCCTCCACTGGAGGCCGGCCTGACCATGCTGCTCAACGAGATCACGCAGGTGTCCGAGGACCTGTTACTGGTGCTCGACGATTACCACACCATCACCAATGCGGCCATCCACAGTGGCCTGGACTTTTGCCTGGAGCATCTACCCCCCCACCTGCACCTGGTCATCGCCAGCCGCACAGCCCCGGCATTCGCATTGCCGCGCTACCGCGCGCGCGGCCGGCTGGTGGAGTTGCGCGCCGGCGACCTGCGCTTTACGCCGCAGGAAGCCCGCGAGTTCCTGCAACAGGCAGCCCACCAGCAACTGAGCGTAGACGATATCGCGGCGCTGGAGCAGCGTACCGAAGGCTGGATCGCCGGTATGCAACTGGCCGCCCTGCTCATGGAAGGGATGGAAGGGTGCGAAGATGCCCACGCATTCGTCCAGTCGTTCAGCGGAGATCAACATTACATCCTCGACTATCTCACCGAGGAGGTCTTGCGCCGCCAGCCGGAGCCTGTGCAGTCATTTTTACTGCAGAGCGCCATCCTCGATCGCATGACGGCGCCCTTGTGCGACTTTGTCTTGGAGATTGGCGGTAGCCAGGCCATGCTCGATCACCTGGAACAGGCCAACCTGTTCGTCGTGCCACTCGACAACCGGCGCGCGTGGTATCGCTATCACCAACTCTTCGCCGAACTGCTGCGTGCCAGGCTGCGGCAGGCAGATCCGGAGCAACATCGTCGCCTGCACCGGCGCGCGGCAGAATGGTTTGCCGCCCACCAAATGCCCGATGAGGCGATCAAACATGCGCTCGCCGGGGAGGACCTGAACCGGGCGGCGGAACTGGTCGCGGCCAACCAGAGCGCACTGATCGAACACGGCGAGGCGGCTACGTTGCACGCGTGGTTGCATGCGCTGCCCAAGGAAGTGGTGTTGGCGCGCCCGTCCCTCAGCCTCGGGCATGCCTGGCTTGAGCTGTATCAGTCACACTTTGAGCAAGCCGGGAGGTGGGCCGACCTGGCGTGCGCAGCCATGGGAGCGCAGCCCGACGACGCGCTGCGCAGCCAGGTGGACGCTGTGCGGGCCACGGTCGCCATCAACCAAAGGGATTTCGGACAGGCGGCCGAGCTGTCACGCCGGGCGCTGCAAAACCTGCCAACTGAACTTGGCGCGATACGCAGCGTGGTGAATCTGAACCTCGGCGACGCCTACGCCGA
>JAMDDR010000103.1:3793-8698 GCA_023488685.1 Chloroflexota bacterium | reverse complement strand
GCGAGTGTGGGGTGCTGCCGCATGATCTGCCACTCTTCTGCGGTAAGCGGGCCGGGCTTGCGCAGGATGTCGTCTGGGACGCCTATCTTCCCAATGTCGTGTAAAAGTGCCCCCCGCCGGATGTGGACCAGATCGGGCTCAACAATCCCCATTGCGCTCGCCAATCGCACTGTCCAGTCCATCACACGCCGGCAGTGATTTTCCGTTTCACCATCACGCAGTTCGAGCGCCCGTGCCCAGCCTTCGAGTGTGGTGTCGTAGGCCAGCTCCAGTTCGGCATGCGCGCGTTGTAGACCCTCGAACAGGGTCGCGTTATCGATGGAAATGGCGGCCTGCCCTGCCAGCGTCTCCAGAAACGCCAGCCATTCGTCATCTGTGTCGAGCATCGTGCGGTGGAACACTTCCAATACGCCTTTGACCTGGCCTTTCACGAGGAGAGGAGTAACGATATGCGTTGCGAAGCCTTCAGTGGCAACGAGCGCCGGATAGATGGAATCCACAGACGCGCCATCCTCTCTCTGGTAAGACTCATTGATGATCGTTCGACGCTCGCGTGCGGCGCGCCCGGCGTAGCTCTTACCCATTGTCAGGTGCGTCTGCTGTATCGTGGAGGTACGGAAGCCACGCCCGGCAGCATAGTTAAGCACTTGGGTTTGCGAATCGAGGAGCAGGATGCTGGCGGCATCCACCTTCAGTTGCGCCGCGGCTTGTTTAAGGATGACGTCGAGCGTCTTGTGCAAGTCGAGATTGGAGGTGATCGCCAGGTCGATCACCCGCAAGGCCTGCACGTTGCTCAATCTGCGGTTGGTCTCCTCGAATAGCCGGGCGTTCTCGAGTGCGCTGGCTACCTGCAGGGCGTAGCTCTGGAAGAATTGCACGCGCGCGGGTGTGAAGTAGTCAGTCTGATCGCTGTACAGCATCAGCACGCCAAATGCCTGGTTCCGGTTGATGAGTGGGAAGGCGGCCCCCGAACCGAAGCCGTATTGTTGTACGGCCGCCCGCCATGGGGAGACACGCGGGTCGTTCAGCGGATCGTCCACCACGATCGGGGCGCCGGTGCGAATGGCCTGACCCACAGGGCCGCACCCCTCCGGGGTGTCATCCCAGCGCACCGTAATCTGCCGGGGATAGTCCATCTCGGCCGGGAATTGCGCCACCAGATGCACTCCGCCATCGGGTTCGGCGCGGCCCAACCACGCCAGTTTCAGGCCAAAGCTCTCCACACAGGCGCGTGTCGTATCTGCGGTCAGCTTCAGCGAGTCCAGGCTCTCAGCGAGTTTCTGTGCCCCAGTGTACAGTGCGGTAAGTGTAACTAACTGTTGGCGGATCTGTTCTTCAGCCCGCTTGCGCGCGGTGGTGTCCTGGCAGTAGGCCAGGGCGCGCCCGTCTGCTAACGTGACGGCGCGCAGCGAAACCCAGATCAATTGGCCATCCCGCCGCTTCAAACGGTATTCGCCTTCGATCTGCCTTCCACGCGCCAAGGTGTCGAGATCCCGGAGCAATGCCTCATGATCCTCGGACGGAACGATGTCCGGGATGTGCAGACCCGCCAGCGTGGCGATGTCATATCCCAGCAGCTCGACGGCAGCCGGGTTGCAGTCCACATAGCGGCCTTCGCGATCAACCACGAATACGGCTATCGGGGCATGCTCGACATAGGAGCGGAATTTGGCCTCGCTCTCGCGCAGGGCCTCTTCGGCGTGTTTGCGCTCAGTGATATCCACGAACAGCGTAGCGAACTCACGCGGGGCCGGACAGTAGGCGTACACCTCGTAGTACCGGTTCAGCGCCGCCGAGTATTGCTCGAAGTGAACTGGCTGCCCTGTGAGCGCTACCCTGCCGTAGGTCTCCACCCAGAATGGTTCGCTATCAGGCAGGACCTCATACAAAGTCCTGCCGACCACTTCATTGCGTGTCATTCCCGTCAGCTTCTCAAAGGCCGGGTTCACCTCCAGGAAGCGATAGTCGCAAGGTGTGCCATTTTCGTTACAGATAATCTCGTGGGTGGCGAAGCCTTCGGTCATCTCGTTGAATAATGACCGGTAACGCTGCTCGCTCACGCGCAAGGCCTCTTCCGCCCGTTTGCGTTCAGTAATGTCGCGGCCGGTCTCCAGCAGCTCAAAGATGCTGCCATCCCGGAAGAACTTGCGCCCGCGCATTTCAATCGTTCGGCCAGCGCCACTCTTCGTAACGATATCAAGCTCGATTTGCTCGACATTCTCTCCCTGCCAGATATTGGCAAAAGCCTCTGCAGCCAAAGCGCGTGAGTCGGGTGCGATGAATTCCAGGGGAGTCCTGCCTTCCAACTCCTCAGGCCGGTAGCCGGTCAGGGTACACACCGCCCGGTTCACGGATCTGATCCGTCCTGCTGCATCCACGGTGAAAATCAGATCGTTGGCATGTTCGAAGTACAGGCGCAGACGGTTCTCGCTCTCGCGTAAGGCTTCTTCCGCCCGCTTGCGCTCGGTGATGTCGCGCACAATGCTCATCAGGACCCACTCATTGCCCAGGTTGGCGCCCACCAGGCTCACCTCCACCGGGAAAGCACTCCTGTCCTTGCGGAGGTGGACATGCTCAAACACGATACCACCGGCGTTAGCTTGTGCCAGCAGTGCGTCCGACAACGGTGCGGCTCCCGGAGCCAGCAAGTCGTAGATGGTTTTGCGCAACAGCTCTTCACGTGTGTATCCATAGGTCGCAGCCGCACTGTTCGCTTCGAGGATGCACCCATCCTGTGCGCGCACGAAGCACACGATGTCGCGCGTGTGCTGCGAGAGCAACTGGTAGCGCTTGAGGGCTTCGGCCGCCTGCCTGTCAGCGGTGACATCATGTATATTCACGACCGCACCCAACTTTCGTCCCTGTTCATCGAAGAACGGGCCGCCGTTGGCGAGGACGTGCCGTGCAGGTTGACCTGGGGTGCAAATCACCATACCCACCTCGCGCACCGTTTCACCCTCGAAGGCCCGCGCCAGGGGGTTCGCATGAGTGGCTAAGGGAGTGATGCCATCGGGGCCGTACAGGTGGTAGTGCGCCGCCCATTCCTCTGGTGGCAGCCGCATGGCGTCTGTGCCATGCCACTCCCGTGCCTTTCGGTTGAACAGGGCCAGATTGCCCTCCGCGTCACACGCGACAACGCCGTCGACCAGATTGTCGAGTAGCGTGCGGGTGAACTCTTGCTCGCGGTGCAACGCGCCCTCGGCGCGTTTACGTTCGGTGATGTCGCGGTAGTTCGTGACAATACCCTGAATGCTGGGATCGTCAAGCAAGTTTTTGATGGTACCTTCAACGCATCGCCATGTCCCATCCTTGTGATGCACTCGCAACTCATCATGATGGGTCATGCCAGGATGTTGTGATACCAGGTTGAGCACATTCGATGCGCGGTGCCAGTCATCAGGGTGTATGAGTTCATTAACGTTTCGTCCCACTCTTTCTTCAGGCGTGTAGCCGAGGATGTGGCTGACCGCGGGGCTCTCATAGCGAATCGTGTGCGTGTCATCGATCACCATGATCACATCCATACCGTTCTCGATGAGCGATCGGTAACGCCTTTCACTTTGCTGAAGCATCTTCTGGGCGTTATCCAGCGCGGCCAGCATTTTGTTAATGGCGCTGGAAAGCCGTCCTAATTCATCGGGCTTCCCTTCCACGACGCGTGCCGTAAAGTCACCACTGCTGCCGATGCGCCCCACATTGGCGCTGAGCTGTGCCAGCCTAGCGAGCACTGAGCGCTCCAGGAGGAGCATGGTGAGCGCTCCGTATACCAGCATGACGAGGCCCAGCACGGCGAGAAAGTATTGCACCGTGTTCTGGCCCTGGGCGTACACGGCTCTCGCGCTGACCACACGCAACACAACCGCTGGTTCGCCGGCGATATCCATGAGCAGGGTATATCCTGTAATCGTCTCCGCACCCTGTGGCCGAATGATGATCGTTCCCTCTTGGAACATGGTTTGCAGGTTTTGTATCACGTCCGAGTCGGTGCCGGCAGGCATGCCATCCAGCAGAGACACATCGAACGACAGGTGGGTGATATGGGCCAATTGCTCGATCTCCATAGCGTCGAGGTAGCGGCCCATGAGAAATGTTCCGCGGCGCGGGCCTTCTCCCTGGCTGGTCAGAATGGCATGTGCAGCCACCAGCATGGGCCCCCTATCGAGCAACACAATACCCGTCGCGCTATCCTCCTGGGTAAGCTTCTGGCGCAATCTGCTGTCGCTACGCAGCCGCGCCAAAAAGTCAGTAGGTACAGGCGCATCCATCTCGTTGACCAGGTCGTAGCTCTTGGCGATGGCGATGTTCCCAGAGTTCCAAGAGGGAACGATCACGTTAAGTCCCAAGTTATTGAAGGTGGCGTCGACCAGGTTGCTCGTGATGTAGCTTTCATTGAGGTCATCCATGAAAGCATAGGTGTCGTCCCATCCCGCGTAGTCCGTGACGGTCGCCTCCAAATTGGACAGCCTGTCGGAAATCGCGTCGAGCGCACGCCCAACATCTTGCCGGATGAAATGCTCTTCAAGCTGAGCAAAGCTGTCCAATACGATGCTGTACGAGATGATATACACAAGGGCCGTCATGCCCAGGATCATTGTGCCGGCAATGAGGAGGGTTTTTATGCGGAGAGTCATCGGCTTGCCTCCTGGTTTAGCATCAGCAGGGCTTATGAACGATGGGATTCCCGTTATGGACAGCCTGCTGCTATCTACGATCTTTGTTAGCGTATCATCTTGCGACTATGTGTTACCTTAACCAACCCTAGTGTATGCTGCTTCTTTTTAATCTGCAACGCGGCAAACCAAGGTAAGTGGCGCATGTCCGCCTGATTGCATCTGGCGCCATACGCCGGCAGGCGCATGGGTTGTGACGACGTATGGGCCAAAGTGACAGGCGGCTATACTATCG
>JAMDDR010000103.1:0-3783 GCA_023488685.1 Chloroflexota bacterium | reverse complement strand
CAAAATGGTAGGTTGATATGTCATCCGCTCAATCTCATTCCCTTGTACCTTCTTACGACTTGTTGCTGAAAGGCGGCCACGTCATCGACCCGAAGAACCATATCGACAGGATATGCGATGTGGCGATTGCGAGCAATGCCATCGCCACCGTTGCGCCCGATATCGACCCTGCGCCGGCAACGAAAGTTATCGATGTGACGGACCATATCGTCACACCTGGCATCGTCGACATACACGTGCACGTGTACCACACACGCGCGCCGGAGGGTGACCCCGAGGGCCTGAGCGTCCTGGCCGACGCGCACTCGTTCCGCAGCGGCGTGACGACCATGGTGGACACCGGCACAGCGGGCGCGCGGCATCTGCGCCACTTCAAACAGACCGTGATCGACCGCGCCAAAACGCGCATCTTCGCCTATGTCAACATCGTGGACCAGGGCATGCAGGGCGATTTCGAGCAGGACCCGCGCACCTTCGATCCAGAGCTGGCGGCATCCATGGTGCTGGCCTATCCTGACATTTGCGTGGGAATCAAGACTGCCCACTACTGGACCCACCGGCCTTGGGACGACCTGCACACCCCATGGGCGGCGGTGGATCAGGCGATCAGGGCGGCGGAGATGTGCCAAAAACCGGTGATGTATGACTTCTGGCCGCGACCGGAGCGGCCCTACCCGGATTTGATCTTGAAGAAGGCGCGCCCTGGCGACATTCACACGCATGTCTTCGCGCAACAATTCCCAATCATCGACGACGACGGCCACGTATACCGTTACATGTTCGAGGCACAGGCACGCGGTGTGATCTTCGACCTGGGGCACGGCGCGGGCAGCTTCTGGTTCCGCAATGGCGCGCGCGCCATTGCCGGCGGCTTCGTCCCGGACTCGATCAGCACCGACCTGCATACACATAGCATGAATAGCACGGTGGGAGACATGCAGACCACCATGAGCAAGGTCCTGAACATGGGTGTGTCGCTGCAGGAAGTGATCAAACGATCGACCATCAACCCGGCCAACGAAATCGGCCACCCAGAGCTGGGGCATCTCAGCGCTGGCGCTGGCGCCGATGTGGCTGTGTTCAAGCTACACACAGGGCAGTTCGGCTTCATCGATTGCGGCCGCGCCAAGCTGACGGGCGACAAGAAGCTTGAGTGCGCGTTGACGATCCGCAATGGCGAAATCGTATACGACCTCGGCGGCCTGAGCGCACCAGAATGGATGCAGGCGCCGCCGGCGTATTGGAGCGTTCGAAACCCGTAACCGTCTGAGGCAAAAATCATGAACATCTATGAGGAACTGGGCATCAAGCGCGTCATCAACGCGAGTGCAACCTTGACACGATTGGGCGGCAGCATCATGCCGCCCGAAGTGATCGCGGCGATGCAGGACGCCGCGGGCTGGTTCATCGATCTTGACGACTTGCAGGCGAAGGTCGGCACGCGATTGGCCGAACTCACACACAACGAATCCGCCTACGTGTCGTCGGGCGCAGCCGCGGGTGTGGCGCTGGCCGTGGCCGCGTGTGTGACCGGCCAGGATCGCGACGCGATGGGGCGCCTGCCCGATACCGGTGGCTTGAGAAACGAGGTCATCGTATTCAAGTCGCACCGCAACGGCTACGATCACGCCGTGCGCATGGTGGGCGTGAAATTGGTTGAGGTCGGCAGCGCCACACACACAGAGCCAGCAGACCTGGATGCAGCGATCACGGACAAGACGGCCGCGTTCGTGTGGTTTCAGGGCGCCATGAGCGGGCGCGGCGACTTCCCGCTGGCACAGGTGATCGAGAGATGCAGCGCGCGGCGCGTGCCTGTGATCGTGGATGCGGCAGCGCAACTGCCGCCGGTCGAGAACCTGTGGCGCTTTACCCAGATGGGCGCGACATGCGCCATTTTCAGCGGCGGCAAGGATCTGCGCGGCCCGCAGTCCAGCGGATTGGTGCTGGGCAGCAAGTGGCTGATCGAAGCCATGCGCCCGAACGGCAACCCGAACGCCAGCCTTGGGCGACCGATGAAGGTGGGCAAGGAAGAAATGGCCGGCCTGCTCGCGGCGGTGAAACGCTACCTGTCGCTGGATCACCAGGCGCGTTGCGAGCGTGACGAGCGCGTCGTCGCGGCATGGTGCCGTGTTTTGAACGGCCTGCACGGTGTGCGCGCACAGCGATCCTTCCCCAATGAAGCGGGCCAGCCGCTGCCACGCTGCGAGGTGGTGCTCGACGGCGCGAGGCTCACGCAAGATGAGCTGGTTCGCGCGCTGCGCGACGGCACGCCGTCCATCGCGGTCAGTGCATCGTCAAACCCGCTGGGGATCTTCCTGAATCCCATGACGCTGACCGATGAAGAAGTGCCGCTGGTGGAAGCGCGGCTGGTTGAGCTGTTATCACACCAATAGGGTCCTAACGCCCCCACGTGTTATCGAGGGAGCGCAATTGCTCCAACGCACACTCCCCGGCGATCACCCTGGCTGCACGTGGGAGATCCCTGACCCGGAAGTCGGGAGAGGCACCGGGGTATATGTGTTCGTCATCCAGGACCCCGGTCTCGACCAATATCGTCGTGCAACCGGCATTGAATCCGGCGATGACGTCTGCCTTCTTGTCGCCGATGTAATAACACTCGGAGAGTCTCAGATTGTATTTATCCGCGGCCTGGAAAAACATGCCTGGCTTGGGTTTGTGGCAGGCACAATCCTGCCTGTACTGGCCTGATCCAAACACCGGATCATGGGGGTAGACAAAGATGTCCTTGATCCTGATACCATGCACAGCCAGTTCGTCAACCAGGCATTTGTTGAACCGGCCAACCTGCTCTTCTGAAATCTGCCCACGGCCTACGGCAGATTGGTTGGTGATGATGATGAACTCGAAGCCAAGGGTTTGAAGGCAAGTAAGGCCCTCAACCACCCCCACAACCAGTTCGAACTGCTCAGGACGATAGGTCAGATACCTATCGACATTCAACACGCCATCGCGATCAAGGAAGACGATGCGTTTATTCGATCCAGTTGCGATGGTCATTCCCAACCACTCTCCTTGTCAATGTGATATGGATAGGATACTCATGAGTATTGGCGCAGAAGCCACTCTCTGAGAGGGATATCGCTCGCCGCCACGATATCCTTGAACGTTCCCATTTCGACGGGGACGCGGCGCAACTCGACACCCAACACGCCATTCTGCTCACCGACGATAGCATACTCGGCCCAGGGAAGAAGGCGTGGTACACCTTCCGCGGATACTTCTGCAAACGGCTGGCCGACACTGCCCGGATTCACCAGCATGACCCCCTTGTGTTGGCGGAACATCTGCAGGTGGGTATGACCGCCCGCAAGAATCGTCGCTGTTTGGCCTTCCAACAGAGCATCCAGTTCCGCATCCGGGGTGCCTGGCGAGATCGCGTCCGTATTTGACCGGGGTGAACCGTGAAAGCATAAAAGCGTGGTGTTCGCGTCAAGCGATATGCTCATCAATGGCCTGAATGACCGCACATAGTCCAGGTCGGCTGGGTCGAGTTGGCGCGCACACCAGCCAACGGTCTCAATGACGAGGGGATGGGTCGTATATGCGTGGACGGCTGCCGGGTCAAGCAGAAACTCGTCATGGTTGCCCATGATGCAGGAAGCGCCTAATGCCTTGAGCCGCACGATGACCTCGCGGGGCTGCGGCCCCAACGTCGCCACGTCACCCAGGCAAATCACCTGATCGACATGCTCTCTGCGAACGTCCTCCAGAACAGCTTCCAAAGCGATGTCATTGCCATGAATATCAGAGATCAGAGCAGTA
>JAMDDR010000286.1 GCA_023488685.1 Chloroflexota bacterium | reverse complement strand
AGCCGTGCAGGTAGGAAATGGAAGAGGTGCGGAAAGGCTTGCCATCGACGGTGTGTGCGCGCAGTTGCGGGTAGTTTTCGCACAGCCAACCGGGCAGGCCATCGTATTTCAACTCGGAGTACTGGTACGGGCCGGGGCGCGCGATCACATACAGCCCCACCTCGCGCGCCGTTTGCAGGAAACCTTCCAGGTCGCGGTAGGGTGGCACATTCCCGAAGACGATATTGCCTTCCTGCGGCTCGTGGATCAGCCACGGCACGTAGGTGGCGATGCAGTTGCCGCCCGCCTCCTTGAACAACTGCATGCGCCGGCGCCAATCGGCCCTGGGCACGCGGAAGTAGTGAAACTCGCCGGAATAGAGATAAACGGGCTGACCGTCGATGCGGTAGCAATCCTTATCAAACGTGATTGGTTCCATGCTTCGTCTCCGTGCGCGAAGTGTAGTCCTGAATGCCAATCACCGCAGCGCAATGCGAGGGGCAGGTTTCTTTATGTTATACGCAGGCGCGGGATGGGTATGGTTGCCAGGATTGCCGGTCACCCGTTCCTGGTCTGCGCCAGCCACTCCTCGCGCAGGATGCCCATAAAGATCAGGTCCCAGTAGCGGCCTTCGCGGTTGATCCACTGGCGCAAGCGCCCCTCGACCACGAAGCCGGCCTTCTTGTACGAGCGCAAGGCGCGTGGGTTGTACTCGAAGACCGAGAGTGAAACGCGGTGCAGGTTCAGTTCGGTGAAGGCATAACGCAGCATCACGCGCATGGCATCTGTGCCGTAACCTTTGTCCCAGTAATCGCGCTCGCCGATGGCGATGCCGACGAACGCATCGCCGTGAATCCACTGGGTGATATCGATGTCGACGAAGCCGATCAGGCTGTCGTCGCTCAGCGTGTGGATGGCGAACACGAATGCCTGGTCCCGTGGCTCCTCCTGCGCCATCTCCTCGCGCAAGCGTTTGCTCAGCAATGGGCGAGCCGGGTTGTTGTCCTGCAGGCGGTGATACTCGGAGTCGAGTGACCAGCGGGCGATGGCCTCCGCGCCCCGCTCCGGGTCGGGTGCGGCAAGATGGACGAGGGTGCCGGTGAAAAGAGGCTGTTTCACAACAGTTGAAATCCCCTCGCGTTGGGGTTCCTGACGGCTGATACCCACTCCTCGCGCAGGAGGCCCATGTGCAGTAGATCCCAGCGCTTGCTGCCGCGATGGAGTGCCTGTCGCCGGCGCACCTCAACGCTGAAGCCTGCGCGCTCCAGAAAGCGAATCGCCCGTGTGTTGTACTCACAGGCGATCGCTTCGAGCCGATGGAGATTGAGCTCAGAAAAGGCGTAGCGCAGCATCAGGCGCAGGGCTTCGCTACCGAAGCCTTGCCCCCGGTCCTCTGGCGCTCCGATGCCGAGGCTGATTTGCGCGGCACCACCTGACCACTGGATGCGCTGTAATTGGGTGAGTCCCACCAGCCGGTCGTCTTCGTTCTTCCGGATGGCGAAATGCAGCTCCCGATGGCTCTTTTCGGCATCCTTGGTCATCTGGTCCAATTTCTTGTGTGCCTGGGCCACGGATAGCGGACGTACCGGGGCGTCGCCCGACAGGTGCAAGTACTCCACGTCGTGGGTCCAGCGTGCAAAGACCTCGGCATCGCGCTCCGGGTCGATCGGCCCCAGCCGGATCAGGAGCCCTTCGAACAAGGGCGTGTCGATCATATTGTCTCAAACCTGCGTTTCCAGGTGTTGGGCTTTCACCACGGCCATTGCGGCCAGGTTGACGATGTCCTTCACTTCGTCGCCACGCTGCATGATGTGCACCGGCTTGCGCATGCCGACCAGGATCGGCCCGATCACGTCGGCGTTGGCCAGCCGTTGCACCAGTTTGTAGGCGATGTTGGCTGCCTCCATGCTCGGGAAGATCAGGACGTTGGCCTCCTGCTGCAGCATGTTGCAAGGGTAAGTGTCGTTCAGCAGATCTTCGTTCAACGCCACGTTGGCCTGTAGTTCGCCGTCCACGACCAGGTCGGGTTGGCGCTGCCGCACGATCTCCACGGCCTGGCGCACCATGTCGGTTTGCGGGTGTCTGACGCTGCCGAAGTTCGAGAAGCTCAGCAGGGCGATACGCGGCTCCACGTCGAAGTCGCGCGCCAGGCGCGCCGTGCGGATGGCGATCTCGGCCAGCTTGGTGGCGTCCAGTTCGATGTTTACGGTACAGTCGGCGAAGAACAGCACGCGGTTGCGCGTCGTCACCAGGTACACGCCGGCCGCAATCGTGCTGCCGGGCACGGTCCTGATGATCTGCAGCGGTGGGCGCAGCGCATCGGAGTAGTGTGCGTTCAACCCGGCGATCATGCCGTCGGCGTCGCCCTGCTCCACCATCAGCGTTGCGAAGTAGTTGTGGTCGTTGATCAGCTCGCGCGCTTCGCGTTGCGTGACGCCTTTGCGGCAACGCAGTTCGTAAATGCGCTGGATATAGTGCTCGCGCTGTACGGCGGTCTCGTGGTCCACGATCTGGACTGCGGGGTTCAGGTTGATCTGCATCCCCACAGCCTTACGCCGGATCAGATCTTCGTCGCCCAGCAGGATGGGGCAGGCGATGCCCTCCTCGGCCAGTTGGTGCGCCGCGCGGATCATCTTTTCGTGCTCACCCTCGGCCAACACGATACGCTTGGGGTTGTGCCTGGCCTTGTTGAACACGATGCGCATCATCTCACGCGACTTGCCCAGGCGGCCCTCCAGCCTCTCGCGGTACTTGTCCAGATCAATCTGCTGCCGCGCCACGCCGGTCTCGATGGCGGCCTGCGCCACCGCCGGCGCCTCCCATAACAGCACGCGGTTGTCGAGCGGTTTGGGGATCAGGTAGTCCGGCCCGAAGTGCAATGACTCCAATCCATAGGCACGCACGACCGAATCGGGCACGTCCTCCCTGGCCAGCGCAGCCAGTGCGTGTGCGGCCGCCACCTTCATGGTTTCGTTGATCTGCGTTGCGCGCACGTCCAGCGCACCTCGGAAGATGAACGGGAAGCCCAGTACGTTGTTGACCTGGTTGGGGTAGTCGGAGCGGCCGGTGGCCACAATGGCGTCGGGCCGGGCGGCCTTGGCATCCTCGTACGTGATTTCCGGGTTGGGGTTGGCCAGCGCGAAGATGATCGGCTTTGGCGCCATCTTTTTCACCATCTCCTGGCTCACCGCGTTGGCGACGGACAGACCCACGAACACGTCTGCATCCACCAGCGCCTCGGCCAGGCTGCGCGCCGGCGTATCGATGGCGAACTCCTCTTTGTAGGGATTCATGCCCACTGTGCGTCCTTTGTAGATGACGCCTTTGCTGTCGCACATGACGATATGGTCGCGTTTCGCGCCAAGCGCAGTGTAAAAACGCGCGCATGCGTTGGCTGCCGCGCCCGCGCCGTTAAAGACGATGTGGACATCTTCGATGCGCTTGCCCACCAGCTCCAGCGCGTTCAGCAGGGCCGCACCGGAGATGATGGCGGTGCCGTGCTGGTCGTCGTGGAAGACGGGGATGTTCATCTCCTTCTTCAGCCGTTCTTCGATGATGAAGCACTCCGGTGCCTTGATGTCCTCCAGGTTGATGCCGCCGAAGGTCGGCTCCAGCAGCTTCACGGTCTGGATGATCAGTTCGGGGTCCTTGGTGTTCAGTTCGATGTCGATGGCGTCGATGTCGGCAAAGCGCTTGAATAGCAGCCCCTTGCCCTCCATGACCGGCTTGCCTGCCAGCGCGCCGATATCGCCCAGGCCCAGTACCGCCGTGCCATTGGTGACAACCGCGACGAAATTGCCCTTGGCCGTGTACCTGTACGCGTCCTCGGGGTTCTTCTCGATGGCCAGGCATGGCTCGGCCACACCAGGGGTATAGGCGAGTGCCAGGTCGTGCTGGGTCAAACAGGCTTTGGTGGGGGTGATCTCCAGTTTGCCCGCGGGATGCTGGCTGTGATAGTCCAGGGCCTCTTGCTTGAGGGTCATTCGTTCGTCTCCGTTATACATTGGTGCGAGGGAATAGTCGCACGTGTTTCATTTGTAATTGTAGTGCACGGGAATTGGCGTGATCGCAACTTGTTCAGTGTTCGTTATAATGCGGACAAGGATGAGTGAATGATGAGTCTAACGCCTGTTGTGATCCAAACGCCATCAGTCACCAATGCCCAGCGCATTAATGTGGTGGTTCACATTTCAGCAGATGTTTTGTCGCCGGAGGCAGCGCGCAAGCGCGCCAGTGGCTGGCTGTTGGATCACGTCGGCAGTTTGCTTCACGCCGAGACACCGGAGTTAATTGCGGGCGAGAAAATGGTGTGGCGTGTCCAGGTGGTTTTAACTTCGCCCTCGCGTGGACGCCTAGGCGCAGTTGGATCACTCGACCTCGATGCCGTAACAGGCGATGTGTTCGCTGACGATTCGGTCATACAACGACTACACACCGATGCCGCTCAACTTGCTCAGCGTTGAACACGTTCCACGCTGCTTTCGACGAAGCACCCCAAGTATGCCCGCTGGGAGCATTCCTCTACGCTCTTGTGAAATGCATCCCTTTCTCGGCAGGCGCTTGTTACCGAATTGGTTAGAATGGTGTATGTGCCAACCGTTCTCATCATTGGCTCGTACCGTTTTTTCTTCAACAGCCGGGAGGAAACTCGCCGACACATTCACGTTGCAAGTTCAGACGGTGTGGCGAAATATTGGCTGGAGCCAGTGATTGCACTGGCGGATTATCATCACCTCAGCTCGAAAGAATTGAATGAGATTGAACGGTTAGTGAGGCAACATGCAGGTGATTTCACCACAGCCTGGGATGGGCACTTCTCGCAGTGAAGTGACGAATATCGGTCCAATGGGTTTCTGGTTGTTGGTTGACGACCGGGAATATTTCGTGCCCTTCGACCATTACCCGGCTTTCAGGCAGGCCAGAGTGAGCCAGATCTTCCATCTTCAACGCCTGTCGCCAGATCAGTTCCATTGGCCCGACTTGGACGTTGACATAGAACTGGATGCGCTACGTCACCCCAACCATTACCCGCTCACCTGGAAGTAGAGGTATGAAAGACAGCGACCTCGTCGCTGGCGATTATTTGGTCCCTGACGCGATGCGCCCCTCCAAATACTGGTACCACTGCTCCATGCCCAGCCCCGTGCGCGCGGAGACCTCGAAGATGGTTGCCTGTGGCACCATGCGGTGGATGTTGTTCAGTGCGGCGGCGCGGTCGAACCCCACTACCTCGGCGATGTCCATCTTGTTGACGATCACCACGTCGGCGGTCTTGAACATGGTGGGGTACTTGAGCGGCTTGTCCTCACCCTCCGTGACCGACAGTAGCACCACGCGCAGGTCCTCGCCCAGGTCGTAGGACGAGGGACACACCAGGTTGCCCACGTTTTCGATGATGAGCAGGTTCAGCGCGTCGAGATCGAGTTTGGCTGTCGCCTCCGCTACCATCTCGGCGTCCAGGTGGCAGGTGTCGCCGGTGGTGATCTGGATGGCCGGCGCGCCGCTGCGCGCGATGCGTTGGGCGTCATTGTCGGTCGCCAGGTCCCCTACCACCACGCCACCGCGCAGGCGGCCCTTGATGTCGGTGAGCGTGCGCTCGATGAAGGCCGTCTTGCCCGAGCCAGGGGACGAGACCACGTTCAGCACCAGCAGACGTTTTGACTTGAACAGGTTGCGGTTGCGTTGCGCCAACATGTCGTTCTTCGACAACACGCCCTGGTTGATCACGATGGTGCGCTGATCAGTTCCGAGTTCCGAGTGCTGAGTGCTGAGTGCTGAGTCCCCGGCCTGTATGTCACCGCTACTCGGTACTCGGTACTCGGTACTTCGCTCTATGTTCTCCATTACGATACCTCCAAATACGCCAGATCCAGTTCCCTGCCCTGCTTCAAATCCACGTGCAGCGACCCGCATTGGGGGCACTCGTAGAAGAAGTCTTTCGGTTCGAATTCGCTGCCGCAGTTAGGGCAGTGGCACAATGCCGGGACGTGCTCAATTTCGAGCGTGGCGCCCTCGGCCATGGTGCCCTGCGCGACGACGTCGAAGGCGAATTCCAGTGCATCAGGAACCACACCCGATAACGCGCCGACGCGCATCTTGACGCGGTGGATTTGCTGAGCGCCCTGTGCCTTGGCGTGTTCCACAGCAATCTCCATCGCGCTCTGCATTACGGATATTTCGTGCATGCTGCTTTCCTTTTCGTCTTGCAATTATCCACGAGTGACAGGTTGGGAGATTTGAGGTTTCGCGCCAACAGTCGAACCATGATCGTGGGATAATGATACTGAGTGGCTTAACATGATTGTTTCCTTTGGCGACGCTGCCACGGAAGACCTCTACCATGGTAGAAAGAGCGCAAAAGCACGGCGGTTTCCCCCCGGCGTTACTGCGCCCGCACTTCGGAAATTGGATGTACTCAATGCCGCGCAGAGACTTGATGACCTGCGCGTACCGCCGGGGAATCGTTTGGAGGCACTGGCAGGTAGTTATGAGGGCTTCCATAGCATTCGTGTCAACGAGCAGTGGCGCATCGTATTTCGCTGGATTGAGAATGCCGCTCATAACGTTTCGTTGACGGATTATCATTGAGTCCTGAAGTGAAGAAAACGCGATGATTCCAGAGAATCGAATTCCAGCTCATCCTGGCGATGTGCTTCAAAAGGAGTTTTTATCGCCGCTCCAACTGACGCGAGTCGCGTTCGCCAGACACATCGGTGTGTCGGCTCAGAGTATTGGTGATATCGTACGAGGGCGGCGCAGAGTGACACCCGGCATGGCTTGGCGTTTCGCGCAGGCATTCGGAACGACGCCAGAATTCTGGATGAACCTGCAAAATAATTACGACCTTGCACGTAGCCGGCCCAAAAGGCAAGTTCGTAAGCTGCATTCTAAAGGAATGCCTCAATCTGCCGAGTTGAGTACCTGAAGCACCTCCCAGATTCCAATGAAATACTTCGTCGCCGTCGCCGGCAACATTGGCGCAGGCAAAACCAGCCTGGCAGCGCTGTTGGCGCATAAGCTTGGCTGGGAAGCCTTCTTTGAGCCGGTGGAGGAGAACCCCTACCTGGTCGACTTCTACCAGGACATGCGCCGCTGGGGCTTTAACTCCCAGGTCTTCTTCCTGGCGCGCCGGCTGCGCCAGTACCGTGGTCTGCTGGATCGGCCTGGTTCGATCATCCAGGACCGTAGCGTGTACGAGGACGCCGAAATCTTTGCCTGTAACCTGTACCAACAGGGCTACATGAGCGAGCGCGACTGGAATTCGTACCACGATCTGTACGAGGCCGTGACGACGTTGCTCCCGCCGCCGAACCTGGTGGTTTATCTGCAGGCCTCGGTGCCCACGCTGTTGCGGCGGATTGGCTTGCGCGGACGGGGCATCGAACACGATATCAGCCCGGAATACCTGGCCCAGTTGAACGAGCTGTACGAAAGGTGGATCGCCGGCTTTAACCTGTGCCCGGTGCTGACTGTGCTGATGGACGACCTGGACTTTGCGCACGACGCCACTCACCTGGACCAGATCGCCCGCCGGATTGTAGACCGCTTGCAGGGGAAGGAGACGATTGCGCTCGTATAAACGCCGTCCCTGCGCCTGCTATGCCACCTGTCCCGGCGCGGCGACCGGCTTGCCGGGTGCGGCGGTGGCTTTCTCCAGCAGCTTCTGGATATCCTCCTCGCGCCCGTACACGACGGTGAAGGCATCTTTGTTCAGCGCGGCCAACTCCCACTGTTCATTCGACATGCCCAGGCAATTGAAGCGGCAGTTCTGCACGCATTGCGCGCAGTAAGTGCAGCGGTCGAGGTGATAGCGCATGACGAAGCGCTTATTAGCCCGATCGATGGTGACCAGTTCGATTGCGTTGGACGGGCAATCCTTCACGCACAACTGGCAGCCGGTGCACTTCTCCGGGTTGTAGCGCAGTTCGCCGCGCAGCCGCTGCGGTGCGGCCTGCTTCTTGAACGGGTACATCTCGGTGATGGGTTGCTTGAACAGCGAGCGCAGCATGTCACCCAACATTGCGCCGAATTTCATGACGTCATCCCCTTCCACACAATGGTCACCAGCAACTGCACCAACACCAATAGCGCGCCGAAGCGCCACCACAGGCCTACGGTCTGGTCGATGCGCAACCGCGCAAACAGCGCCTGCAGACCGCTCACCAGCAGCAGCAGCGCCAGCGTTTTAGCGACGAAGCTGATCGGGTCGTTCAATCCACCCAGGTAGAACGCTGTGATCAGCGTCAACCCTATCACCAGTTCGACGTTCTTGCCCAGACGGAACAGGGCCCATCCGCGCCCGCTGTACTCCGTCATCGCACCAGCCACGATCTCCGTCTCGGCTTCGGGCGCGTCGAACGGCGGCAGTTCCAGCTTGCCCATCAACCCGATCACGGCCACGACGAACCCAATCGGTTGCGTGAGGATGAGCCAGTGGCTGCTGGCGTAGGCGTTGATCTGGCCGATCTGCCAACTGCCTGCCACGATGGCCGGCCCCAGCAGTGCCAGCAGGAACGGCGCCTCGTACGAGAACAACTGCGTCAGCGTGCGTGTGGCGCCGACCAATGAGAAGCGGTCGGCGGTGTTCGAGCCGGCCAGCCCCATGCACAGCGTGAGCATGCTGAGCAGGTAGATCGTCACAATCAAGTCGGCGCCAAAGCTGCGCGCGGGCGCCAAACCGAATAACGGCACGTACAGCGCCGCCGTCAGCACGCCCGCCAGCGCCACGATCGGCAGCCAGTGGACCAGCCGTGGGC
>JAMDDR010000291.1:4269-8823 GCA_023488685.1 Chloroflexota bacterium | reverse complement strand
GCTTCAATCAACCGTTGAGCAATCCAGGACCGAACAGGTGCCGCAAGAGCCCCTTAACTCGCGACGTAACTTCGTCGCGTTTGCCACCGACATGCTGGGGTTCATGGTCGGGCTGTCGTTCATCCCGGCGACCATCGTGCTGGTCGGCATGGCCAGCCGGCTCACCACCGACAAGGCGCTCCTGGGCGTTGTCGCCATGACAGGCAGCGTAGCGTGGTTCCTGCCGCAGATCGTCGCCGCGCGCATCGTGCACGGCAAACGGCGCCAGAAACCCTACCTGGTCATTGCCGCCTTGATCGGCCGGCAGGCTTATCTGATCATGGCCATCTGGTTGTTGGTGACCAGGGCCCAGTCACCCTTGTTGACTGTTTTTGTGCTCATCGCGTGTATTGGCGTTTTCCACGTTTGTGACTCACTGGCCGGCGTGGCCTGGTTCGACATCCTCAGCCGTGCGCTGTCGCCGCGCGTTCGCGGGCGCAGCATCGCCATTGGCAATTTCGTCGGCCTGGCGGCCGGCCTCGGCTCGTCTTTTATGGTCGAACGCATTCTGTCGCCCAATGGCCTGCCATTCCCGACCAACTACGCCGTCATTTTCATCTGTGCGTGGGTGAGTTTCATGATCTCGTTTGTGGCTGTCGTGTTCATCCAGGAGACACCCATGTCGGAGGTGGCCCAGGCGCAGTCGGCTGAGTCGCCGTTCAGCGCTGTGCTGATGACCCTGGTGAAGACCGACAGCGTGCTCCAGCGCCTGTTGCTGGCACGTGTGCTCACGGGGATTGAATCCATGGCGGCGGCCTTCTACGTCGTGTTCATCAGGGAACGGCTGCAACTGCCTGAATCGGTGCTGGGCATCTTTGCCTTCGCCTCCGTGGCCGGCGGTTTGGGCGGGCTTGCGTTGTTTGGCTTGCTGGCCGACCGCTTCGGTCCGCGCACGGTCATTCACGTTTCAACCCTGCTCCAGGTGCTTGCCCCGGTGCTGGCCTTTACGGTCGCCGTATTCCCTGCCATCTCGGCCACGGCATCCACACTGGCCTTCGTCCTGTTCATTTGGGTCATTGCCATCAATGGCGCAGTCGGCCAGGCCGGTATGCTGGGATTCCAGGTTTATCCGCTCGACACGGCACCGGAACGCCAGCGCGCCATGTACATCGGTGTGTTGAACTCGGCGGGCGGCGTCGTTTCGTTGACGCCGGTGCTGGGGGGCTTGTTGATCGACTGGCTTTCCACGGCCAACTCCAGTTCCCTGGCCTACAGCACCGTCTTTGGGTTGGCCATGGTGTGCGTCGCAGCCGGCCTGGTGATCAGTTTGGGTCTGCCCAAGCCATCCCGCGCTATGTAGGCGGAAACGTTGTAGAAACCCGACTTCGGCGCAGCGTACTGCGCTTTCAGAAGTCGGGTTTCTGAACTGAACAACCATAGCCGTGCCGCGGTGTTAATTTAGGTGAACGACTATAATCGGTGTGGAGATAATGTTTGACACCTTTACCCCATAATTTAGCCGAAGCGGGCGACGCTTGGAGGCGCTGAACACACGCATGACTGCTTTATCGAACAAGCGGGTCGATGTCGTTATCCCCGTTTACAATGAACAGCGTGACCTCGGCCCCAGCGTTGCCAAGCTGCGCGAATTCTTGATTGCAAATTGTCCTTATCGCTGGCGCATCATGGTGGCAGACAACGCCTCAAAGGATCGCACGCTGGAAATTGCCCGGGAGTTGAGCACCAGCCATCCCGGCGAGGTGACCTATATCCATCTGGAAGCTAAGGGGCGCGGCCGTGCACTAAAGGCGGCCTGGCAGGCCTCCGATGCCGACGTCGTTTCGTACATGGATGTGGACCTGTCCACGAACCTGCGCCACTTCATGCCGATGATCGAGCCACTGGCGCGCGGCGAATATCATGTCGCCACCGGCTCACGGTTGATGCGTGGCGCGCGCGTGACGCGCCAGCTCAAGCGCGAGATCATCTCGCGCTGCTACAACCTGATCGTCAAGATCATGTTCCCGTCCCGCCGGTTCTCCGACGCGCAGTGTGGCTTCAAGGCGCTTAGCCGCAAGGCGGTACAGGCGCTGATCCCATCCATCGTGGATAACAACTGGTTCTTCGATTCCGAGTTGTTGCTGCGCGCCGAACAGTGTGGTTATCGCGTGTGGGAAGTGCCCGTCGAGTGGGTTGAAGACCTGGATACCCGTGTAAAGATCGTCTCGACTGCCATGGAGGATTTGAAAGGGTTGTGGCGGGTGCGAACGACGAAACTGCAGTAGGGCGTTGTTAGTCGTAAGCCATTAGAGTATTAGAGCTTGGCGATTGGAGATTGGTGGTTCGACGTCAATCTCCAATCGCTCGTCTCCAATCTCCATTTCTCGATTCTCGATTCTCAATTCTCAATATCCATCACCCAACACCTGAAACATTTGTTGCAAGGAAAAACAGTCATGCAAAATAGACGTGTTGTTATCACTGGTATTGGCGCCGTGACCCCGGTTGGGCTGGACATGCCGAGCACCTGGGATGCGCTCATCAACGGGCGGTCGGGCGTTGCCGCGATTACCCGCTTTGACTCCAGCAACCTGCCGGTTCATGTCGGTTGTGAAGTCAAGAACTTCGACCCCGTCAAAGCGGTCGATCCCAAGGAACTGCGCCGCACCGACCTATTCGAGCAGTATGCTATCACGGCTGCCAAGGAGGCCCTCCACGACGCGCAGTTGACCATCACATCAGAAGTGGCAGAGGAGACCGGCATCGTCATCGGCTCTTCCATCGGCGGTTTGCAGTCGCTGTTGAATCAATATGACGTGTTACGCGAACAGGGGCCGCGCCGGCTGAACCCGTTTTGCATCCCGATGGTGATGAGCAACGGTGCGTCGGGAATGGTCGCGATTGAGTTGGGCGCCAAAGGTCCATCGTATTCGCCGACTTCGGCCTGCGCCACCAGCAACGATGCCATCGGCCAGGCTGCTGAGTTAATCCGGCGTGGCGCGGCAAAAGTCGTTTTTGGTGGCGGCGCCGACGCGACCGTGAGCCTGATTGGCATTGCCGGTTTCGACCGCCTGGGCGCATTGAGCCATGATAATGAATTGCCATCCAAGTCGCCCAAGCCGTTCGACAAGAATCGCACAGGCGTGGTGATTGGCGAAGGTGCCTGTGTGATGGTGCTGGAAGAACTGGAGTTCGCCCTGGCGCGCGGTGCGCGCATCCTGGCCGAGATCGTGGGTTATGGGCAGACCACAGACGCCTTCCACGTGATCGCCCCGGCCGAAGGTGGCGCGGGTGCGGCGCGGGCAATCAAGAATGCTCTGTACCAGGCAGAGCTGCAGCCCGAGGACGTGGATTACATCAATGCGCACGGTACGGCCACGCCGTTGAACGATATCGCGGAGACACAGGCTATCAAGACGGTGTTTGGAGATCACGCGTATAAGGTGCCGATCAGCAGCACCAAGAGCATGACCGGCCACTTGATGGGCGCGACCGGCGCGCTGGAAGCAGCGGTGTGTGTACATGCAATCCGCCACGGGATTATTCCCCCGACGATCAATCTGAAGGAACCTGATCCACAGTGTGACCTGGACTATACGCCGGGCGAGGCGCGCAAGGTGCATGTCGACGTGGCCATGAACAATTCCTTCGGTTTCGGCGGACACAACGCAGTCGTCGTCTTCAAGCGCTATGATGGGTGAAGGAGTCAGGAGTCAGGAGTCAGAATGCCGAGCACTGAGCACTGAGCACTCGGTACTCAGCACTCAGAACTTAGGGATGCTACCGGAATTTCATAATCAAGAACTATTGGCCCGCGCGCTGACACATTCCTCCTATGCCAATGAGCATGTGTCGGAGGGTGGGGCACCTATCGAAGACAACGAGCGACTGGAGTTTCTGGGAGATGCGATCCTGGACTTTGTAGCCGCCAAGTGGCTGTATCAACATTTTCCCGCCCTGGATGAAGGCCGGCTGACGAGTTTGCGCGCCGCGCTGGTGCGAGCCAGTACCCTGGCCCAGTTCGCTGAGAGTATTCACCTGGCCGAGTACCTGCGTTTGGGCAAAGGCGAGGCTGAAAGTGGCGGGCGCCACCGCGCCAATATCCTCAGCGATGCCTTTGAAGCGCTCATGGCGGCACTGTACCTGGATCAGGGCTTTGAGGCCGTGAGTGCCTATTTTGAGCAGATGATCGAGACGACGGCGCCCGTCGTCCTGAACGAGAACCTGGACCGCGATCCCAAAAGCCAATTGCAGGAATGGAGCCAGGCCACGCTATCGGTGACGCCACGCTATAAGGTCGTCGGTGCAGAAGGTCCTGACCACGCCAAAACCTTCACTGTCGAAGTGTGGCTGGGGAGTTTTATGGCGGCGGCAGGCAGCGGCAGCAGCAAGCAGGTGGCCGAGCAGACGGCTGCCCGCGCGGCACTGGCTGTATTGGTCGACACACAGACAGCCCAGGACGGTCAGGCGGAGGACTCGCTTCCACCGGGACCGCTCCCTGCAAAGGATGCACACGCAAACTGCGACCTGCCTGAGTAACCCTTACAAGGGGTTTGTTGGGGGTTTTTGCTCTCC
>JAMDDR010000291.1:0-4259 GCA_023488685.1 Chloroflexota bacterium | reverse complement strand
ATTTTACCGTTTGAGTGCCAAGTTGGATGCAATTCGTGATCGTATAGGTCGATACTGAATGGCCGTAGACAGCGGATTTTCCGCAAAAAGGTGCTGGATTTTTCAGATTGAGAATCGCTGGGGGGTTTTTGCCCTCCTTGTGATTTCCGCCAAACTACGCTATCATTTGCCCTCGCGCGTTCTGCCGCTAAGCGTATAAAATGAAACGGGTCTGAGCCACGCCGGGTTGGCGGGCCGGGCCTGTACTCCAAATAGAATTGAGGTCGCGTAATGAAAGTCCTACTGACTCAAGATGTCTATAACCTTGGCCATGCCGGGGAAGTGAAGACGGTGGCCGATGGCTATGGCCGCAACTACCTGCTTCCGCGCGGGCTGGCCGTGATCGCCACGAGCAGCACCGTCAAACGTGCCGATGCCGTGAAGACGGCCGGGCTTAAGCGCCGCGCGCAGGAGCAGTCGGATATGGAGGCTGTGGCGCAGGTCATCAACGGTGTGAACATTCAGTTCACGGCTCGCACCGGTGAGAAGGGCAAGTTGTTCGGCTCGATCACGGCGGGGAATATCGCCGACAAACTGAGCCAGTTGCTGGGCAAAGAGTTCGACAAGCGCAAAGTCGCGCTGCGTGAGCCGATCCGCGAAATTGGCACCCATGTGATCACCATTCGTTTGGCCACGGACATCGCGCCGACGGTGAACGTCATCATCGTGCCGGAAGGTGTAACCGCTGCGCCGGCGGCAGCCCCTGCGGAGACCGCAGCGGCAGCGCAGCCCGAGGCCGTTGCCGAGACAGTTGCGCCCGCCGAGAGCGCTGCTTAGCTCTGTAAAGCGGTCAGTTGTATGATGGATCCGCGGCTGGATCACTGCGCCGGTAACGACCAGGCAGGGGCATGCGACCATGACCTGGATGCGTTGATCGAGCACCTCGCCGGCGATGTGTACTGTCCGTTGTGTGGTGAACGCTATCTGCGTGAAGGGATTCAGGCTGCACAACGCGTGGATGCACTGCATGCGGGTGGCACCCCGTATGAAAGCCGCTGGACCTTGTCCATGCAGTGCCATCGTTGCGGCACGGGAAGTGTGATCACAGCTCATGTGGCCGCTGCGCGCTACGGTATGACAGTCACCGGCATGAGGGTAGGCGGCGAGTTGACGCCAATGGAGGCGCGCTTGTTCGCCACTGCCCCGGCGGTGACAACAGATGACGTGCTCGATCTGCACGTGTTCCTGAAGCACTTTCAGGGTGACTTCTCAGGGCTGTCTCGCTAACTCCCTCAGGGCGCTGTTCGGGTAGGGAGGTGGTCTCGATCTTAGGCGCACCAGTCGCTTCGTGATGATGGGCGGGGTTCCCGCCCTTTCGTTTTGCCTCGCTGCAGTATCATGAGCGTATCGGTCCGTGTCTGACCTTCCTGCCTGGCCTCTATAAGCCCAACAACAGGAACGTCACGCCGCATGCTACAATCTCACAAACAGATTTCGATTTACAAATCGAACCACAAATCGAACCATGTCTGATCTGGCTCAACGCATTCGTACGGCGCGAGAAAAGCTTGGCGCATCGATTGATGAGGCCGAGCGCGCCACCAAGATCCGCCGGCGGTATATTGAGGCGATTGAGGCCGGTGATTTTTCTCGCCTGCCCGATGGCCCGCCGTCACGCGGCTACGTCAAGATCTATGCCAGATATTTAGGGCTGGACCCGGATCAGGCCTTGACCGATTTCGAGGCCGAGGTCGGTGTGCCGATCACCCAGGTCAACGAAGTCGTTCCGCCGCCACCCACCCGCCAGCCGGCTGTCTCCCGCTACACGCAGTTGGTAAAACTGCCTCAGGTGCGTTGGAGAGGTGAGTTGCCGCCCGCCGACGAAGCGGAACTGGACATGATGGCGGATGACGATAGCGCCAGGTCGGGGATGTCGAACGGCGCCAACAACAGCCTGGGACGATTGGTGTTCCGCCGCACTGAGACGCCCGCCGTACCGAATTCATTCAGCTTGCGCGAGCCGAAGGTGACTCAAGCCAGCGACGTGCGACCGTTCCAACTGGGCAGGTCGCCGTTCAGCCTGCGCACCCCCCAGGGTGCGTTGGGTGACGTGGTGGGAGAGCCGACGCGGTTGAGCCCAATGTCGGCTTACGCGCCGGCGAGGCTGCGCAAACTGATCGTGGCGGCCATGGCCGCCGGTGGATTGGTCCTGGTCATGGTCGTGGTCGGGCTGGTGATCCTGCCGGCCCTGCGTGGTAATGCAGACCAGAGCGGTACTGTCCCGTCGCCGACGCAGGTGATCAGTGTCAGCATTCTCGCGACCGATCAACCATCGACGACTGCAGCGCTGGCGGCTGGTGTCATAAACGCTGCTGCCACGAACGACACAAGCGCACTGACAGCTCCCGAATCAACGCCTGTGCCCGGTGTGGCACCCGAACCTACCGCGGAAGCCACCGTGCCGGCGGTGCAGCCGCTTGCCGAAGGGGGCGTCCAGTTGATGCTGGACGCGCGCGAGCGCGCCTGGGTGCGCGTCAAGGTCGATGGCAACATCGTCTATGAGGGCATTCCCGCTATTGGCCCCAGCGCGTTATGGCAAGCGCAAAACACAGTGGGGATCGAGACCGGCAACGCCGGCGCGTTTGACATCATTATCAACGGCACGCGTCTCGGTGCGGCCGGCACCCGTAACGCCACCGTCCATGTGACATGGGATGCGACGGGGAAAGTGATTGAAAATTAGTTGAAAAAGTCCTATTTTCTTTTGTCCCTGGGTTGTTCTAAAAATACGGTGGATTCGGAGAGTATGGCCCGGCTGCTGAACACGTCGGGTTACAAGGGGGTGAACGCACCAGATCGGGCGGACGTGTTGATCGTAAACACCTGTGGTTTCATCGGCCCCGCGCGCGATGAGTCGATCCGCAACCTGCGCGAACTGGCACGGGGTAAGCGAAAACACCAGCAACTGATCGCGGCCGGCTGTTTGTCACAGTTGTGGGGGCCGCGGCTGGCGCAGGAGGTGCCGGGGCTTGACGGTGTCATCGGCACACGCCGCTGGATGGACATTGTCGATTTCATCGATTCCGTGCGCGGGCGCGCCAAACCTGAACCGCTCTACCACCTGCCCACCGATGCGCTGACCGTTGGCGCCGACGAACGCGGCGCGATGCGTACGGCCTTACAAGGCGCCAGCGCCTACCTGAAGATTTCGGACGGCTGTCGCCGTCCCTGCGCATTCTGCACCATCCCTACCATCAAAGGCACGCTGAAGAGCCGCCCGCCGGAATTGATCTTGAGCGAGGCGCGCAAACTCGCCAGCGATGGTTTGCGTGAATTGGTGTTGATCGCGCAAGACTTGACCGACTATGGCAGCGATCTTGGCCTGAAGGATGGGCTGGCCCATCTGCTCAAGGACGTCTGCCAGGCCGCGCCGGAGATCGAGTGGGTGCGCTTGATGTATGCCTATCCCGGTGCGGTTACCGACCGGTTGATCGAGACCATGGTCGAACACCCGCAGATTTGTCATTACCTGGACATCCCGCTGCAACACGGCCATCCGGCCACTTTGCGCCGTATGCGCCGGCCGTCGAACATCGATTGGGTGCATCGCACCGTCGCCAAGATGCGCGCGGCCATGCCCGACCTGTGCGTGCGCACGACATTCATCGTCGGTTACCCCGGCGAAACAGAAGCCGAGTTCCAGACACTGCTCGACTTCGTAGACGAGATGCAATTCGACCGGGTGGGGGTGTTCACCTATTCCCACGAGCCGAATACCCCATCTGGGATATTGCCAGGCCAGGTCGACGAGGACGTCAAGGAAGCCCGCCGCGACGCGTTGATGCTGAAGCAGCAACAGATCTCGCTGATGCGCAATCAGCGCATGGTCGGCCAGACGCTCAAGACGTTGATCGAGGGTCACGATAAGGGTTTGAGCGTCGGGCGCACTTATCGTGATGCGCCGGAGGTGGACGGGCTTGTGATCGTCGACGGAACGCTCCCGGTGGGGGAGATGGTGCCGGTCCATATTGACGGCGCACTTGAATATGACCTGACCGGGTCTGTTGAGACCGAGCAACCATTGATCGTGCTGTGATACGTTCCGGCTACAGGCCGGGTACGAGCCGGGTACGGGGCGCAGGAACCGGCATGCAGAAACCTATATGGTGACAGGTGTCACCCGACGTAACTGTAGCAGCCTTATAACTGCGAAGTAGACGAGGTGACACCCGATGAAAGCAGATGAACTGGATCGACGGCGCGTGAAGACGCCCCAGCAA
>JAMDDR010000186.1 GCA_023488685.1 Chloroflexota bacterium | reverse complement strand
TACATCCCATTCCGATCATCAACGCCGGGCCTACCAGCTCACGCCGCAGCAATCCATCCAGGCCCCAGGCGATGAAGACGATTGGCCATAGACGCCATATCCAATCCCATGCGTTGCCGGGCAGGACGTTTGTGTTGTTCAACAGCAACACCACCCCAAGCCCGATCAGCACAATCGGCCAGAACAAGCTGATGTGATGGCGATAAGGCGCCGGCCATTGGCTCTGTGCGCCAGCGTTTTGCACGCCAGTGTTCTGTGTATTCATTGGTTGCATGTGACTACCTTCTTGTCTGGCGGAAGAGGAGAACCAGGCCGCCAAGGATTAACAGTGCCGGCCAAAGCATGTCGGCGTTGAACCAGCGTAACCATGGCAGGTTCAGGTTGTCCAGCAGAAAGAGACCACCCAGGAGAACAAGCGCCACACCGATGATCAATCCGACGTCGCGCGGACGGTCCCGCAACGTTTGTCCCACATCGCTTCCAAAAGTCCGTACGCGGTCGGCCATTTCTGACGTGCCGGAACGCAGACTGTCTTCGAAGCTGGAGAAACCCGGCTGACCCTCCAACGGCATGGCGATCCACAGAATGAAGTACAACAGCAAGGCAATCCCGCCGTTTGCCAACCCCAACAGCAGGAAGAAGATGCGCACCAGTGTCGAGTCGATACCAAGGTATCGCCCTAACCCGCCGCATACGCCAGCGATCATTTTATCGCTCTGGCTTCGATACATTTTTGTACCCATCGATTGAAACCACCTGTCAACTGCGCTTGTAAACAAACGCGCGCCACAACAAGACCACGCCGAAAGCAATCAACACGATCGGCCAGATGTAGTTGATGAGCGAAGTTGCTGCGGCCATCACCAACAATCCCATCAGCGTCAGGATGCTTGCCGGGATGAACGCCCATGTCATGCGCCCCTGCGGCGTCGGCACGACGCCTACGAGCGCGAACGTCAAGCCCATGCCCAGGAAGAACAAACCACCGGTTTCAAAACCTCCCCAGAATGGGGCAATCCCTGCAACCATGGCCAGTGTCACCAGGACGCCGCCAGGAATGATGGCCCACCAGAACTCCCGGTTGGTGAGATAAACGATCCAGAACGCCAATCCGATCATGCCGAGAAAACCGGCGCCAATCCAGGCACCCACCTGTTCAGGGAAGGCAATGGATAGGGCGATGGTCATTCCAATCCCCAATAACGTGAGACCTGGGATCACCGCCCACCAATTCGCACGATCAGCGCTAAAGACGCCCAGGAATGTGAGACCGCCTACTGCGAATAGCAGCGCCCACACGTAACCGCCGAGCGGTAGGATCCCGAGATTTTCCAACAGAAACAGCGCGCCGCCCGCAATCAACAAAAGACCCCACAAGAGTCGCATATCATAGCGTCGCATAGCATCTTCTCCGTTTAAGTGAAACAAACGCGGGTATGCGCGTCAGTCCGCATACCCTTGAATCTGATTTAGAACACGTCCACCGAGCCAGCGCCCATCTGGATATCAATATCAACCTTGTTGACTGCTGTCGCATAATCTGGCGATTGGTATACATTGCCCGAGCCAGGGAAACGCGTTTGGTCAACGTTGATGCTGGAAACACCCGAGTGTGAGCGAACTTGCGCTGCAACGCCGCCTGGTACCCGCACCTTGATCGAAGCCGCGCCAGCTTCCAGCCGTACGCGCGTATATCCCGCATTCGATGGCACAGTCAATGTGGTGGAGCTGGCACCCGTACTCACGTGCACATCGCTCACCCGCAGATCAGTCAGGTCGATCTCCGATTCGGAGGCCCCCGTTTCCACCTTTAAGGCGATGGGGATATCCCGGCTCAGCGCCATATCCCAGTCATAGGCGCCACGCCCACCCCATGGCCAGGGTCCCCACATAAATCCACTCCACCGCGAGCGCATGTCCAGGCTGACGGCAGTCCCACTGTTTCGCTTGCTGTAGTCCAGGCCTCCACCGAACGCACCGGCCATCAGCACACCCGGAGCCGCACTGCCGTTAATACTGAGACGGCCAGCCCCGTGGTGAATGTGCACATGAGCCTGCGTCGATCCGTCCAATGGAATGCTGATTTGCTCCACTGTTGCCGGGCGACCGCCACCCAGTACACCAAACAGAATCCACGCACCCAGAAGGATGAGGAACAAAGGCCACAGTAAGCTCCATACATTGACTCGGAAAATGCCCAGGTTGCTTAACAGCAACACTGCACCAAAGAGAACGAGAATCGCACCCCAGAAAAGGCTATTCTGTCGCATGATGAATTTCTCCCTTCGTCTGACTCAGCCGGCGCGATCGCGCCGCGAACTTAATAGATCAACCGCGTGACCGCAATAGCGGCCCAATGAGCATCAACAACCCCAAACCGATCAGCAGGATCGGCCAATAAGCGCCGAATAACTCAAGCCCACCGAGGAATGAACCAAAAATGAAGAACAAGATCAGGCTGATAAGGACCATCCAACTGCCACCGATGAGGGATTCACGAACACGCCCGCTCAATAAGCCGCTGAGGATAATGCCAACGCCAATAAAGCCAGGGATAAGCGACCATGCAAAGGACCAGGTCTCCCAGTGACCTGTCACGTTCTGCCACCACAATAAGCCCCCTACGCCACAAACAATGGTTGCTGGCACAGCCAGGCCGGGAGTGGCAGCAAGAACAGCCATTAACAATAAAACGACACCGATGCCGACGATGATCAATGGCCATGCCTGTCCCCAATCAACCAGAATCTGCAGACCGGGAACGAGTTGATATGCCAGGAATGCAGCGCCGAGGAGAATAAGAATGATGCCAAATGCAAGACTTGATCTTCGCGATTGGTCCATGATAAATGCCTCCTGCCTTGCTTATTAATACGCTTACATAGGCCTTTCAGTGTCGCGCAATCAAGCTCTCATAAAGAAAGACCTTGCCGTCATGCTGTGTAAGATGACGAACAAGGCCAATTTAACTTTCTATCAAGGTGATATCCACTGCCAAAAGGCGGAACCGGTTCCTCTCAACGGCGGACAAGGGGAGATCACGCTCACGGCGCGCAATTATGGAAAGTCGATCATGCTACGCGTCCCAATCGGGCGGGGATCATCTCACGGCAATCTTGGAGAAGTCCTTCGTTTCGGGCCACTGCATATTCAGCTCTTCCAGGGTCTTGATAATCGTCGTTGCCACCACGATGTTTCGGTACCATTTCTTGTTCGCCGGCACGATGTACCATGGCGCCCAGGCTGTACTGGTTTTGCTCAAAGCATCTTCGTAAGCCTGCATGTATTCGCTCCAGCGCGTTCGCTCTTTCAGATCCTCAGGGTTGAACTTCCAACGTTTCTGAGGATCGTCCAACCGTTGCTGTAAGCGCTTTTTTTGCTCGTCTTTGTTGATGTGCAGATAAAACTTCAGAATGGTGGTTCCCTCATCGGCCAGTAGCCGCTCGAAGGCATTTATCTGCTCGAAACGCCGTTGCCATACCTCTGTCGGAACCAGGTCATGGACCCGCACGATCAACACATCCTCATAATGGCTGCGATTGAAGATGACAATTTCACCACGTGCTGGTGTTTGCCGGTGCACCCGCCACAGAAAATCATGGTCCAATTCCTCAGCCGTGGGGACTTTGAAACTGGCAACACGCACACCCAACGGATCAACCATTTGGAATACGTGGCGAATGGTGCCATCCTTGCCACCGGTATCCATGGCCTGCAACACCAACAGTATTTTGTGCTTGCGCTCGGCGTACAGCAGCTCTTGTAACGCCTCCAGTTTGATGGATAACATGGCAAGATGCTTATCACTGTCCTTCTTGGCACCATCAAAACCATTCGTGTCGTCAGGGTCCCATTGGCTCAGATCGACACGGCTGCCGGGTTTTACTCGGTATTGGTCCACGCTGCCTCCTTGCGACGAGAGATCGTATCTCGGCGGATTGTACCAAGCGCATCACAGGTCCACCTACGCATACCTCGACACAACCGCACGCCCCATCTACAATGGGCACATGCCGATTGATGTCACCCAGCTCATCCCACAACTGCGTAGCATGGCCGAGCGCGCCAGCGCAGCACGGCGGACCCGTGAGCAGCGCGTGGCACGTATGCGACGAGTGTTTACATCAGACTTTGACCACACCACCTGGAATTCGGTCTGTGAACAAGCCGCGCATGCCCAGGGGATCCGGTGGACCGGTGCACTTTTCAATGCAGGCGAGAATGCCAACCAATTCATCCCGTTCGGGAATGAACCTGCAAGCTACGTTCTCATCGCTACCTACGTTCTCATCGCTACCGACGGCTCGCAGATCATGCCGGATCGCCACAAAGCCGTGCAATATGCAGTCATCCAGGTCGCCAGTACCTGTATCGTTTACGGCCAACCAGCCAACCCAATCGCACTTCCGGATGCAGTCAAGGGCAGCCACCGTAAGCCGCTCCAATTCCTGAGCGAGGACCAGCTCTATGACGATAACGGAGAGCTGGTGTCGCCGGGTGAGATTAGCACCGAGCGGGATTTGGAAGAGATCGAGTTGTTGGCGGAGCAGTGCGAGCATTTCTGCGACGCCGGGTTACAGCCGGTCGCCGTAGCCGACGGATCACTCGTGCCATTCTCTCTGCTCAACGAACTATTTTTGCGCAACAGTCCACACCGCGCCGGAGAACAACTCGACCGTGTCGTGAAAGCGCTAAACCGCATTCGCGATTGTGGTGCGATTGTCACAGGTTACATCGACCGCCCCAACAGCAATGCCGTGGCACGTGCTTGCGCCCTGGCAGAGGTGCAGCCTGACGCCGTCTCTGGTGAGCCAGCGCTCCGAGAGACTGTGCGCAAGGCTGAACTGAACCTGCGTGGCATCCTCGACCGTCATGTGCTGGATCAGGTGTTGCCGCCTTCTCACCGCACAGCCTTATTCGAGCCAAGTTGGTTGGTAAACGACCCGCAGTATCTGGGGCGGTTTGGTCATACAATGCGCTGTTGTTATCTAAACGTTAGCAGCGCTACAGGACCGGCGCGGACGATCATTGCGCGGCTTGAGATGCCAGCGTGGTGTTCGAACGCCGAGAACATCGGCATCACCACCGCAGTGCTGGGCCGGCATGCACGCATGGGGGGGGGTTACCCGTTGTGCCTAAAGGCCGCACACGAGGAAGCCGTACTCTCTCATACCGAGGAGAAGGAGATTGATCTGGCCATTGAGCGTGGATTGATCGAGGAAGGCATTTTTATGACGCCCTCGTCCAAGCAAGAAGCAAAGGACAGACGCTAATGATAGTCGGCAAAGTACTACGCGCGAACATGCGAACGTTCGTCTTTGGCACACGCATCCCCGAGAGCGATGTGCCCACTTTCGGCGCTCTGGTGCAGACACGCAACCCGTACCGCCAGGCCACCATCTACGGCCTGATCTACGACATCGCTTTAAAGGATGACGAACGTGGCATGGTGAAGTTGATGTCGGTTGCAAACGACGCCCGCGATGAAGATATTGAGTGGTTGCGCAGCCAGCTCGTGCCGCTGGAGGTGAGCGTCCTATGTGTAGGTTACCAGATGCACGACGGGCAACCCATCCGTCATGGATTGCCGCCGCAACCGCCCATTGCCCTGCACGGGATCGAATGCTGCGAAGCGCCAGAAATCGAGGCATTCACGCAGCAGCTCGATTTTTTCCGATTAGTGCTTGAGGCGAAAGACGTGCCATGCGACGAATTACTCGCCGCGACCATCCGGCTGGCTGCCGGGACGCGCAAGAAGGGAACAGCGCGCGACACCTTTGCGGTGGCCTGCGGGCGTGAGCTGGCCAGGCTGCTGTCCTATGACGGTGCGCGACTGGAGGGATTGCTGCGCAGGCTGCAATATGAGAGGAATTCGCACCATGGATGAACAGCCGTTCCCCAATCAGTTTTTTGGTCTTGAAGATCCGCGTCCGTTGCGCTCACGCCTGGGTATTGTCGTCAGCGGCTCACTGAATGACGGCCTTGACGTAAAGCTTGACCGCGATACGATTATCGAAGGCCTGGCAGTCGGCAGCTACGTCACCATCGATGGCCAGACGGGCCGCAAGTTCTTTGGCCTAAGTTCTTTGGCCTGGTCACCGACATCCGCCTGGAAGCCGCCGACACCAATGTCCAAAAGATGCCGCCGGCGATGGATGATTTCATTGCGCAGATCTACCGCGGCACCACCGTGTATGGTGTGCTGCACGTCAAGCCGATGCTGGTATTGGAAAGCGGCAGCGCCGAAATACGGCCTGTGAAAAGCGTTCCGGCGCATTTCACACCGGTCTTCCGAGCCACCCCCGAAGAAGTGCGCACCATCTTCGCAGCCGAAGGGAAAGAAACGTATGAGATTGGGGCATCTGTGGATGATGAGAAGATCAAAATCAACCTGGACCTGGAACGGTTCGTCGAGCGCTCAAGCGCGATCTTTGGGCGCAGCGGCACGGGCAAGACTTTTCTCGCCCTCCCCCTGCTGGCCGACATCGTCAGACAGAGCATCGCTTCCACGCTGATCTTCGACATGCACAATGACTACGGCTATACGCTCAAAGGGGATCGGCAGAAGTTCAAAGGGCTAAAGCAACTGGGTTCCATTGCATCGCGGGTGGTCGTCGTCACACTGGACGAAGAATCGTCTCGCACGCGCCAGGCCGGCTACGAGTTCGCGTTGCAGATCGCTTTCGCGCATATTGAGCCAGAGGACCTGCAAATGCTGCAGAACGTGCTGGCGCTCTCCGACGTGCAGGTCAACGCCCTATACACGCTACATCGCAAATTTCCCAAGACATGGGTGCAAAAACTGCTTAGCGACGAGGTCGACGACGAGATCCAGGCGTTGTTGGACGGCAACAAACTCACCGAGAGCACGTACTTTGCCATGCAACGCAAGCTATCGCGTCTGCTGAACTTTAAGTTTCTACGGCCGCAGACGACTGAGAACTTTGCCGACCGCATCCTTGCCCACTTGACGCGCGGCGATAGCGTGGTGGTTGAGTTCGGCCGCTACGGCAACGACCTTCCGGCTTATGTATTCGTCGCCAACTACATCACACGTCGGATTCACGCCATGTATGTACAGATGAAGGAGCGCGCCGAGGGCGGGGGTGGTGAAGAGCCACGCAAGCTCGTCATCGCCATTGAAGAGTCGCACAAATTCCTCGCGCCAGAGGTTGCGCAATTCACCATTTTCGGCAACATCGCTCGCGAACTGCGCAAGTACAACGTCACATTGCTCATCATCGATCAACGCCCCAGCCAGATCGATGCCGAGGTGATGTCACAGATCGGCACACGCATTACCTGTGCGCTCAGCGACGAGCGCGACATCAGTGCCGTCTTCACCGGCATGAGCGGCGCGCAGCAATTGCGCAGTGTGTTGGCATCACTGGATAGCAAACAACAGGCGCTCATCATGGGGCACGCTGTTCCGATGCCAGTGGTGGTGAAAACCAGGGAGTACGGACAAGAGGCCTACCAGTACTTTGCCGGCGACCTGCAACCAGCCGTCGAGCGCTACGCGACCAACAGTCGCAAACTTGGCCGCAACGATGACGATGGATTGGTACCATAAATGAGCATCACTGTCTCTCACCTTTCCATTGGTACCATAAATGAGCATCACTGTCTCTCACCTTTCCTACACCTACCGCACTCGCACCGAGCCAGCACTCGTCGACATCACTGCCAAGTTTAGGCCTGGGGAGATCACCCTGATTGCCGGCGCTAGTGGCTGCGGCAAAACGACACTCGTCCGATGCATCAATGGGCTCATCCCGCATAGTTACACCAACGGTATGCTGGAGGGAACCATCTCGCTATTCGGCACAAGTAACGCCGCCATGCCAATGGCACAAATCTCACAGATCGTCGGCACCGTGCTGCAGGACCCAGAACGTCAAATCGTTGCCTCTGAAGTCATCCATGAGATCTCTTTTGGTCTGGAAAACCTCGGCATGCCGCGCGAGGAGATGTTGGACCGCATCCACAAAGTCGCCAGTTTCCTGCACATCGACCACCTGCTCCACCGCGAGACGTTTCAATTGAGCGGCGGCGAGAAACAAAAAGTTGCCCTGGCCGGGGTTCTCGCCATGCGTCCAAAGGCACTCCTGTTGGACGAACCACTGGCTTCACTCGATCCAGCCTCAGGCGCAGAGGCATTGACTCTGATGCGAGAGTTGGCCAACAGCGGCATTGCCATGGTGATCATCGAACATCGCGTGGAAGACGTGCTCGCTGTCAAGGCAGAACACTGCATTTATATGGCGAACGGGCGCATCACCTACGATGGCGACGCGCCCGGGCTCATGCAGGCAGTGAACTGGCGCGAGATAAAGTTGCCAGCCCCGGTCGTGATTGAGCGGGTGCGCAAAGAAGCCAGGAGTATGCCTTCCGAAGGAATGCCGGAGTCAGAAGCCGTGCCAACCGGTCAGCACTCGGATCTAAAGACTCGTCACTCGGCACTTGGCACTCGGCACTCAGCGCCCAGCACTCAACCAGCCTCGCCGCTGATCGAATTCCGCAACGTGCATTTCCAGTACGGTGATGGACCTGAGGTGTTGCACGACATTTCGTTCACCATGAACAGCGGCGATCGCATCGCTCTGCTCGGTCCAAATGGCGCCGGCAAGACGACACTGGTCAAGCACGCCATCGGACTCAACAAACCTACGCGCGGCCAGGTGCTGCTTGCTGGCCGCGACAGCAAAACACTCAGTGTGGCGCAGATTGCGCACACGGTCGGCTACGTGTTTCAAAGCCCAAGCCACATGCTCTTCGCTCCCACAGTGCGCGAAGAGTTGAGCTTTGGTCCTAAGAACATCGGCCTTGATGCGCAAACGATAACCGAGAGTATCAGCCGCGCCTTGGTAGCTGTCAATCTGCCCGGTTATGACGAGATTCCGCCGCTGTCCATGAGTTTCGGCCAGCAGAAACGCATCAGCATCGCCAGCGTGCTCACCATGAATCCGCGCGTCCTGGTAATGGATGAACCGAGCGCAGGACAGGACTACGCGAATTACACGCACTTCATGGACGACATCGTCGGAAGAGACAAAGGTCCGGGGATGACGGATCAATCCGATCTGCCCGCATCCTCCTCCCACAGCCGCGCTTTCGAGGCGCTGCTTTTCATCACTCACGATCTCGATCTGGCGATCACCTACGCCAACCGTGTTTTGCTGGTGGCAGATGGTCAACTGGTTGCCGACGGCGCGGATGTCAACCTGGCTACACTGGCGCAAACGGGTCGTTTCCTTCCGGCTGCTGAACTGGCGCCGTTCACCATGTGATCCTCCCGCCAGCGTGAAACGAGAGAATCGTTCTTTTGCCTGTGCAGCCGAACCAAAATACGTGATCGGGTGTTAGGATTACATACGATCCTGGCGCCCTCATGGGCACATGCATTTGCGTTTCGTCATTCTTTATTACCCTTACAGGAGAGTAGATCATGAATCGCTTGACGAAAAATATCATCCTGCTCGTAGCCGTGCTCGTCATTTTTATCGCGATAGCCCTGCTGGTCCAATCGCTCGATTCCGAATTAACGATGAGCAATCCTGTTTTGCGCTTCGTATTCGTCGGGATTGGCCTGGTAATCGTGCTCGTTGCTTACCTGATCACACAGCAAAGTAAAGCCTGGGAGATCGGAACGCGAGAGGTCGTCTACATGGGCATCGGCGCCGCCCTGTATGCCGTGCTATCGTGGCTGTTCAATAGCAGCGCTGTCGTCATGCCTTCCGTCAGCCAGGTTGCGCTGCGCCCGGCCATCGTCATCCCCATGTTCTTCGGCTATGCATTCGGCCCCGCGGTAGGCTTCTTTACCGGTGCCGTAGGCAACATCGTCGGCGACGCGCTGACTGGCTTCGGGCTTTCACCCCAATGGAGTGTCGGCAACGGCCTGATCGGCTTGATTTCGGGTTTGGTAGCGATGTCTGTCGATAAGAATCGCAGCGCCAACATCGCCATGATTGTCAGTGTCGTGATCGCCCTCATCGGCACCCTTTTCTACCTGACCAACCAGGGCGAACAGAACCAGGTGTTCTTCGGCGAAGGATCTGGACAGATCACGCTATTGGCCGGGCTCTCGACCCTGGTCGGCGCCGTGCTCGTAGTAGTGGCGCGTTTCGTGTTCGCCAGCAATCCCGATGTCGCCGGTGCAGTAACCTGGGGGTTGATGGGTAATTTCATCGGTATTGGCTTCGCCGCCCTCTCGGACATCTGGATCAACGGCTTCTCACCTGCTACGGCCATCGTCGGCGAGTTCGTGCCGGCGGCTGGACCGAATGCCATTTTCGCCGTAATCCTGGTGCCTGTGTTGGTCATTGCCTATCTGTCCGTCCGGCGCCAGACAGGCAGATAACGATGGGAGATGGATGCCTGGGAGAGGCGGTCTTGCACAGAAACCTGTCCCAGGCTTCCTACACTTTAGCATGCTCGTTACCTGGAAATACAAACCACGCAACACGCTGATCCAGCGGCTTGACCCGCGCTCACGTCTCATTTTCTACGCCTGCTTCCTCGTCAGCGTGTTCATGTTTTGGGACTTGCGCATCCTGTTGTTCTTCCTGGCAGTCGCCCTGCTGGCTGTGCTAGCAGCGCAGCTATCCTGGCGAGACACACGCCGCACCTGGTTGTTCATCGGGGCCTTCATCCTGATCTATGCATTGTTGACCTTGCTCACTGGGCGGGGAGGGTTCGAACTTTATAAGACAGAACGCGTGATCGCCACACTGCGCGCGCCGTTTACTATTTTCAACTGGCAGCCTACCTTGACCATCAGTATCGAGCAGATCTTCTTCGCACTCAGCCAGTTTGCAAGAGTCTTCAGCATCGCGTCGATGACCATTCTCATCCCTTACACGATCGACCCGGCCCAATACGGCATCACCTTTCGGCGCTTGGGGTTACCCGACAAGCTCGCGTTTGCCATGGATCTAACCATGCGCTTCGTCCCCAGTCTCGGGCGTGATTTTGCCATGACGATGGACGCCCAAAAAGCCCGCGGGTACGAACTGGAGCGCCGGGAAGGTGGGCTGATCGGGCAGGTGCGCCGTCTGGCCCCCTTGCTGGTGCCGGTCGTCATCCACAGCATTGTCAGCGGCGAAGAGATCACGGACGCCATGGACCTGCGTGCATTCGGCACCCAGCCGCGCACATGGCTGCGTGAGCTTGTGTACCAACGTCGCGATTACATTTTGATCATTGCCGGTGTACTCATGTTAGCCACTGCCATTATTGGCTCAACGTTAGGGCTTGGCCGATTTTGGGCGCCGTGATCCAGAGCGATGAATGGGCCGCTACAGGCATTCATCAGGTCTCACGTAGAATTACGCCGACATGCTACTACTTCTCGACCTGGATGGAACGCTCATTCATGACCGTGGTTATCGCGCGGCTATCGACGCGACAGTCACCCGCTACTGTGAGCAATACCACTTGCCCACATACACGCCTTCAGATGACGACGTTCATGTGCTACATGCGCATGGCTACAGCAACGAGTGGGACTCCGTGGCGTTTCTTGCCGGGATCATCCACCACGCTGCAGCCACCGGTATCACTGGTCGCCCAGATTTCCAGTCATGGACGCGCAAGACGGCTGACCTGCCTGGATTACCGAATGAACGAGCACGCGAACTGTTGTTACGCGAGTCACCGCCTCAGTTGTCTGAAAAGATACATGCGCTGTTGGACCATGTAACCGATGTGCAGAATACGGTGACCACACGCATATTTGCAGAGATGATTCTAGGCTCAGCCCTGTTCCAACAGCATTATGGCCTGGCACCCGCGTTTGATACACATTCTCTGTTGGAAATGCTGGATGAACCACTCATCGATGATCGTAGCCATGACATCATTCTCAGCCATCGATCGTGCATTTTCACGGCACGCCCAAGCCTGCCACCGGGCTACCGCCAGCAAAATAACGTGCCAAAAAACGGTTATCTGCCCGTTCACCCCCCTGAGGCAGAGATTGGCCTGAAGCTGCTACACTTGGATCAATTGCCGATGGTGGCCCTTGGCCATGTCCAGTGGTTGGCAGACCTGCACGGCGAGCGTGTGTACGACTTGACTAAACCCGGACCGGTACAGGCGCTGGCCGCCATGTTAGTGGCACGCGGTGTGGAAGAACACCCCGCGCTTGCCGCTGCCTATCAATTATGGAAGCATGGCCGGCACGCCGAAACGTTCGGTATCCTGAATGGCGAAGATGTGTTTGTATTTGAGGACAACGCTGGCGGCGTGCGTGCCTGCCACACTGCCACAGCCTTGTTGCGTACCTTCGACGTCGCCGTCACCATACACGGTATGGGAATTGCAACCGCGGAAGCCAAGCGCAAAGCCCTGGTACCAGTCTGCGATCAGCTATTTGCGAACGTAAATGACGCGTTGAAGATAATTCACGATCGATGAGAGGCAACTTGCCCTGCGTATTCGCCGCTATAATTTCTTCCTTGACAGACATTAATTAAAACTTTACAACTGCGCTTGCGCAAGCCGACGGTCTGCGCCCGCGATTTCATACAGATGAGGGATAAGTAAAGTGATGGCACTGGTACTCAATACATCGAGCCGCGAGAACGAAGACGACATCCTACTAGAGGACGCTGCAATCGCTGTCTCAGCGTTTACAGCGTTCGACTCGTCCGATCTACCACCTCGTCCGGATGAGGACGAAGACGCGCTAGACGAAGTGGATACCGAAGACCTGGATGACGACGAACTCGGTGTCGAGGAGTTGGAGGAGGATGAAGACGTCGAGAGTCTGGACGCATTGGTCGAAGAAGAAGAAGAATTAGACGATGTGGAGCCCTTGGACGAACTTGGCGAACTCGACGAAGAAGAGCTCGACGAGGAGGAAGAGGATGACATCAGTCTCGACGACCTTGAGGAGGATGAGGACGAAGACGACGAACTCCTCTGGGACGACGATGATGACGACGATGACGACGACGATTATTAGGTGACCACGGCCAGCACATTACGTGGCAGCACAGGCAGCATTTGCTGGCGATTCGGTGGCAGCATGTTGCGCCGTCAATCGCCAGCAAAGCGCGCGACGATTCGAGCGATATCTAACGCGGAATCAGGTCGAGCCAGTTTTGCCGAAGCCCGACGCATACTTTCCATCCGTTTTGGATCAGCCAACAACAGCTTCAGTTGCTTGATCACGGTAGACGGAAATAGTGGGCACCACGAGCCAGCTCCTCGATTGACCACGTAATCCACATTGCCTTCCTCCTGCCCCGGCACCGCGTCATAGAGCAAAATGGGCAGTTGGGCGATGAAAGCCTCCGCAATCGTGCCCGGTCCTGCCTTGGTCACCAGGATATCAGCAGCGCCCATCAGTTCAGGGATATTTTTGACAAACCCTAATACTCTCATCGACACGCGTGGGTTGATGAACTCCAGGTCGCGCTTCACTGCCTGGTTTCGCCCGCAGACCACCACCAGTTGTAGTGGCAAACCACTGAACGCAATCTCTCTCCCGGTAACACCAAGGCGCCCCAGACCATCACCGCCGCCCATCAGCAAAACAATTGGCTTGGTGTCATCCAACCCCAGTTCAGCGCGTGTCACCTTGTGATTTCCCATGCGCTGACGGAAGTCCGGCCATACCGGTTGTCCCGTAACTGTCACTTTCTCCGGTGGAACCAGGTTCTCGATCGCCTCCTGGCGAGACTCTTCCGTTGGCACGATGCAGTGATCCACCTCGGAAGCATAATGCGCCACATGCCCGGTGACCAGATCAGTTACAACATTGACGAACTTTGAGTGAAGACCCAGACGCCGGATGGCAAGAGGAATGGCCTGGTTGTAAACAGGGTGACACGACACGTACACGCTCGCAGGCTCCGCACGCACAATCGCCTCAGCCACAGGATCGCTGATAGGCTCGAATACACGCCGGATCGCGGCCACACGGCGGCGCCCATTACTCGCATGAAAACTAAGCGCGTATAACATGCGTCCGTAGTTCACCCACATGGGGTAATCGGTATCGGCATTGCGAAGAAGTGGAGGCAGCCGCTTGAAACCGTTGAGAAATGCAATCTCATATCGGTCACCGTACAGCATACGTATACCCTGCGCGATTGCATCCGCGGCACTGCGGTGCCCCCCGCCGGCGTCACCGTACAACATGACGATCCGTTTCATAGATCAGAATCCTTGTGATGTCACTTCGAATCACCCTGTCTCGCGCTGTTATGGGTGGCAGGGGTAGCGCTTGTGCGCGATACAAGTCGTCGTTCAAGATCGCGACGCGTAAGCAGGACTCGTCTACCACATGTGCGACACTTCAGCCCGACATCAGCGCCTAACCGCACAACCAGCCATTCATCGCCTCCACATGCATGCGGTTTCCGTAAGCGCACGAGATCGTTCAGTTCTAATGGCGTGATCACAATCGGGGACACGCGCAAAATTATACTAACGAATGGCAATCAACCTGAAACGGCCGGCGCAGTGATACACTTACCACATTCACTATCACTATTATGAGTAAATTTGTATGAATGGACCCCTTGTTCAGTTGATCGCGGGATTCAGCGACCGCGATTTTACGGCCATCTTCTCGGCTTTGCTCGTCATCGTGCTTTTATTACTGGTGTGCTTCCCAGTGCACGAATTCGCACACGCGTTCGTGGCAACGAAGCTGGGTGACGATACCCCTCGTCTCATGGGACGAGTCACGCTCAACCCGCTCGCCCATCTCGACCCATTCGGGTCGTTGTTATTCCTCATTGGCGGCTTTGGCTGGGCCAAACCGGTTCCTGTAAGCATCTACCGGTTGAACGGCAATGCTCGCACCAGCGCAGCGCTGGTTGCGCTGGCCGGTCCCGCATCTAATGTGATTATGGCTGTATTGTTCGCAACCTTATATCGGTTTGCAGCGATACTGTTTCCGCTCTCCAACACGTTACTGGCAGGGATGGTTTTTCAAGCGTTAAGCACAGCCGTCTTTTTAAACATGATTCTGGCGTTGTTCAACTTGATCCCGATTCCTCCATTGGATGGATCGCGCGTTCTGGCTGCACTGCTACCGGATCAAAGCGCCCGTTTCATGGATCAGTTGGAACGCTATGGCTTTATGATCCTGATCTTGCTGGTAGTCGCGATTCCCAGCCTGTTGGGTCAATTAGTCACCGGCCCGGCCGTCGACATTACCCGTCTTCTACTCGGCTTTTAGCGGCCGCCGGACCCATTCTTACATTGATCGTTGCTCTGGATCGGGAAAGAACATGGCAAAAACACGTATCACAATAGTAGGCTGCGGGTTTATCGGCACAGCGATAGGCCTCGCTCTGCGTAATTTGTTTAAAGACGCCGAGATCATCGGCCATGATAAGAATTCGGCCAACACTCAACGTGCCGAGAAGTTAAAAGCGATCGACCGCAGCATCTGGAACCTGCCTGCCTCATGTGAAAATGCACAACTGATCGTGTTGGCGATCCCAGCAGAGGCGATAGAACCAACTTTGCGCGCCATAGCGCCCGATATCATCAAGGGTGCAATCATCACCGATGCGTGCCCGGTCAAGCAACCACTCACCACGTTTGTAAACAAGCACCTGCCAGCGCACGCGTCGTACATCAGCAGTGACATTGTCTTCAATCCGCAGCGCGTCCCTTCTTCATACGCAGTAGAACAGCTCAACGCCGACATCTTCAAGGGTGCCGCCTGGACCCTTACGCCAATTGCCGCGACGTCACCCGACGCGGTGGATGCATTCACTGCCCTGGTCAGCTCGCTTGGAGCGACACCCATTTTCATGGACGCCGTCGAACATGACGGATTGCGTCTTGCCGTTGACTCTATCCCCGCGGCACTCAGCAGTGCGCTCATGCTTGCCGTGGCGTCGGATACAGCGTGGCGCGAACGGCAGTGGTTGGCCGGCGTGCGTTTTGATACCGCCACCGCCAACGTGGGCAACGTGTACGCCACCGAGCTTGCAAATGCGCTTGTCGCCCAACGTGAAGCTGCCAGCCACTGGCTCAACCAAATCATGGTGCAACTTATGGATTTGCGCGATGCCGTCGAGGAGGGAAGAACGGAAAGAGTCACCGCCATATTGGACAAGGCGCGTGAGCAACATGACCATTGGGAAGCCGCCTGGGCCCGAGGTCGTGATGAAGGGAAAACGCCCATCGAAGCCAAACGTCCATCATTGCTGGGCATGCTCATTGGCACCAAGCTGGCAACACGGATGGAAGAACGCCCTGAACAGAAGTCCACAGGCCGGAAAGAGGGCAAATAGCAACAGGTCCACATAAAACACCCTATCACTATGCCGAAAAAACAGCCCGTGGAACCCGACTTACCATATAGTGGACGGGCAACATCGGTGCAATCATACCAACGCGGGTTACACATTCTCAGTATCGCACCCACCTCGTTCTTTGGCGATTATGGGTGCCATGTGCGCATCCTTGAAGAGGCGCGCGCATTAAAGAGATTGGGACATGATGTCACCATCCTGACCTATTACAAGGGCAATGATGTGCCAGGCTTTCGCATCATCCGCACTCTCCCAACACCCTGGCACGGCAACTATGAGGTCGGGTCTTCCCGTCATAAATTCGCATTCGATGCATTACTGGCAATCAAGCTAATACAGGTTCTGTCACGCAATCGATTCGACGTTATTCACGCGCACTTGCATGAAGGCGCACTGATCGGTAGCGTGCTTGCAAAACCTTGGCACACTCCCGTTTGCTTCGACTACCAGGGCAGCCTGACCAGTGAGATGCTTGATCATGGCTTCTTGCGCCGCAACACAAATGCCCTGGGGCTCTGGCAGCGTTTGGAGCGGTTCACCGAGAAATTGCCCGCTGCGACCTTCACAAGCACCTTGCGAGCTTGCGATGTTCTCCGTGCCCAGCTTCCACACGGGACATTGATCGAAGCGCTACCAGATGGCGTCAATACGGATACGTTCCACCCGGATGTTCTGAATGCGGATGAACGTGCCGCGCGACGTATGTTATACGGTATCAACTCAGATGACCATGTCGTGGTCTTCCTGGGATTGTTGGCCCGCCATCAAGGCATCCAGTGCATCATCGAAGCAGCCGCAATACTAAAGGCAACCGGCCGCCGCGTGCGTTGGTTAGTGATGGGATATCCTGGCGTCAGTCAATGGCAGCAGACAGCCAGCGCTCACGGTGTGGGCGAGGATCTCATCTTCACCGATCGGGTTCCCTACGACAACGCCCCGCATATGCTTGCGCTGGGTGACATTGCCATTGCGCCAAAACTATCGTTGACCGAAGGCAGCGGCAAGATCCTGAACTACATGGCCATGGGATTACCCACGGTCGCCTTTGACACACCCGCACAGGTTGAGTACCTGGGCAATCTGGGCGTCTATGCGCCCGTGGGTAATGTCGAATTGCTGGCACAGCATGTCGCCGAACTGATTGACCAACCCACGCATCGGGCCATATTAGGTCAGCGCCTCCGTGCGCGGGTGCGACAACACTTCGGGTGGGACCGTGTTGCTCAGCGGGTTGTGACTGTTTATAACAAAATCCTTACCCGGCAACCGGGTTGCACGATGAAAGTAGAATCCGGCGCCCCGCACACGAAGGAATGGTAGAAATCCCAGTACCGTGGCGCGCGTGTCTCGCTTACTCATGATCCGATTAATTAATAACCTTAAGAATGATTTAGCCGAAGTTTGGTGTTACCGGCACTTATTGCGCATGTTGGTGATCCGCGACCTGAAGACACGTTACAAGAACTCTGTCTTTGGGGTGGCATGGTCCTTCCTTCAGCCATTAGGCATGATGATGGTACTGACGTTTGCATTCGGCGTCGTCAACAAAGGGCCCTCCACACTGCCACATTACAACGTATTCGTATTGGCTGGTTATTTGGCATGGAACTTCTTCTCCGCCTCCATCGTCGGCGGAACGGGTAGCGTTGTGTCTAACGGCGCGTTGGTTAAGAAGGTCTACTTCCCACGCATCCTGTTGCCGGTTTCGGCCGTGTTCTCGAACCTTGCAAATTACCTGCTGGCGTTGCCCATGTTCCTACTTGTCGCAGTGGTTTCAGGCCATCCATTGGCCTTGACACTACTACTGCTTCCATGCGCGATCGTCGTACAGGTGCTGTTAAGCATCGGTCTGTCCTTCATGCTATCCACGATCAACGTCTTTTACCGTGACACTCAGTTTATCCTGGACCTTGTCATGCTGGCGTTGTTTTTCCTGACCCCGATCTGGTATGACATCTCAACGGCGCAACCGTTTCATGCACTTGGTCGAACGGTCGACACTGCCGTGTGGCTGCGCCGGTTGAATCCAATGGCATCGCTGGTGAATATCTACCAGGACTTGATGTACCACGGGCGTGCGACTGACCTGGATTTCTGGATTCGCACCACCATCACTGCGGTGCTCGTTTTCGTGGCTGGCTACCTGGTCTTTCGTCACTATAGCCCTCGATTCGGCGAAGAGCTTTAACCGGCTGGGGCAGCCATGCAATATCTTTTAACCCACATCCATACCCTGGTCCCCATGACCGGGCAGCGCACCACCAAAGTCACGATCCTGCACGACGCCGCCATATTCGTACGTGGTAATGTGATCGAGAGGATCGGGTCGAGTGCCGAACTCGCCTCCTTACAGGAACAGTACGAGGTCATCGATCTGCGTGACCACATCGTATTGCCAGGATTGGTGAATACCCATCACCATCTGTACCAGACCCTGACACGCGCAATCGCCCAGGACAGCGAGTTATTTGACTGGCTGAAGACGCTTTACCCTATCTGGTTGGGGTTGGATAGCAAGGCCATTTACATCAGCGCCCTCACAGGGATGGCTGAACTCATCCTTAGCGGCTGCACAACAGCCAGCGATCACCTCTATATCTACCCGAATGACTGCCGGATTGACGACGAAATCCTCGCTGCACAAGAGATCGGTTTACGCTTCCATGCGACGCGCGGTTCGATGTCTCTCGGCGGATCCAAAGGAGGGCTACCGCCCGATCGCGCCACCGAAGACGAAAACGCCATTTTGAAGGACACGATGCGTGCCGTCGAGACTTATAACGACAGGTCACGCTACGCCATGCTGCGCGTTGCCGTCGCCCCGTGTTCACCGTTCTCCGTTACGACTGACCTGATGCGTGAAAGCGCCAGGCTGGCCCGCCACTACGGGGTGATGCTGCACACGCACCTCGCCGAGACGCGTGACGAAGAGGCTTTTTGCCTGGCAAAGTTCGGCAAACGACCGCTCGACTATGCCGAATCCGTAGAATGGCTCGGCGATGACACCTGGTATGCTCACGGCGTACACTTCAGCCAGCCCGATGTCGTGCGTATGGCCGCTTGTGGTTGTGGCATCGCTCATTGTCCTACCAGCAATATGCGTCTGGCATCCGGCATTGCGCCCATACGATTGATGTTGGACCAGGGCATGAAGATCGGGTTAGGGGTGGACGGAAGCGCCAGTAACGACGGATCTCATTTGTTGGCCGAAGCACGCCAGGCCATGTTGCTGCAGCGGGTCCAAAACGGATCTACAGCGTTCAGCGCCGCTGATGCGCTCTGGCTTGCCACCCGAGGCGGGGCCAGCGTGCTCGGACGGGATGACATTGGACAGCTCGTCCCTGGTAATGCTGCCGACTTGATCGCCATCAACCTCAATCGGATCGAGTATACCGGTGCATTGCACGACCCACTAGGTGCTGTTGTCTTCTGCGCACCACGGGGCGTGGATTTCAGCATGATCAACGGACGTATCGTGGTGCGCGACGGACGACTTACCACAGTCGACCTCGGCCGGTTGGTCGAGCAGCACAATGCCGTCAGCGCAAAACTGCTCGAACGTGCATGAGATGCGCCAATCGATCCATGAATGTTACTCCGGCAAGTAAATCTGAACACTAATCAGAATACCCACTCCTGACCGGCTTCGCTATAATCAGCGCGCATTACGTTCACTGTTGCCATCAAATATAGTATCCGCAAATGACTATTCGCAAAGTCGCGTTGATAAGCTTTCACACGTCGCCTCTCGCCACGCTCGGGGGAAAAGACACGGGCGGGATGAACGTGTTCGTGCGCGAAACCGCACGTGAACTTGCGCGCCGTAATATCGACGTGGACGTATTCACGCGCAGCCAGAGCGCGCAAACGTTGCGCATCGACCCGCGGATCGCCGTTAATGCGCGTGTGATCCACGTGCCGGCTGGTCCCGAGATGCCATTGCCCAAGCGAGACCTGCCACAGTATGTGCCTGCTTTCACCGAATGGATGTGCCGGTTTGTGACCAGTGGCGAAGGGCGCGCACTGACCGGCGGATCGCAACCGCCCACCGGCCTTCACGCTGCGCCATACGACTTGATCCACAGCCACTACTGGTTATCAGGCCTGGTCGCGCACTCACTACGGCAATGCTGGGGAACGGAGTTTATCCATACCTTTCACACTCTGGCTGAGCTTAAGAACCAGATTGCACAACGCCCGGAGGAGATGGAGAGTGAAGAACGGCTCAAAGCTGAGTGTTTCTTGTGTTCTGTCGCGGGTCGCATTACTGCATCGACTAAACTGGAGCAACAACAGCTTGTCCGGTTTTATGGCGCTGGCTCTGCGCGCATCCGCATCGTGCCACCTGGGGTGGATACCTCGCGTTTTCACCCCATCGAGCAGTCGTACGCCAAGTCGGTGATTGGCATCCCGCAGGATCAGCGCATGGTGTTATTCGCAGGTCGCATCGAACCCCTCAAGGGTGTCGACACGCTGTTCCGGGCAATGGCTATTCTGCGTGACAGGGCGGGACAATCTCAGCAATTCACTCGCAACGTCTGTGTAGCCGTCATCGGTGGTGATCCTAGTGAGCGTGGCCTGCGCGAGAACGACGAAATGGCACGCCTGTACGCGTTGCGGGACGAATTGGGTCTCAACGACCTGATTACGTTTCTCGGAGCACGTGACCAGGACACCCTTCAGTTCTATTACGCAGCCGCAGATTGCCTTGTCATGCCTTCACACTACGAATCCTTTGGCATGGTGGCACTGGAGGCAATGGCCTGCGGCACACCAGTGGTCGTATCCGATGTGGGAGGGTTAAGTCAGTTGGTCCGGCACAATCAAACCGGTTTCCGTGTCCAAGCCAGAGACCCCGCGGCTGTCGCCGGCGCAATTGAGAGATTGCTCAGCAACGAAGTGTTGCGACGACGTATGGGACACCGTGCCGCCTGTTATGCTGAAGACTATAGCTGGATCAAAATCGTCGATCAGTTACTAGGGGTGTACGAGGAGATCATATGATTTCAACACAGATAAGCTACATTGCATTGTGGTCAAAAAACCTGGACGCCAACCGCAACATCTTCGCCAACCTTCTCGGCATCCCCATCGTCTACGAGGATGAAGACGTTGTCGTCTTCCAAACTCAAGGCACCCAGTTGGTACTGCAGCGCGCACGGGATGCCGATGCCGATCTCGACGGCACCATCCAGTTCGGATTCGAAGTCGATGATCTGGACATGGTGACCCAAACATTGGAGCAGGGCGGCCAGACGATTTCCGTAAACCGTGAGGAACTTGATCACAGCCAGCGGGTGACAGTGTTAAGACTACCCTCCGGTCAAAGTGTTGAGTTCATCGGCCGTTAATTGCAGTGGGCGCACCATAAGGTGGCAGAGTCCGGATGATCATCGATCGCGGCCTCAGAGGCCAGCCTGGGATCGACCGAGCATTCGTTCCAGATCGTCGCGCAGGGCGCGAAATGGCACCCAATCATCCAGGCGCTGGCCGCCCAAATGGTGATAGAACGTCAATGCCGGCTCGTTCCAGTGCAACACCTGCCACTCCATACGCCCGCAATCCTGTTCCAGCGCCACACGGGCGCAGTTGAGAAACAATGCTTTGCCGACCTTTTGAGCGCGATACTCCGGCAACACGAACAAATCTTCCAGGTAGAGCGTCGGCAGTGCCAGGAAAGAGGAATAGGTATAGAAGCTGATGGTGTAACCTACGGCCTTACCCGACAGTTCGCCAAACCATGTGTCGAACCGCGGCGTGGGACCAAACGCATCCCGCACCAGTCGTTCATGAGCGTCCGTCGATGGGCAAGGCAGTTTTTCATAATCCGCCAGTGCATCGATGAGGCTGCACAGCAATTCTCCATCGTGCTGTGTGCCTTTACGAACATTGATACGAACACTCGCACTCGTATGCAGCGCGTCATCGCTTTCGATATCTGAGCGGCTATTGTTCATGGTCCAGATTGGGTCCGCCTGCATGGCTTTTGGCATTGCGCCATTTTACACAGCCGCTACGCCAGCGCAACCGGTCGACGCCTTGTGATAAAGTCTTATCCCGAAGATGAAAGCCCAAGCAGCAGATATAAACAAGAACAGCGGTTCACACCACAGACGACATGGCAGGGCTCGATGCCTGTTCCTCGTGACGGCACTACTCCTCGTTGCATGCGAGTTGCCATCGATCGAGCTCGACACCATTGCCCGAATCGCAGCAACGCCCAACGCCGCTGTTAACCAGCCTACACCTACCGCCGCACCAGCGACGATATCAACCGCCTTTTTAGTAAAAGAGCGCAGCAAGTTACGCGTAGGGGTTCGCTTCGATGCCCCTCGCCTGTCCAGTGTCACCAGCGACGGACAGTTAGAAGGGTTAGACATCGACCTGGCACGCGAGTTTGCGCGGCGTTGGCTCGGTAGCACAGATAACGTCGAGTTCGTTCAGGTGACATCGACATCTGCGCCCAAACGCATTGAGCAGCGTGAAGTCGACATGGCGATGGGTGGACTGATTCACTCCAGACAGGCCGAAACCCATGCCGACTTCACACTTTCTTACGCCTTCGACGGCGAAGCCCTGCTGGCTCGCACAGGTTCTTATGCCGACTTTGGCGCGCTGGCACAACGGTCGGTGACTTACATCGACATCCCTTCCATTTCAGCCCTGAGCAATGCCCAAATCGCCGCCAACATCACGGTCAGCCTACAAACAGCGCAATCATACGCATTAGCCATCCAACAACTGCGCGATGGGCAGACGGACGCGGTTGCAGGCCGCTGGCGCCGTCTGCGCCTGGAAGTGGCTGAAGACCCGGCTTTAACGATCTTGACGGTGTTCCAACGTGAACCAGTAGCAATCATGCTGCCCCAGAATGACTCGGACTGGGCCGACCTGGTCAACATTACATTGAGCGCGCTTGTTTCGGATGGCACATATGCGATCATGTATCAGAAATGGTTCAAACAACCACCGGAGCCGGTGACACCTCTCGCTGGCACGATTGACTTGCAATTGGCCACGCTGCCAGACGCGATTACATTGCACAACAGCCTTGACCAGATTCGAACAACCACCAGTGTCCGCATCGGCTTTATCGCACAGGCCGATCCTCTTGCCACGCTGGATACCAACGGCCAACCTACTGGTTTTGAGATCGACCTGTGCCGGGAGTTGGCGCAACGCTGGTTCCAAAATCAGGCCGCTGCTCAATTCACCATCGTGGCGCCAGGTGATATAGCAAACCTGTTGAACAACGGCACGATTGATTTGGCTGTCGGTGGAATAGTACGCACACAAGCCAACGAACGGCTGATGGACTTTAGTTCGACATACTATAACGATGTGGGTATCGCCCTGCCGGTGAATAATTCGGCGCTACGCGATTTTGTAAACTTGACACTACAAGAAATCATTGCAGATGGCACATACGCGCGCATATACGAGGGTTGGTTCGGGTCCGTTGCACCAGAGTTGGAACGCTGGCCTGGTGAGACCACACAAAATATGTCCGTGATTGCGCCGACCGCAACATCGCTGCCTTCACCTACGCCGGTATTCGAAGAAATGCCGACAGCTACGCCACAGCCACCCACACCAACAGCCCCGCCCTCCGCTGAGACACCAACGCCTGGGCCATGAAGATCTATGTCCTCTCCATCACCAAAAAGTGGGACAGGCCAAATGCACTAAGAGGAGATGATTCGAGTGCTTGAATGGCACCGCGCAGCGCCTTGCCGGCGGTGCCAAGACGGGCAACGACATTGTCAAAGCCTGGATATACCTGTGTGTGCAACACAACGCGCATCGGGGTGCCATCAAACAGGCCCCGCAGCCCAGCCGCTGTGTAGACGCGTACATGTGGCGCAAGCCGGTTGCGCCAGGGATCCGGCAACCAATTTACGAAAGGTTTGTTGCCAAAGTAATATCGTCCCCGCCAGTAGATACCATGTGTCTCAAAGAGATAGAGCCGGTTGGGGACATAAATGGCTGCGTGCCCACCAGGACGTAGCACACGCGCCATCTCTTGACATGCCTTGCGATCATCTTGCACGTGCTCCAACACCTCATGGCTGAATACCACATCGAATGAGTGATCGGGGAAAGGCAGTCGCTCACATACCGCGGCCAACAGATTACCGACGCCACGTTGGCGACCCTCGATGACACGCTCCACTTCGATGTCCAACCCCATTACATGGTTGGTGAAGCGCCGGATACCGCGCACATACGTGCCAATCCCACAGCCGTCAACAAGCACACGCCGGTCGGTCAGCGAAACTGCCGCATTGAGCATGGCCAGGCGCCGTTCCTGGCCCTCGCGCCACACAAAAGATGGATTCCCACGCGTAGCCGCTTTTGGGCCGTCGACTTGAGGATGTGGAGTATTGATAGGCATGGATCAGTATCACTCTTTCTGCAAAGTTACATTGGCGTTATTCGGCGCTTCCAAATTGGCCACAAACCTGAACGTGAACCTATATCACTGGCATCCCGAGCAGCAGCACGTCCAGGGCTAAACGTGCACTGGCGTTTTGCTGTACATACTTCAACGTATTGGCAATCATCCGCACCATGCGGGCGGCAGTCGACACGCTCACGATGCTTGCCAACCGCAAAATGGCATCGGTGCGATCGACATTGTGCAGCTTTTGGCGCACATGGTCTGGATCGTCCGTTGCACTGCTTGCCCGTACGATATCACGCCAGTACAACAACCATTCGCCCAGTACTGTCTGAATCATATCGTCGCCGGCCTTGGACAACACCTCGGCATACTCAAAACGTTTGGTGCGATTTGCTGCGAACAGTGCTTCAAGCTCATCCAGTCGTTGGGTACGGCTCTCCAACACAGTGTCGTCTTCGAGCGCATGCAATGCCCAACCAGGGCGCCCTCGCGCCAATCGCGTTAGCAGATCGGCGCGCACAGGGTCCATGCCGCGAGCCAGCAGGGCATCCGTCAACAACTGCATCGGAACCGGCCGCAAATTCAACACCTGGCAGCGCGACGTGATGGTTGGCAACACGCCGTCCGTGCCCGGTGCGATAAGCACAATGATCGACGAGGGGTTTGGCTCTTCGAGGGTCTTCAGAATCGCATTCTTACTACTCTCGGTGGCAAGATGAGCATCGTCCAAGACAGCGACACGATAAGGTCCCTCCATGGGCGCGAGCGTGAGCGTGTGCAACATATCGCGGATCTGCTCAACCTTTACCGTTCCATCCTCGGCGCCAACCCAGGTGAGATCGGGATGCCGCGAGTGATCCACCAGGCGTTGAACGCGCGCCGGATCGCGCGCACCGAGCGTTAACACAGCACACGCCAGCGCGCGTGCCAGCGCTGCCTTGCCCACCATGGGTAGACCCACAAACAAATGTGATTGTGCGAGCTGGCCGCGCTCAATCTGCTGGCGCAATCGCCGCACCGCCCAATCGTGTCCGATGATGTTCCAATCGTTCATCCAAAACTAATATACCAGTGTTTTTAGGGTTGCTCCTGTCGTGCCAGAGAGTCACAGCATTGATCTGGCGGCCCGGTGATGCTGGATTCGCCGGTAAAGACGGATGAACAGGTACACGATCACGACAGCGAAAATGACGAACAGCAGTGGCGCAAAGATGGCCAACAGCGATGCCACAACCGAAGTGACATCCTCTAACACACTCACCGCCGGCGCTCCTACACCCATGGTCGTCGCATTGACCACCGGCCGTGCCACAGCCTTGCCGGCGTGAACGCCAAACGCCAGCACCAATCCCACGACGAGTGCCAACGCCGGGCTGGCGTTCTCGATGATGCCGGAGTTAGCCGCAAACAGAATGGCACCCGCTGTCGGGCGCACAATCGTCTGAATCACATCGTTGATATGATCGACGCCGGGCACCTTATCCACGACGACCTCAATCACGAGCAGGATGATCAGTGCGCCGATCACCCACCAACTGGTCAGCACATCGAACGGCTCGCTCAGCTTGATAACCTCCGCTCGCCCCAGGATGGCCACAATAAGCAATGGAATGTATGCGTTCAATCCAGCCGCCCCAGCCAGCCCAAACGCGCTCACAATGTTGGCTAACGCCATACAACACCTCCTCATTCGATAAAAAGACGGCTAATCTATCTACCACAGGGTACCGGCCAACGCCTGACCGTCCGCTGACAGTCTACAACACAGCCTGCACTCCCGTTACAATGTAAACAGGTGGGAGAGATGAAAATCTTAGCAATGGAGCGCGAATCACCCGGCGTAACGAGCGAGCAATTTGAACCGCACCTCAAGGCTGAAGCTGCTCGCGCCTGGGAGCTGTTCCAGGCTGGTATCATTCGCGAGTTGAATTTCAGCCAGGATCAGCACTGTGCTGTCCTGATGCTCGAATGCGCCAGCGCAGAAGAGGCTAAACAAGTGCTCGGGACAATGCCATTGGTCAAAGCAGGTCTCATCACATTCGACGTCATCCCGTTGGTGCCCTACCCCGGCTTTGCCCGTTTGTTCGCGTAAGAGCTAAAACATATGGTAACAAGCACGCCCTCAGAACCACCTTCACCAGCCGTATGCGACCTTGCTGCGTTGACGAATTGGCTGCTCAGTTGGGTGGATGCCAGTGGAGAGATTCGCGGCTTTCATAACCATTCTGTGTGGGGCGATAACCCATATCGTTGGGGGGACTTCACCAGCGGCCACAGCACGTGGGCCAGCCCATTGATTCCGGCATTGGTCGAAGCACTACGCCAGCAACCAGACGCTCGCGCATTGGCACTGGTACAACAACTGATTCGTTTCCAGACAGCATCGTTTCAACCCAATGGCCAGTATGAACATATCGGTTTCCAGGTGGGGGAGACGCTCAAACACGGCCTGATCCACAACGCCATCGCGAATGCCGCGCTGTGTCAGGCGGCATGGCGGGGTCACGATATCCTTGGCGGTGAAAGCCTCGAATTGATACAGCGAGCGGTGTTGCACAACATGGAAAGCTGCCGCATCTACGGGAACGATCGCGCCAGCAAGAGCGGCACGTGCAACCAGGAATACGCCCGTATCTGGGCAAAGTTACTTTTCCAACTTGCGTTCGACGACTCACGCTGGCGTGATCAGATTGTGCAGGACCTGGATTTCATGATCGAGCACTTCCACGTGGACGGATTCCCCGATGCCACCTGTGAAGCAACCTTGCGCACGTGCAGCGACCCTGGCGGCATAGAGCCGGGGGAGTATTACGGCCTGATGATATGTCCATTGGTGCTGGCATACCAGGTCTATGGCGAACAACGCTTCCTGGATCATGCGGGCAGACTGGCGCGCCACGTGATTCGATCAGCCTGGCAAGACTGCTATGAGCAAACGCGCATGCACCGGTTGTACTTCCGTGACGGCCCCAGGTGGCGCCGCATGTGCGAACCGATGTTGATCGCCGGCATGGGTGATTCACTGGAAGGTATATATCTGTGGCACCAAATCAACAAGGATGAAGAGGCCGCCGCTTTCCTCGACCAATGTGACGCCACCTATAGCCGGTATCAGAATGGGCGTGGCTTCTTCGCCGCTGCCACTGGTTGGGCCAGCGAAGTGGACATCGCACCGAGCAGCGCCTGGCATGCCCACGATCTGCGCTACTTGTTGCGCAGACACACCCTGGGAACGACATTCTGGGACCGTTGTTTCACGCCGGATGATCGCACTGCCGTTTTATTGGGTGACCAATGCTTGTGGGTTGAGCGGGGTGCGCACTGGTGCATCGGTGACTACTGGTGGCAGGATGTGTTCTGTTTACTGGGGCGCAAAGATCGCTCACGTTTTGGCCGTGACATGACGTGGGTCGGCGGCGAACGGACGCTACCAGACGAATTTCGCTTTGACAACATCCCCGTCTTCCGCAAAACAGAGGCCGAGATCGTCCTGCTCAATCCGGGCGCCGGCAGATTGGTCATCAGTAGTATCGCAACACTGCCGATCCGCACGGACACGCCAACGCCATCGTGATCCAATGTCCCCAGTGCACTCGCCATGAGTATGATTAGCGGGATGGCATCAAACACAGATAATAACTTTCGGTCGTCATCTTTATCTACATTGGGACTCATCCGCGCAGCCGCGGTTACGCCTGATTTACGGGTAGCGGATGTGGCATTCAACACGCATGCCACGATTAAGGCAATGGAACTGGCATCGGCCCAAGGGTGCGTCCTGGCCGTCTTTCCCGAGCTTGGCATCACCGCCTACACCTGCGCGGATCTTTTCTACCAGGCACTGCTATTAGGCGAGGCTCGCGCGGCACTTTCGGCGATTGCCGACGCAACCAGCCGGCTCGGCATTGTGACTGAGGTAGGGTTACCGCTACAGGTCGACGGGCGGTTGTACAACTGTGCCGCGGTCCTTGGCAACGGTCGCATCCTCGGTGTGATACCTAAGACATACCTCCCCACCACCTACGAGTACTATGAGGAGCGCTGGTTCACCTCCTCGATCCACGCTGCAGCGAAAACCATTGACGTCGACGGCATGCAAGTTCCGTTCGGCACGGATCTGCTATTTGTGGCCGGGAATATGCCTGACTGTGTCATCGGTGTCGAAATTTGTGAGGACTTGTGGTCAGCCAACCCACCCAGCGGTGACATGGCTTTGGCCGGCGCGATGATCTTTCTGAATCCATCAGCCAGCGTCGAGTTGCTGGGCAAAGCCGATTACCGGCGCGAGTTGGTCAAGCAACAGTCGGCACGCTGCCTGGCAGCATACCTCTATGCGGGCGCCGGCCCGAACGAGTCGACGACCGATACGGTATGCGGAGGGCACTCGCTCATTGCAGAGAATGGCACGATTCTGGCCGAAACTGAGCGATTCCGTTTTTCCACCGAAATCGCCATCGCTGACATTGACTTGCAACGACTCACCCACGAGCGTCTCGTCAATAGCAGCTTTTCCGCCGCCAGCGCAAGTCATACATACCGCGCGATCTCTTTCACTCTGCCCAAAACTGAGGCGAAGACGTTCGAGCACAAATTGATACGCCCGCTTTCAAAAATGCCTTTCGTCCCATCGGACCCAGCACAACGGGCCAAACACTGTCGCGAGATTTTCAGCATTCAGTCCACCGGCCTTTCCAAGCGACTGCGCCATACCGGCGTTAAGCAAGTCACGCTCGGTATCTCCGGCGGTTTGGACTCAACGCTGGCACTACTGGTCACGATCCGCGCCTTTGACACGGTCGGACTGCCACACAGTGGCATCGTAGCCGTCACCATGCCCGGTTTCGGCACCACCACGCGCACGCGCACCAACGCCGAACGGCTGGCGGAGTTACTAGGCGTCACGTTACGCTGCATCCCCATCAACGACGCCGTGCAGCAGCACTTCAAGGATATCGGGCACGACGAAAATGTCCACGATATCGCCTATGAAAATACACAGGCGCGTGAACGCACCCAGATTCTGATGGATATCGCAAACCAGATCGATGGGTTCACCGTTGGCACGGGTGACCTCTCCGAACTGGCGCTAGGATGGGCCACCTTTAACGGTGACCATATGTCGATGTACCACGTCAACGCCGGCGTACCCAAGACACTGGTGCGCTATTTGATCGAGTGGACTGCCGACAGCGAATACAGCGGTGAAGTATCAGACGTATTGCGTGATATCAGCGCCACCCCAATCTCACCCGAACTGCTGCCCCTGGGTGATGGCGATAAGCTCCAACAGGAAACGGAAACGACCATTGGCCCCTATGTACTGCACGATTTCTTCCTTTTCCAGGTCGTCCGCTACGGCTACCCACCGCGCAAGGTGTTCTTCCTGGCGCAGCAAGTATTCGGCGACACATACCCGCCGGATGTCATCCTGAACTGGCTCAGGGTGTTCTACCAACGCTTTTTCTCGCAGCAGTTCAAAAGGTCTGCCATGCCGGATGGTCCCAAAGTCGGCACGGTGGCGCTATCACCGCGTGGTGACTGGCGCATGCCAAGTGATGCAAACAGCACGCTTTGGCGAGCGGAAATTGACCACCTGACAGAAGAGGTGTGAATCGTCTAACATTGGATCGAACACCACACAACCATACAGACATGAATAAGGCCCCTTCGCTATACGTTACCATCGAGACTCCCTATTGTGATGCTGCCACAATACTCATCAACCACCTGTCTGCAGAGCTGGGTTCGCTTTATGGTGATGATGGCACTGGTGCATTTGCGCCGTCGGATGTCGATGTGCCAGGGGGTGCTTTCGTCATCGCGTGGCTCGACAGCCAGCCGGTTGGGTGTGGCGCGCTCCGCCCCATGGAACCAGGCATCGCGGAAATCAAACGTATGTTCGTGGAGCCAACGATGAGACGACAGGGCGTTGCACGACAAATGCTTCAAACCCTGGAGGAACTCGCACGAGCGTACGGCTATAGCGCGTTGCGCCTGGAGACAGGTGTGCGACAGCCTGAGGCAACGACACTATATGAATCGACCGGCTTTCAGCGCATCCCGTGCTATGGGCGTTATGCCGGGCAATTACTCAGTGTATGTTATGAGAAATCGCTGGTCTCGTCAATGGCCAGTAATTTGCATCATCCCACTATATGAACAAGAGTGAGGTCCTATGAATGTAGAACGGTTGAACAGGCTACTGAGTGGCCTCAATTCCCTGGGGTTAGATGGCATCGTGCTAATGCCCAGTTCAAATCTGCGCTATCTTACCGGCATTGGCTTTCATCCCAGCAAACGCCTGGCGCTCACATTCGTCTCAGCGGATGGGCGCACGCCCTGCCTGGTATTGCCAGCGCTTGAAGCCGCTGGCGTGCGTGCCGCGTTTGGGACATCGGCAGAGTTGTTCACCTGGACGGATGCAGAAGGCCCGGCACAAGCATTACACCGTGCAGTCGCACGGACATTTGGCGCACACTCTGGCACACGCTCTGCCCACATTGGCATCGAATACACGACCATGCGCGTCATGGAACTGCGCGCGTTGGAAATGGCAGCGCTTGCGAATGGCTGCGCTGTCGAGACGATCGACGCCACACCGCTCATGGCTGCCATGCGCATGGTAAAAGATGAGGACGAACAAGCCGCCATGGCCGAGTCAGCCCGTATTCTTGAGGCAGCACTGCGCAACACAATCGAGCACATTCGCCCGGGCATGACGGAGCGGCAACTGGCGCGCTTCTGCAGCAACGCCATCCTGGCCGCTGGCGCCGAGGGCGAGAGCTTTGATGCTTTCGTTGCGGCTGGGCCGAACAGCGCCAACCCGCACCACAGCAGCAATGACCGGCCATTCGAAGCCGGCGACCTGATCATCATCGATTGTGGCGCAGTCTATGGTGGCTACGCTTCTGATATCACGCGCACAGTGGCCCTCGGCGAACCGGGTGAACTGGCACGCCGCGTATACGCGACCGTTCTGGCCGCCAATACGGCTGGTCGTGCTGCCGTGCGGCCCAACATCACCGGCGAGCAGATCGATCAGGCGGCGCGTAGCATCATCACGGACGCTGGATACGGCGACTATTTCCCGCATCGTACCGGTCATGGGCTGGGGTTGGAAGTCCATCCCTGTCACGAACCGCCGGACCTCGTGGCGGGAAGCACGACACCACTCAATCCAGGCACCACGTTCACCATAGAGCCAGGCGTGTATATCGAAGGCGTCGGTGGTGTGCGCATTGAGGATGATGTGGTGATCACACGCGACGGCTACAAGAGCTTTACGAGCTTTGACCGGGAACTCGTTGTGTTATCGGCTTAAGTTCGCTCGCCGCTGACGGGCGGCTTCGAACAGGATCACGCCACATGCCACAGCGGCGTTGAGTGATTCCACCCGATTCGCCAGGGGAATGGTGATCGTACCCGTAGCGCACTTGCGTGCCTCGCCGCTGATGCCGCTGGCCTCGCCGCCAATGATGAGCGCGGCAGGGTCCGTCCACATCACCTGGTCGTAGGATTTGGCGCCACTCGCCTCGGCCGCCCATACAGCTCGGCGGTGACATACAGCGCTAATCTCCGCCCATGACAGACTCAGCACGTGGATACGCGTGTGCGCACCCATACCACCGCGCACGACCTTGGGGTTATACGGATCGACACTTCCTGGCGCCAGCAGCACGTGCCGGCAATCTGCCCCCGCCGCAACACGCAGACATGCTCCCAGATTGCCAGGATTACGCAGTGCATCCAGGATGAGCACCACGCCGGGGCCGGTAGTCACCACTTCATCCACGGAGCTATGTGGCAGATCAAACACGACTAACACCCCTGGCGGAGTGGTCTCCAGCGACACTTCGCGCATGACGGTATCGTTGACCTCGATGCATTCTACAGCCCGGTGTGTGTGCATCCACTGTTGTGCAGCCGGCGACGGGCCGATAAATGCAAACGCCGCAGTCGTTCCTGCATCCAGAAAATCGGCAGCTAATCGTGCGCCTTCCGCCACAAACTTGCCTTCACGCTCGCGCACCTCACGGCGCTGCTGGAGTTGCCGCACCAGCTTTACGCGCGAATTCTGAAGAGACGTTAATGCAGGCATTTATCCACTATATGCAAAAAGCCCACCAGTTGGCGGGCTTGATTCTCGCATTCATTCCGGCAGGTACAGCATACCCGCTGGATACAAGGTGCGATCCTATCCTTGCGTGGACTGGACGACGGCGCTAAAAGCCGCGGCATCGCGCACGGCCAAGTCAGCCAAAATCTTGCGATCCAACTTTATGTTCGCCAGTCGCAGGCTATTAGCCAATCGGCTGTAGGTCGTTCCGTTCAAACGCGCGGCTGCGTTAATACGGGTAATCCACAAACGGCGCAAATCACGGCGGCGGTTGCGGCGGTCGCGATATGCATACCAAAGCGCGTGCAAGCGTGCCTCGCTCGCACGGCGAATCAGACGATGACGCGCGCCGAATTGACCTTTGGTAACCGCCAGCACTCGGTTGTGGCGTCGGCGGGCTTTTACCCCACCCTTCACTCTTGCCATGTTACTCCTTGCCTTTACTTCTGGTGCAGATAGGGTGCCAGCGTACGCACACGCTTGATCTGGCCCTTGGACTCAACGACATGCATCTTTGACAGCTCTGCCTTCACGCGCTTGCTCTTCTTGCGGCGCAGGTGGCTCTTGCCCAGACGCGTGCGCATCAACTTGCCGCTACCGGACAAGCGAAAGCGCTTTGATGTTGACTTATGCGTTTTGATCTTTGGCATTCCGTCCCTCTGTGATTCGCATTTAGGGGCAGGTGACAAACCCTCACATGGTATGTCACCTGCCCCTGCTTGATTACTGTCCAGACCCAGCCTGTCGACCGGGCTTTGACCATAGCCAGTTATGGCAAGTTAAACTGCTCCATGCTGCGCTCTTTCGCGCGCTTCTCGCGATTAATCGCCTTGCGTGCCACCTTATCTTTCACGACACCGTTCGAGTCGGCAGCCTGCAGGATCTCCTCCTCGGCCACATCCTCTTCCTCGTCGTCTTCGTCCTCATCCTCGACGAAGCCTTGCGCCTTATCAGCCTCGATTTCTGCCTCAATTCTGACCTGCGTTGACTTCAAGGTCGATGCAGCAATTGTAGCAACTGTCGGAGCCAGCACCATCAGCATCGTCTTGCCTTCCATGCTGGGTGACATCTCAACCACCGCTATATCCGCAGTTTCCTGCAACACCTTATCCATCATCCTGCGGGCTACGTGCGGAATTTGATCCTCGCGCCCCTTGAAGCGGATGCTGACCTTGACCTTGTTGCCTTGCTGCAGGAACCGGCGTGCGCTTCGAATCTTGAACGACAAATGGTGTTCCGTCGTCTTCGGACGTAACCGCACACCTTTGATCTCGATAACTTTCTGACTCTTTTTTGCCTCGCGCTCTTTCTTCTCCCGCTCGTATATAAACTTGCCGTAATCAAATATCCGGCACACAGGCGGGTCAGCATTAGGGGCAACCTCGATTAAATCGAGGTGCTGTACACGAGCTTGGTGTAGTGCATCGCGAGTTTCAACGATTCCCTTGTTTGCCCCGTCAGCGGCAATCAAGCGCACATGCGGCACACGAATCTGTTCATTAATACGAAACTGCGGCGCGTATTGAGTTCTAAAAGGCGGTATACCCAAACCCTCCTCTGCTCACAGGCAGACTTTATATAAACCTGTATTTTGGTGCTGAAATTATACCCGAAATCGCGCGCCTCCGTCAAACAAAACTCCGCTTATAATTTCGGTCTTATGCTGAGCAATCAAATCCGTAGTACCTACATTGACTACTTCGCGCGCAACGGCCACACCGTCGTGCCGTCGTCGTCGCTTATTCCATACGGTGACAAAACCATCCTGTTCACCAACGCGGGCATGAATCAATTCAAGAACCTCTTCCTGGGGCTGGAGAAGCGTCATTATACCCGCTCCGTAACAGCACAGAAGGTCATGCGGGTGAGTGGCAAACACAACGATCTGGAAAATGTCGGCCCCAGCCCCCGCCATCACACCTTTTTCGAGATGTTAGGAAACTTCTCGTTCGGCGATTATTTCAAGCCCGATGCGATGAGGTTTGCGCTCGAACTGGTCACACAGGAATACGGCCTGGAAATGGAGAGGCTATGGTTCACCATCTACCGCGAAGATGACGAGGCCGAGATGTTGTGGAAGAAGCTCGGCGTCAGCGCATCGCGCATCCTACGCTTCGGCGAGCAGGATAACTTCTGGCAAATGGGTGACACGGGTCCGTGCGGTCCAAATTCGGAGATCCATTACTTCACCGGGGATAAAAAAGAAGATAACACACCCGACCATGTCAATGCCATAGATGACAACGATCAAATGACGGTCGAGTTCTGGAACCTGGTCTTCATGCAGTACGATCGCGATAATGCTGGAAAACTCACTCCCCTGCCCCGCCCCAGCATTGATACCGGCATGGGCTTCGAGCGCATCTGTCGCATCGTCCAGGGCGTGCCCACAAATTATGACACTGACCTGTTCGTGCCCATTTTTGATTGCATTCAGCATCTGGCAGGGCACGACGAACAGCAGCGCACGAACGAATATATAACCTATCGCGTCGTAGCCGATCACGTACGCGCGTCGTCATTCCTGATCGGTGATGGCGTACTCCCCGGAAACGAAGGGCGTAACTATGTGCTGCGCATGATCATCCGGCGCGCAGCACGTTTCGGACGCAAGATCGGATTCAATGAACCTTTCCTATATAGAGTCGCCGAATCCGTGATTGAGAAGATGGGGGCTCATTACCATGAATTGGTTGACCGCCGCGAGCACATTCTGAACACCATTCACCAGGAGGAAGAGCGCTTCGCCCGAACCCTTGATACGGGGCTGCAACGGCTGGATGAAATCATCACGGAGATTAAAGATTCGAGCTTAGAAATTCCCTCTCAATCACCAACCTCGCCCGGTACGCTGGGCCGCGTGTCCCAATCCCCAATCATTCCTGGCGATGTCGCGTTTAAGCTGTACGACACTTACGGCCTTCCCATCGAGATTACCAGGGATGAGGCGCGGGAACGCGGGATGTCGGTTGACGAAGCCGGTTTCGTCACCGCGCGTGAGGCGGCGCGTGAACGCAATCGTGGAGGAGA
>JAMDDR010000359.1 GCA_023488685.1 Chloroflexota bacterium | reverse complement strand
GGTCGCAAAGGCGCGGCGTGAGGTTGCTCGTAAGCTGTCCAGGCAGATTCGCATCCCCGGCTTTCGCCCTGGCATGGCCCCGGTCAACGTGGTCGTGGCTGCCATAGGTGGAGAGCAGGCATTCGCTACCGAGGTGGCAGACGAACTCGGCAGCCGGCTATATTCCAAAGCCATTGATGAGGCCAACATTGATCCCTATGGCCCAGGGCAATTGGAAGATGTCAAATCCACGCCCACCCAGTTGATCGTGCGTGTGCCGTTGGAGCCGAAGGTGGACTTGAAGGACTATCAGTCGGTCCGTGTCCCCTATAGTGTGCCAACCGTCTCCGAGGAAGAGATCGAATCACAGTTGCAGTACATCCGCGAGGACAATGCTGTGGTCGAACTCGTCGAGCGGCCAGCCCAGCCAGGTGACCTGGTTGAAGCCGATATCATCGCCACAGCGGACGGAAAGGAAGTGCTGCATAGCCACCGGCCGATCGTGTTGGATGAGGATCGCATCAACCTGCCCGGTTTGGTCCAGGCCATCGTGGGCATGAGCGCCGGCGAGCACAAGGACGCAACCATCACACTCCCGGACGATTTCGGCGACGATTCGTTGCGCGGCAAAGAGGCGACGACCTCCATTGATGTCAAGCGCGTCAGTAGCCGCCAACTGCCGGAGATCAATGATGAATTGGCGCAGACGGTCGGCTCCTTCAACTCACTGGTTGAGTTGCGGGAAGATTTGGGCAAACGCCTGCTGGAGTACAAGACGCGCAACGCCGAGCAGCAGTATGCCACCCAGGTGCTGGATACATTCACCAGCCTGTCGCAGATCGCCTATCCGCCGGCGTACGTTGAGGATCGTCTCAACGAGATGGTGGATGATTTGAAAGAGGACGTGCGGCGCGATGAAAAGATGCCCTGGGAAGATTGGTTGAAGTTGCAAGGGAAGACCGACGAGCAGGTGCGCCAGGATCTGCGCCCGAACGCGGAGACGCGCGCCAAGCGCGGTCTGGTGATGCGGGAAATGGCACGGGCTGAGGGCATCCAGGTGAGCGACGAAGAAATTGCTGCCGAGGTGGAACGCACCTCAGCGCAATTTGGCGGTCGCACGGAGGAGATTCGCCGTACCCTCATGCGCGATGAGAGCCGCCGCACCGTGCATAACAATATTCTGTCGAACAAGGTAATGCAGCGGATGGTACAGATCGCGCGAGGCGAGGTGGTTGAGCCAGCACCCGAACCCGCGGGCGAAGTGATTGGCGGACCTGCCGTTTCTGAGGAGGCGCCGGCACCCACCGAACCCGCCCAGGCAAGTTAATCGCGCGGATTTTGCGCAGTTATGCGAAAATCTAACTTGAATTTAACGTTTGCCTATTACTAATGACCTATTGCCAGATGACGGCCTGAAACAGATAATGGGTATTAGTAATTGATGAGGTGTTCTGTGAGTCCTATTTATTCGCAGTCGCATGTTGATCCAATACGCTCGATCGTTCCGATGGTCATCGAAACCAACGGCCGGGGTGAGCGCGCTTATGATATTTATTCGCTACTCTTGAAGGAGCGAATTGTTTTCCTGGGCACGCCGATCAATGACCAGGTGGCCAATCTGATCGTTGCTCAGTTGCTTTACCTGGATCGCGAAGATAACGAGCGCGACATCTTCTTCTATATCAACTCACCGGGTGGGCAGGTTTCGTCGGGATTGGCCATTTACGACACGATGCAGATGATCAGCGCGCCGGTAAGCACGGTCGCTGTCGGAATGACAGCCAGCTTTGGCACCTTGCTGTTGCTGGCCGGCACCAAGGGCAAGCGTTACGCGCTGCCGAACGCAACCATCCACATGCACCAGCCGCTGGGCGGTGTGCAGGGTCAGGCGTCGGACATCGAGATCGAAGCACGTGAAATCCTGCGGTTGAAGTCGCTGTTGAACGGTATCATCCTCAAGCACACCAACATGACCCTGGAGCAGATCGAGAAGTACACCGACCGTGACTTCTACATGACTGCGGATAAGGCCAAAGATCTTGGCGTGGTGGACATGGTTACCGAGATGAACCAGACGAAGTACAAGCTGTTGAACGTCAGCAGCCAGGTTGCACTCAACGCTGCTGGCACTCAGAGCCTGGCAGAGAAGGTTGAGAGCAAGTAAGCCAGTCAAGGCACTCGCAAGGGTGAAATGAGGCCTGGGGCTTGAACCCCAGGCCTTTTTTGTTCTGTTGCCGGTGTCCTTTATAATCAGAGTTGTGTCAAGACTAGGGTCACAGCCCAATTCATGCTCGTTCTGCGGGAAGAGTGAAATGCGCGTGAACCGGCTGATCGCCGGGCCACGTGGCGTTTTCATCTGCGACGAATGCGTCAAGATGTGCCAGACCATCCTTGACGGCGAGCGACGCCTGGCCAGTGAGCGTCCATCGTCATCGCCGTCCGGCACAGGGCGCGCCGTTTCGCCGCGCGCCATCTACAAGCACCTGGATGATTACGTGGTTGGGCAGGATGCGGCAAAGCGCAGCCTCTCCGTTGCGGTCTACAACCATTACAAGCGGGTGGATAACAAAGGCCGCCTGGCGGATGTAGAGGTGGGCAAGAGCAATGTGCTGCTGGTAGGCCCCACAGGGTGCGGCAAAACATTGCTGGCGCAAACGCTGGCGAAACTACTCGACGTGCCGTTCTGTATAGCGGACGCGACTGCGCTGACCGAGGCCGGCTACGTGGGCGAGGATGTGGAGACGATCCTGGCGCGCCTCATCCAGGCCGCCGACAACGATGTCCAACGTGCGCAGCGTGGTATTGTGTACATTGACGAGATCGATAAGATCGCGCGCAAATCGGGCGCCAACCCCAGCATCACCCGCGACGTCTCGGGGGAGGGCGTGCAGCAGGCACTGCTGAAGATTGTCGAGGGGAATGTCGTTTTCGTACCGCCACACGGCGGACGCAAACATCCCCAGGGTGAGATGCTGCAGATCGATACCACCGACATCCTCTTTATTTGCGGTGGTGCATTTGAGGGACTGTTTGAGATCATCTCAGACCGGGTGGGCGTGCGTAAGCACATTGGCGTCCCGGTCAACTACGTCTCGAAGGCGGTGATGGCCAAGGAGCCCGTGTTGCACCAGATCAGCCCGGACGACCTGATGCGTTATGGGTTGATCCCTGAACTGGTGGGCCGTCTGCCCGTGATGGTGGCGCTCGATCCGCTCGATCATCGCGCCTTGATCGACGTGCTGATCCGGCCAAAGAATGCCATCGTCAAGCAGTATCAGCGCATGCTTAGCCTCGACGGCGTGGACCTGGTGTTCACCGATGACGCACTGCACGCTGCTGCAGATGAGGCATTGAAACAGCAGACCGGCGCGCGGGGTCTACGCACCATTATTGAGCGCACGTTAATCAACGTCATGTATGAGGCGCCGTCACGGCGCGACATCCGCAAGGTGGTGGTCGATGCGTTGGCCATCCGTGGAGAGTCTGCGCCGAAGATGTATGACTACACGGGGCGTGTTCTGGGGGCGGAACTGGATCAGGCGGCGTAACGCTGTGCAGTAGCCATGGTCACCGGCGTCGTATGAGAATCGGAAGACGAACAAACCTATACTCCCCCGCTGCCGATACGAGCGCCTTCGACCGGTTATGGTTGCGGTTGCGCCACTCGCCAATGCCGTTGGTCCTGGCATGTCTGGCGGCAGGCGTCACCGTGGGGCTGGTCTCCGCCCTGGTCAACCCTTTGATCCTACTGGCGTTCGTCCCAATCATTGCCGTCACCGTATGGGCAGTGCGGGATGAAGAGCGCGCTTTGTGGTTGGTTATTTTCGTCATCGGTATCCTGCCGCGCTTCGCGACGCCTGTGAAATTCGTACTCACGCCGACATTCCTGGACCTGACGTTGGTTTTGTTGTTTGTGGCGTGGTTGATACGCGCACCGAGCCAGCCCGTGCACGTCCGTGATACCCCCATCGGTCTCCCATTGCTTGGCCTGATCGTCGTCGCGATCCTTACGTTTATCATCGGTTTGCCCAATGGCGCATTGACGACGCTCATCCTGCGGCGTTTCGTGGAGATGGTCCTCAGCCTGGCGTTGGTTTTCGTCATCATTGCCATATTGCGAGACCAGGCAACGGTAGAGCGTGCCATGCGCGTGTTCATCCTGATCGGGGCACTCGCAGCGCTCATCGGCATTACGTTTTATGTGCTGCCCGATGCGCTGGCAATTCGTTTGCTCTCGGTCTTGAGCCCGTTCGGCTACCCATCCGGACCGGAAGTGTTACGTTATATACGCGACGACCCTGCACTGATGCAGCGTGCCACAGGATTGTGGATTGATTTCAATGCCTTCGGCGGATACCTGATGATCAGCAGTGTGTTGACACTGCCGCAGCTTTTCACTCGGAAACCGCTTTTGCCGCGCGTGGTCATCCTGCTCTCGCTCGGATTGATGTCCCTGGCGTTAGTGCTTACCGTTTCACGCGGCGCCATGCTCGGCCTATTATGCGTTGCGCTTTTTATGGGTGTTGTGCGTTACCGCCGTTTGCTGGTGCTCGTTATCATCGTGATCGCTTTTACGCTGGTGTTGCCGCAGACGCGCGATCTGGTCGCTCATTTTGCCGATGGTTTCGCCTTACGTGATCTGGCAACGCAGATGCGGCTTGGCGAGTACAAGGATGCGATCCGTTTGATCGAACGCTATCCACTCCTTGGCGTGGGCTTTGCAGACACGCCGGATGTGGATCTGTATATCGGCGTGTCAAATATGTATTTGCTGATTGCGCAACAAATGGGATTGTTGGGCGTCAGCGCATTCGTTGTCACGATGACGGCGTTTTTCTACAGTGCCATACGCGCGTGGCCCGTGATGCGTCGCGACGAATCGCTTGGCGCCATCTGGCTCGGCGCGCATGGTGCTGTTGCCGCCGTGCTCATCAGCGGCATCTTCGATCATTACTTCTTCAATATTGACTTTCATAATTCTGTGATGCTCTTATGGCTTGTCATCGGTGTCGCGGTCAGCACCTGGCTGATCAGACAAAGGCAACAGGGTGGGGCTAATGGGCAACCTTCCGCGTGGTAGTGGTAGGGCAAGCTGTCAGCTTGCCCTACCACTACCACGCGTTATGCGCTTTTATATTGTGCTTGATTACTGCTAAAATCTTTGCCTATGGAAATCAGCGTAAAGCCCCTTAAGCATGTTGATATCGTCTCGGTCAACGGTCGTGTGGATAGCGCAACGGCACCTGAATTCGATAATGCGCTAAAGGGATTATTGGAGCGTGGCCGCAAAAAAATCGTCCTGGATTTCACCGGTCTTGACTACATCAGCAGCGCGGGGTTGCGCGCGATGCTGTCTGCACTCAAAACGGCTAAGAACGGTGGGGGAAACGTCGTCCTGGTCAAAATCAATGACCGAATCCGGGATACGTTGACGCTGGTTGGGTTTCAAACGTTGTTTTTGCAGTTTGAGGACCTGGTCGAAGCAGTGGATTCATTCTGATGACTAGTACGCGCCAATTAGTTGTGCCGGCGCAGCACGATCAGTTGGCCCGTTTGGCCTCCTTTGTCGGGGCTGCGGCGATTGAGGTTGGTTTTGGAGATGCCCAAGTCAACAGGATTGAGTTGGCTGTCGACGAGGCATGTTCCAATATCATCGATCACGCTTATAGAGGCGCTCCGGGCGTCATCCGGCTCACTGTAGAGATCGAATCGCAGCGGCAACTGACAATCATCCTGGTGGACCAGGGAACGCCGTTCGACCCGGATCGTGTGCCGGCGTATGCCCCCTGTACTTCGTTGGACGAAGTGAAGATCGGTGGCCTGGGCATTCACCTGATGCGCCAGGCCATGGATGATGTGTGTTTCGAATTCAATGTTCCAGGGATTGGCAATCGCCTAACCATGATCAAGCATCTATGATTGCGACACTAAACGTACGTGAACTTACATTCACACCCGTGATGGAGCAGACGGACAAGGCACAAAAGCCCATCCCCATCATGCAGGTCTCGGGTCGACTGGATGCCAGCACGGTGAGTATTCTGGAGCGGGCCTTGCTGCGCGCCTTCTCCCTTGGGGCCAAGGCGATCGTGATCGACATGGGTGAGGTCACCTATATTTCCAGCAGTGGCTTGCGTGTACTTCTGACAGCCAGGCGACAGGCGCGGGAGCGTGGTGGCGACATCCTGTTGTGCGCGCTGTCGCCGAATGTGCGCGATGTGTTGGATATGGTGGGGTTTACCGCGCTGTTCAGCATTTGCAGCACGCTCGACGATGCCAAGCAGATGGCCGGGCACTTGCCCGCTACGTAACCGCTTTTCCGTCCCAGTCAGGTTTGTTCCTCTTGCTCGTTGTGACTCGCCCCGTACCACAGCACATACAGCAGACTGTTAGTGTGTTGTACATCTGTTCTAGAAGAATATGCATTCAACGAGACATGGATCGGTTTTCAAAGTTGTGAGATAATTTAGCCCTGCCAATGGTCGTCTAAATGAGGCTTTGACAAACAAAGCCAAATATGTATAATCCATACGCTTAACGCTCATCCATCTTTTGTTTGAGCGGGCGCATGGTGCGCTAAGCAACAAGTGAATCTAAAGAAGAGGCTACTGGTTGTTACAGTAGCCTCTTCTGTCGCCTATGAACGAGTAAATTTCCCAGTGAGTTTGCAAGTTGCAAGAGAGAGAACATGCCGACAATTAACCAGTTGGTTCGCAAGGGCCGCAAGCCGAAGCCGTCATATAGCAAGGCGCCGCAGTTGCAATTTACAACGAATACGCTAAAAGGTGGAAAGCGCACGACTCAACCCACAGGCGCGCCGCAGAAGCGTGGCGTTTGCACGGTGGTGCGCACGGTTACACCCAAGAAGCCCAACTCGGCGTTGCGCAAGGTGGCGCGCGTGCGCTTGTCCAACAGCGCCGAAGTAACCGCTTACATCCCGGGCGAGGGCCACAAGCTACAAGAGCACTCGGTGGTACTCGTACGTGGCGGCCGCGTCAAGGATCTCCCCGGTGTGCGCTATCACATCGTGCGTGGCACATTGGATGCCGACGGCGTGGAAAAGCGCAGCCAGGGCCGATCGAAGTACGGCGTTAAGCGGGCCAAGAAGGGCGCAGACGGCAAGGGAAAGAAATAGGTGTAATTGTCGGAACGCAACAGACAGCGCACAGATAACATCATCTGTGCGCTGTGGTCTGTGTTCTGAGGATTGAGGAAAGAGATGCCAAGACGAAACCGACCTCCCAGGCGAGAAGCGGATCCGGATTTGAAATACAACAGCCAGGTCGTGCAGCGATTGATCAACCGAATGATGCACAGCGGCAAGAAGAGCGTGGCGCAGCGCGTGGTCTATCAGGCATTCGAGATCATCGGTGAGCGCGCACAGAAGCCGGCGATCCAGGTGTTCGAGGATGCCATGGCGAACCTGCGCCCGGCGATTGAAGTCAAGCCACGACGCGTGGGTGGCGCAACCTTGCAGGTGCCGGTGGAGGTAAACCCCTTCCGCCAGGAGAGCCTGGCGATGCGCTGGTTGATTGGTGAGGCCCGCAGACGCTCGGGCAAGTCGATGGCTGAAAAATTGGCGGCTGAGTTGTTGGACGCAGCGGGAAATAACGGTGCTGCAGTGAAGAAACGTGAGGAGACTCACAAGATGGCGGAGGCGAACCGCGCGTTTGCGCACTTCCGCTGGTAGGTGAGAGCACGGAGCGCAGATCACGGAACATTGCTGTGTGTTTTGGTGTTTTGGTCTGGGTTCTGAGCTCTGGGTTCTGAGAAGCGATGCCGAAAGAATATCCGATTAGCAAGTTACGCAATATAGGTGTTATTGCGCACATCGATGCGGGCAAGACCACCACGTCTGAACGCATCCTCTATTACACCGGACGCACCTACAAAATTGGCGAGGTGCATGAGGGTGCTGCAACCATGGATTACATGGTGCAGGAGCAGGAACGCGGCATCACCATCACTGCGGCGGCGACGACATGCTACTGGCGTGACATTCAGATCAACCTGATTGACACGCCCGGCCATATCGACTTCACAGTCGAGGTCCAGCGTAGCTTGCGTGTGCTCGACGGTGGTGTGGTGGTGTTTGACGCAGTGGCCGGCGTGGAGCCACAGTCTGAGACCGTGTGGCGTCAGGCCGATAAGTTCGGCGTGCCGCGCATTTGCTTTGTCAACAAGATGGACCGCATCGGCGCGAGCCTTGAACGGACGGTCGACATGATCGTCGATCGGCTCGCGGCCAAACCGCTGGTCATGAACCTGCCGGTCGGCATCGAATCGAACTTCGCTGGTGTCATCGACTTGATGACCATGCGCTACTTCACGTTTAGCGGTGAAAAAGGCGAGATCGTTAACGAAGCGGATATTCCGGCCGAGCACCTCGAAGCAGCCAATAAGGCACGCGAGCAGATGATCGAGACGGCTTCCGAGGCTGACGATGCATTGCTTGAGAAGTACCTCGCGGGTGAGATGCCCACTGTCGACGAGTTGAAAGCCGCCATCCGTAAAGGCACCGTTTCACGCGCGTATTTCCCCGTATTTTGTGGCTCCGCACTCAAGAACAAAGGCGTGCAGTTGATCCTGGATGCGGTTGTCGATTATCTTCCTTCTCCACTCGACGTCCCCGCTGTGACAGGCACGAATCCCAAGACTGGTGAGGAAGTGGTACGCCATCCCGACCCGAAAGAACCCTTCTCGGCGCTGGTCTTCAAGGTGATCAATGACCCGACGGGCATGGGCAAGATGGCATTTTTCCGCGTGTATTCGGGCCACATCACCCAGGGTGACATGGCCTACAACCCTGCAAAGGGCAGGCAGGAGCGCATGGTCATCAAGTCGATGACAC
>JAMDDR010000204.1 GCA_023488685.1 Chloroflexota bacterium | reverse complement strand
ATCGTCGCAATCAACAACGGTATGTCATCTATTCGTTCGTGTATCAGGGCGGTTTCCATGCCCTTGATTTAACAACCGAAATTCATCGAAACGAGCGTATATGTGAGCGGATAAACCGCGAACACCAGTGCGGTGGACAGATCCATTGCTCAACCATCGTCAATGGCAAGCGGCACTGTCTCTCTCCTTTTGCTCCAAGCTCCCGTCCTCGGGGGCGTCTTCTTGGCGACAACGCGGTCGGGGACATTCCCAGCACGCTGAGACCTGGCTGGGTGTTGCAGTCCGCTCCCATCTGTTACATTAATTGCTTATCGCAGGTGCTTGCCGTACATATGTCGTATCCTGCACCTGCCTGAGCATAAAATCAGCCATATCGGCGCGCGCGAGGCGTGTCCCGATCACACCCTTGCCCAAATAACCCACTTTGACGTGACCCGATTTTGGATCATCCGTGAGCAACGGCACGCGTACGATCGTCCAATCGCAGTCGGATGCGCGCACGACCGCCGCAACATTGACAATTTCTTCGTATGCTGGGCGCATGGTGAGCTTGACGAGGGTAACCATCGCCTTGAACTTGAAATCGGGGCCGTCGTTCGGATCACTGGCACTTGGGGTTGCGCAAAGGACGAATCGGCGCACACCATGCTTTCTCATCGCCGCAAGGATGTTTTGCGTCCCACGCGTGATTGGTTTGTTGCTGGAGTCACCGCGCGGGCCCAATGTGCTGATGACGGCATCCGCACCTTTGATCGCGCGCTCGACAGCCGCCTGGTCTGCCAGATCGCCTTGCACGATCGTCAAGTGTTCATGTCTCGTCGTGAGCTTCGACGGATTGCGCACGAACGCGACGACCTGGTTGCCTGCCGCCAGCGCCTGTTCGACAAGTTGTTTACCCGTGCCACCGGTTGCGCCAAAGACAATGAGATTCATGTTTACCTCTTCAGAACCAGACCCTCCCGCAGGTGTACGCATACCTGCGGGAGGGTGCCCATGATGGATGGATTCCGTCATGACAGCGTCGGCAGCGCCAGCGCAAGCAGTGTTAATAGCATGGCCACCAGGAACGCTTTGATCTGCACCCGGCGCGCCTGCCGGCGCACCTGCGCCAGCTCAGTCACGTCCTCTATTTTCTCTTCGTTATCACCCAGTTTGCGCGAACCTCGCGCAGCGAGTCCTATTCAGGTCTTATCCAGCCACTGAAAAACACCCGACGCCGCACTCCAGAACAGGAGCAGGAGCGGCAGCCGCCACCAACGATTCACGCCGGCCGCCATGAGTGCCCCTAAAATGACAAAGCCGGTGACGAACAGAATCACGCCGCTTACCAGCCGCTTGCGCCGTTCGTATGGGCTGATGTTGGCGATGCAGACTTCGCCGATTTCCGCACCGCCGTCCGGCGTCTGTCCGCCATCCTGGCCCGACCCTGAATCAGTCATTTGTCCTGCAGTTGACATTTGGACTTCCCCTCAGATGCGCACCCCCAGCCATGCGCCGCATCGTTTGACTATGATAGTCTGCTAGAGCGGCGCAATGACGAAACGTCCATAGGCCACAAACGCCGCCAGGATCATCAGAACAAGATTGAATACGATGGCGGGATACTCGCGACGCGTGAGGTGGAACCCTGCCGCCAGAAGCATAATGAGGGCAAGCCCTGCTGCCGCTAAGGGCGTCAGCCACGGCAGAACTCCCGTCAGTGCAGGCAGAATCAATCCGATCCCACCGAGTAGCTCACAAATGCCGATAAAAGTCACCAATCCTCGCGGCAATGCGTTAACCCACTTCATTTGAGCCTTTATTTGATCGATGCGAAAGCCATGATTCACCCCAGCAGCCACGAACGCCAATCCCACCAATACCTGTAAGACCCATAGTACAACGTTCATCCCGATCTCCTTTCAGCTCTCCCATTTCCAAGAAACACTTGTTGCTAAAACTACAGATGTCGTATATCATTCGCATGTTAGCTTTGTTTCCAGGGGTGTCAACCGACAAAAGCGCGCTTTTGTCGCCTAAGCGACAAGGACTTACAAATGTTGCTTGAACAAGAAGAGAAGAAAGTGGATCCTAGAATCAAGCGCACCCGCCAGTTGCTGCAGCAGGCGCTGATGGACCTGATGAAAGAGAAGAGTTTTCAGTCCATCACTGTGCAGGACATCGCCGAGCGAGCCACGGTCAACCGTGTGACCTTTTATGCTCACTTCGAAGACAAATATGCGCTGTTGGAGCACACCATCCGCGAGATGATCAGGCAGCAGTTACGCAGCCAGGTGCCGGAAGATGCTCCATTCAGCACGGAGAGCCTGACGCGGCTCATCCTGACCGTGTGTGAGTTTCTGGCTGAGATGAGCCGCCGGTGTCCGCTCCCCCACACGCAGTTTGAGCCATTGATGGAGAAGCAGATCAAGACCGAGCTATACGAGGTTCTACGCGCCTGGCTGGCAAAGCCATCATCAGCCAAATCATCTCACCGCCCCACCCCGGAACAGGCGGCCATGGTCACCAGTTGGGCCATCTACGGGGCGGTGTTGCAATGGAGTCAACAGGAGCGACGGGAGCCGGCCAGAGAGTTTGTCAAGCAGGTACTGCCACTGATCCTGGCCGGCTTACAGCTTGTAGATAAAGTGCCTGTGCCTTAGCCGTTTTGCCAGAAGCGGTTCATGAGCGAGTTCACTCAGCACCGATGCATTCAGCCACAAGCGGTTATACGTCTTGTAGATAGGTGCCAAGGGCCTGGGTGTGCGGCATGTCAAACCCTAACTCACTGGCCGTCTTCATCATGCTGACATAGTGCGCCTTCGTCTCCTGCAAGCTGCCCTGGCTGGCGGCATGGGCGGTAAAGCGCTGCATGCTTTCATTGCGACGGAAGTTCCAGCGCAGCAACAGCATCACCAGCCACACCGGCAAATTCATGTAGCCGACCTCGGGATACTGCTTCAGGTCCACCCCTCGCAAGCGACATAGCTCGTACAGTTCCTTGGTGGATAGAATGCACTCGCGCAACAACGCCCCGTCCTTGAGATACGCTTGCATGTCGCGGCGCTTGGCGAAACCCGCCGCAAAACCAATGACGCCGGCGTTGTGCACCCATAGCCAGTGCAGGATATTCCCTTGCACGTCAGGCTTGATATCTGCTCGCGCAAAGAGCGCCTTGACCTTTTCAAGCTTTGCAGCCGGCTGGCCATCCACTTCGCCCAGGTGCACCTCACCTCCCAGGTTGGTCCAGTAGACGCCCTCCCGGATCGTGCCGCCACCGTCAGGATACCCCATCAGGTACCGGTCGCGCGGCAGGAGTTGGTCGATGAACGCCACACCATCCCAGTTGCTCGAGAAAATGAGGAAGGTAGCCTGGCCCGAAACGGGGACAAGCATCTTCAAAGCATCTTCGGTCTGTTGCGCGTTGGTGGGCACGATGATCAGTTCGTACCCATCCGAGGGAGTAACAGCCTCAACGCACTTGAGCGCATACCTGGCGATGTTCTTCTGCGGATGTCCTTTGCGTTCGTCCAGCAAATCCAGCGTCACGCCATCCTTGAATTGCGCTTGCTTGCCTTTCCGGACGAAATGGGTGACGTCTACACCGGCTGCGGACAAGGCCCAGCCATAGATCACGCCGATAATGCCAGTGCCGACAATTAACGTTTTCGTGTTGTCCTCTTATTGTGCTTTCACCGCCAACTGCTCAGGGGCATGGTCCACAAAGCTCTTCAACGACAGATAGTGTGGCATCGGCACATTCAACGCCTCGCCGGTCTTCAGCAAGTCGTAATACATCTGCTGTAGCTCGTCGACCGCCGTATGCGTCTCCATGATTTTGCGGGCGGGTTCGTTGGTTTTCATCATCAGCCAGATCACGAACGCACCCAGCCAGGCGGGTTGGTAGAAGGCTTTCGCGTCGTCATAGGCTTTGACGTCGATGCCACGGGCCTGGCACACCGCCAGCGCCTCGCGCCCTGCCAAAATGGCATCGTGCAAGCGCGCCGGGCTGTTCAAGAGTTTCGTCGCGCTGCCCGCCTTGGATCCCGCCGCGATCGCCCCACAGTTGATGGCAAAGTGCACCCATAGCCAGTGCAGCATGTTGGCCTGGATATCGACTTTCAGACCAGCCTGCTCAAACAGGTTCTTAATGCGTTGCAGGCGCGGCGTGGATTGTCCGTCCAGCTCGCCCAGCCGTATCTCGTCCAGCACTGCCGCGTTCAGGCTGTCCGAGTCATATCCGCCACCGGCGACCGGGAACCCCCACAGATATTGAGAACGGGCCAGATATTGGTCGACCATTTCCAAGCCATCCCAGTTGCCATTGAAGAACAGCACATCCGCAGCGCCGATATTGTCTTTGAGCAGCGGCAAAACGGAATCGAGCTGACAGTGTCACACGCTGACGATAAAAAGCTCGTAACGGTCATTCGGGGAGAGGGTTTCGACGGTCTTCAGCTTGTAGCAGGCCGTTTCCGTTTTCGGGGGTTTGGCGCGCCCGTCGAGCAGTCTCAGACGGATTCCCTGATCAAGGCGGGCTTTCTTCCCTGGACGCACATAGTGGATGACGTCATTGCCCGCCTGGGCCAGCAAGTATCCATAGATCGTTCCGATCACGCCCGCGCCGAACACGAGAATTCGCATGATGCTGCCTCACAAATAGGGTATCCACACCCACTATAGGCGCATACTGCCCACAAGGAATCCGACCAAAGCATGAGCGCTGCTCGTGCCTTTGCGCCAACCCTTTATGCTCCCAACCCCCGTCCCGAGAGCGCCCGGCTGGTTCAGTCTGCATCCTCAGATGCAGGCTGAACACTCGGGGCTGGGACGTGGCAACATGTCCCCGACCGCGTTGTGGCCAAGAAGACGCCCCCGATACGGGGGCTGAGAGCAGAGTGGAGTGCGACAGAGGGAGTTCATCAGACGAGCCGAACGCCTGAACACTGAGTACTCGGTACTCCGTACTCGGAACTGACAACCGCCGGTTGTCAGTTGTCAAAACCCCCTGACATCTGTTGTCAGTTGTCAGTTGTCAAAACGCCTGACAACCGCGTCTATGCACTCGGTACTCGGTACAGGGTATACTATCCCCAAGTACCCAGACCCCCGCAGGTTGTGACCCGCGGGGGTTTTTTGTATTTCCAAACCATACCCATGACAGTAGAAGCACTGACCCAGGCAATCGATCAGCCAATCGTCACGGCTGATTACGACGTCGGCACCTTCTTCGACGAGATGTTCGAGGCGCCTGGCATGCCGCGCCCTCATTACAAGGTCTTGTTCGATCATCTGTCGACGCTGACAGCCGATACCTATAACGAGCGGCGGCGCGCTGCCGACATTTCGTTCCTGTACCAGGGCATCACCTTCACGGTGTACGGGCAACAGGAAGGCATCGAGCGCATCTTCCCCTTCGATCTGATCCCGCGCATCATCTCGCACGCCGAGTGGGACCACCTGTCGCGCGGCTTGACACAGCGGGTGACAACGCTGAATCTGTTCCTGCACGACGTATACCACCAACAGCGCATCGTCAGGGACAAACGCATCCCGGCGGCACTGGTCTTCGGCGCCAAACACTTCCGCCGCGAAATGATCGACGTCGATGCTGCCAGGATTTTTCCCACGTGCTGATCGCAGCCTGCCGCTGCCAGGGCATCCCGGCGCGCTACGTCAGCGGGTACCTGTACGACCCGGCATTGGAAGGGCGCAACAGCGCATCACATGCCTGGGTCGACGTGTTCACCAGTGCACATGGCTGGTTGTCGCTGGACCCCACCCACAACCGCGAACAGACCGAATGCTACGTGCGCCTGGCCATCGGGCGCGACTACGCCGACGTTCCCCCGACGCGCGGTGTCTATAAGGGCAATGCGAAGGAAACGCTCAACGTGGAAGTACACGTGAAAGCGCTATGATACAACCCATACACAACACACAGGAGAATCATCATGAGCCTGTCACTCACAAGCACGGTCACGTTGAACAACGGTGTCAAGATGCCCAGCCTGGGGCTGGGCACGTTTCAATCGCCTCGCGGCGAGACCACCCGTGACGCAGTGCGTTGGGCACTGGTATGACTCCCAAACCAAGAGTGCTCGTGTGTATATCGATGCACCCGGATGCCTTGGCGCGCCTGGAACAGGTAGCCGACGTCGACGTATTGCTGTGGCATGCGCCGGGGATCGCTCAGACTGCCGGTGACTACGATGGGCTGATCGTCTATTCCCCTCAAGTCACCCCCGAGACCATCAGGGCAGCGCGCAGGCTGAAGGTAATCGCGTGTCACGCCTGTTCAGCAGAGATCAGGCGCGCCGCACAAGAACACAGCATAGGCGTCACACTGGTTCCATCGTTGTGGGCAACCGTGGCGGATATGACGCTGGCCTTGGTGTTCGCCGCCGCCCGGATGCTGCCACAGGCTCACACCGCTATTAAGGCTGGGTTGTGGGGCCAGACAGATTTGAAAGTGCGGTTCTCGGGCCACGACATCTTTGGCAAAACACTCGGGATCATCGGCCTCGGCCAGATTGGGGCCATCCTGGCGCGGCGCGTCCAGGGCTTCGACATGCGCGTTCTGTACTACGACATCGCCCGCAAGCCGAACCTGGAACGCGAACTGCACGTCGAATACCGGGCACTTGAACCGCTCCTGGCGGAATCCGATATCGTGTCCATCCTCGTACCCTTGAACGACGCCACCCGCGGAATGATCGGCGAGAAGCAGTTACGATTGATGAAGAAAGATGCCATCCTGGTGAATACGGCGCGGGGCGCCATCATCGACGAACCGATGCTCTGTCGCGCGTTGCAGGAGCGTTGGATCGCCGCCGCCGGCCTGGACGTGCTGGTCGACGAACCCATCAAACCAGGTAATCCACTGCTGACACTGGACAATGTCGTCCTGGCGCCACACCTGGGTGGATCGACCAAAGAGTGCGACCTGGTCCTCGTCGAAAACACGATTCGCGTGTTGCAGGGACAAGAACCCTTGGTTTAACGATGGATCAAACTGCAATGAGGCCCGACGTTTTCATCCAAGCGCTGCCAAAGGTTGAACTCCACTTGCACCTTGAAGGGGCAATCCCCTGGGAGTTGGTACGACGGTGTAGCGATGTCCCCTTACCGGCGACACCGCCGTGGTGGTGTGATGGTTTCGTGTTCGATGATTTCGCCAGCGATTTCACAGATGCAGTACGTATCTGTTACAGACCGGTCTTAACCAGTGTTGAGCGATATCATCGTTCTGCTCGTTTGATTTTCGCCGGGTTGGCAGATCAAAACGTGCGCCACGTCGAGATCTCATTTACGCCACGTTATGCCCTCCATCAAGGATTTCAGCTTCCAGGAATAGTGGGGGCGATCAAAGGCGCCGCTCCAACCAATTTGTCGGTGGCTGTTTTTGCCGGGCTTGCGCGTAATGTGCCTGAAGTCTTGGATGATCATCTGATTCAAGCCATCCTCGATACGTCGGAATTGGATGGGGTGGATCTATATGGAGACGAGCGGAAAGGTGAAGTATTTCCCTTCGTCGACTTTTATGCACTTGCACGTTCGCGTGGTCTTCGCACCAAAGCCCATGCTGGTGAGTTGGTTGGCCCGCAGTCAGTGACGGATGCTCTCGATCACCTTCGTGTCAAACGTATAGGGCACGGTGTGACTGCTGCACGCGACGAGACACTGATGAAAAGGCTCGTCGCCGAAGGGGTGACACTTGATATGTGCCCAACTTCCAATCTGAAACTCAGAGTAGTCGAATCAATCGAAGCGCATCCTCTGCAACTGCTGTTCCGGCAGGGTGTCAGCGTTACGGTCAATACGGACGATCCGGCTATCTTCGGTTGCAGTCTAAGCAGTGAGCTGTCGCTCTTGGTAGAGAAGTTGGGGTTGACTCTGTCTGAAATTGCTCAGATTGAGGAGCACGCGTTACACGCTGCGGCACTGCCTGCTGCAACGGAGGCGGCGATTGCCGATGAGATTGCCGCTCTGACGACGCAGGTTATGTAGCTTCTGGATACAAGGCACTTTATACAGCGCATCATGAGACTCATTCCAAAATTACTGTACACAGCAAACCGATTGCGCTGGCGCATCACCCGGCCGGTCACCTTGGGCGTCAGGCTCCTGTTGGTGAAGGAGCAACGCGTGTTGTTGGTCAGGCACACCTATCAGCCCTACTGGTTCCTGGCCGGCGGCGGGGTCAAGCGCGGAGAAACCCTGGAACAGGCCGCGCGGCGCGAGGCCGCAGAGGAGATCGGCGCGCGCATGGGCGTACTGCGACTGCACGGGGTGTTCACCAACTTCTTCGACAACAAGAGCGACCACGTGGTGGTTTTCACCTGCCAGGATTTCACACTGACCGGCAAGCATGATCGAGAAATCGAGACATGCGCCTTCTTTGCGCTCGACCAACTTCCGGATGACATCGCCGCCGGGCACAAGCGCAGAATCCACGAGTTCGCCAGCGCAGCCAGCACGCCAATCGTCGGCATGTGGTAAGCGCCAGACTGGCAACGGATTCAGCGCCGAGTGCGGCGGCTCGCAGTTCCGAGTCCCCGTCTCTCTCCTTCTGCTCCAAGCCACCGTCTCGGGGGCGTCTTCTTGGCGACAACGCGGTCGGGGACATGCCCCAGTCCGCTGAGGTTTGGCCGATTACAACACCCCACAACCCGTAACTTCTCGACATCAACAGTGTTACATGAGCACTCGAAATCCGCCCATCCTGCATCATCAAAGGTGTGGCAGGCAAACCCTCACCCTCCCGCGTGAGCCCGGTCCACCACTTCAAACCACAGAAGGAGCTGTGCCATGTTGCGCAAGTGCTTACAACTGTTAACCTATTACCGGTCCGCCCGCTTAGCCCTGACCAT
>JAMDDR010000465.1 GCA_023488685.1 Chloroflexota bacterium | reverse complement strand
ATCACGCTCAGGATCAATCCAGCCACTCCACCAAGTACTGTATTCACCGCTTTGCGCGAGCTTATCGGCGTTTCCGGCGCGACCGCCTGGCTGGCCAGTTGGACCTCGCCTTTGGTGTTCTGCACCGCGATGCGCGTCTCCGCCACCTTCTGCGCCAGTGTCATATAGGTCTCGCGCGCCACATCGCGCGCGCGCGTGAGGCGATCCTTCTCGGCCTCAATCTGCTGCAATTGCTGTTGCAAGGTCAGGATTTGCGGCTCCAGCTCCTTCAGGCGCCCATCCATATCGGCAAGCTGTGCCTTCATGCTATTGCTGAGACCATCCAGGAACGCGATCTGCTCTCCCACACTGGCAGATGCAACCGTATCCGGGTTGCTGAATTGGAGCTGAATCGGCACGGAGTCTTCGATTTTGTAGGCTTTGATCTGTAAGAACAGCGCGCTCAGACGGTCAGCCAGCCCGGCAGGATTGGCAGCCGGTTGCTGGCTCAATTGTTCACGTAACCCGGCGATGTCTTGCAACAGCAACGTGATGCTACGCTGGTTGTCCAGGTAGTCGACTTGCTTCTGCAGGATGGCGTCCAACTGATTCTGCAAGATCAAGGATTGATCGTGGGCTTGATAATCGATGAGGGCCTGTTCGTCAGCCTGTAGTTCCTTCTCGGCATTTGCCGCCTGCGCTTCGAAGGACTCCACCTGGATATCATCCTGGGTGCCGTAGATCTTATTGGCGCGCGTGATGAGGGTTTCGGCCCAAATATTTGCAATATTCGCAGCCTCGGCTGAGTCCTGCGCCTGTGCCTTGAGCCGGACGATGCTGGGATCGGTTCCCGATTCTGCTTTCAACACGTCGTTCAGGTCGCCCGGGGTCCCAATGAACTTAGGTCGCGGGTCCAGTTGCGCGAATACGCTTTGCACCATGTCATCGCTCTTGGCGAGTTCCGGGTAGGCCTTGTAGGCTTGCCCCGTATCCACCACGGTTGTAAAGCGGGGATCAAAGTTGAGTGTGTACTGCGGCTTCGTGATGGCGACCAGCGCGACAGCTTCGTAAGTGGATGGCTGAAGGGAACTCCATATGAAAGCAGCCAGTGCGACGATCACGGTCGCACCGGCGATCCACTGCCAGTAGCGTAAGGGGATCTCAAGATACCGGCGCAGGTCGATCTCTATTTCGGCATCATCGCCCATTTCGGCGTCATTATTCATGCATCTCTTCCTGTAACTGGTGTATTGTGTACGCAATGTTGCGCCCAACCCGCCAGGGAATACGCGGTGGATTCTATCACCGCCTCCACATCAGCAGATTGGCTACATCGCTTTTGGGCGCCTGGTTATAAGGCAATCGTCGAAAACCAGCACGTTGGGTGATCAACCTTCACCTATGCGCCGCCTATTCGACATTGTATATGCCGTTAAACAAATCGTTTTACAAGCGCAAGGTCCCCATCTGCTTGTAGAACCTTTAGGATGTGTGTCTTAGCAGCTTCGTCTGCGAATGACCAGATAGGAAACAACCGCCTGGACACACACTGCGATTCCGGTTGCCCATGCAGCGCCGAGGGTCCCATGCCGTGGGATCAGCACGGCGCACAATACGAGCAGGAGCAGTGCCGTGCCCGCAAAAATGAAAGGCTGGATTTTAATCAAACGTAGGGCCGTCAACCCATAGCCCAGGCACGCGGCTACATAGGTGACGCCAGCGGCGACCATCAACCATACGAACGTATCTGTTTGCGTGGCGTACTCGGGCCGATAGAGAATCGTCAGGATTTCTCGTCCGCCGGCGAGTGCGGCGAGGATTCCGGCCACACCCAGTAAGACACCAAACCCAACCAGCTTTAACAGCAGGTTACGGAAGGCCACGTGATTCTCTGCCGCGTAGTATTTCGCCAGACGCGGGCTGGCTGATTGGCCGAGCGCGGCAATGACTGTGGTCCCTGCCGTCATCAAGTAGGCCATCGCTGCATAGAAACCCAGTTCTCGCTCACCCAGGACCCGCTCGATGAAGTAGCGCGGTAACCCTGTGTTGAGTGCAATAAGCATCGCCGCAAAACCCAATGGGAGCGCAAATAACGCCAGTTTCCGCAAGTCAGCCAGTCTCGATCGTGGGCGCAGCCTTTCAGCCCGGCTTTCTTGGTTTGTCGGTTGCGGATATGTCTTCAGCAGAAGCCTTGTGTTCCGGATGTCATAAATGACCAGGAGCACCGTCCAGGCCAGCGCCAACCCCGCGGCGGCTCCCACCACACTTCCGGTCAGATAGACGCCGATCGTCAAAGCGATCAACGATAGTGGCCCCTTGAGCATCATCGATCTGGCAATGAGACCCATCTTTTCGTGTTGCTGCATCAACCCATACAGGATGTCGCTGAACGTCTCTATGGATTTGGCCAAACCAATGGCCATGATGAGGGCGGTGGTCTCGCGGCGATATCCGCCCGCGACACTGATGCCGGCGATGACGAGCAGCGCAACCAGCGTGGTGAGGAGCCGTAACCCCAGGTAATCGCGGAAGGGATACTCGTGCCTGGCATCCGTTGCCTGCACCGCCCTGAGCTCCAGGTTTGCGAAAAAGACAATCGGGTTTGCGATGGCCAGGCCAAGCGCAAACTGCCCCACCATTTCGGGTGTGCCCAGCTTCGAGAGCACCACCAGTATTCCCCACTGGCTACCCGCATAGATCACATTCCCGGCAAGCGTCCAAAAGAAATTCGTCCGGAGTGAGATTTCTGAAATCGGTTCCAGCCCGCTGATCGTGCTGAGGACCGGTCTTGCAGATGTGCCTGTGGAAGAAGTCATCTTTACTCGTCATTCGGGTGAGATTGCTGGCTATTACGCAAGCCGGCGCTACGCAGGTTCTCGCCCACCCCAGATAGTTCCAAATGCCATGCAATATTAGCCAATCGAGGTTCTGAAGTCAAGTTTGAAAGGGGTGTGTGCATTGCGCATGAGCAAAGAAAGGGTCCTCATCGGAGCGCAGTTAAGTCACACCCCATAGCCAGGTAAACCAACACGTCGCCGATCTGCCGGTCGTAACGCAGTTGTGGGATCGCCTCAAGTTTTGCCTTCCACTTAGCAACGACATCCACCTTGTTTCGACTTGCGTCGAGCAGCACGTAGCGGGTGCTCCACAAGCAAAGCTGCGCCACTGTGTCCGGGTCGGTCAGATGATTGAGGGCCTTCAAGCGTTCAGCGTGTGCTGGCGGTGGGAACGAGCCCGCCAACCCCAATACCACAGGCTGTTGGTGCGTAATGCGCTGGAAAAGGCTTAGCCCGCGTTCAGAATGACCGGGGGGCAACTCTATAACAGTGCCACGGGGTTGTGCTGCCAACCACTCATCCACCGGACGAGGTTTCAGCCATACAGCGTCATACGGAACCTGCCAGAACTCAAACACGGCCCATATGCCAACCAGCATCACTGCCAGCGATAGCCCAAAGCGTCCGGTAGTTGACCAATGCCGTGAGCGACGGCGCCGCACCAGTGCATCAATCCCCAAGGCTGCCAATCCACAAACGGCCAGGTTCATCAATACAGCATAGCGCCCGACGGCCCGAATCGAAGCGACAACCGGTAGCCGGTACAGCAAAACATACGGGAGGGGGACGACGACGAAATGTTCGGCCTGCATCTGCCCGGCGAGATCCGAGCCGAGCCACTGCGTTGCAATGCCAAAAAACCCACGTTCCTGCAGCCACTGTGCGATCTCTTGCGTGATTGGGACACGCACCGGCACACCCTTTATGTCGACCAGGACAGGTCCCATGGCACACACGGTCCCCACCAAACCCAGCCCAACGAGCGTTCTTACGATACGCCGGCGACGATTGAAAACGATGCCCACGAGTGCGAGCGCTGAGAACAGATAGCCGGGCATGACGATGCGCTCCACAATATTCTGCTTTTGCGCTATCGGGATGCGTTGAGCAGCAAACTCGCCCCACACCGGATGACGTGTGCTCAGCGTCATAAACTCGAGAGGATTGATGGCGTACAGATTAATTTCATTGATATCCCGGTGCATGTCTGAACGTTGTTGCGCCAAAATGGCGGGGACAGCAAACGGCAAAATCGCCGCCGCCGCCAGTGTCGCTGCCAACGCCATGTCGCGCCAGAACCCCCATCGCCCCAACCACCGCCGACCATGCGGAGCGCGCAGCAAAAAGTAGACCGGCAGTGCAAACACAATGAAGACCAGATAGTACCAGGACGACAAAGCCGTCAGCGCGAAGAAGGCGCCTATCACCAGCGCCCAACGCGTTCGACCTTTGGTCAGATAGCACTCGACTCCGTAAAAGCACAGCGGGATCCATTGCATGGCCATCTGCGGCAGGTGGCCGGGCAGATGTGCAAGACGGTACGGCAGGAAAGCGCTGGCAATGCCAATGGCCAGGGCAATCGCATTATGATGCGTTAGGGTCTTGATCCAAAGAAATGTGGCATAGGAGGTCAGCACAAACGACAGCAGTAACACGACGTTGTAGGCCACCACGGGACCGAACAGCAACGCCACGGGCAAGGCGAGGAACGTATTGGCAGGTGTCACCTCATTGGTCGCATTGTTAAAACCGAGGGGGTAATACGCCAGAGGATCCCAGAAGATGGAACCGCCATGAACCAACACCTGTTTTAACCAGTAGATGACCCATACATATCCGATGTTGTCCCCTTCCCAGCCAGGGATACGTTCACCGATGTTTAGAGCCACCGGCCATGTGACCAACAGGGCAAGAATGAGGGGGATGAGCAACGCCGCGATGTGCCATGGAAGGTCACGCCAGCGGCTTTGGACTCTAGAGAGGGACAACGTGTTAATCAACGTAAGCTGTTGCATAACCACGGCCATTATCTCACGCGACAGGCAGCGATCGTCCAGGGCAATGGCGAAGCCACTCGAACCACCTCAAGTTCCTGGGATAGGAAATGGATAAAACTGCGCCTCGACCAATGGTTGACATGGCCGGGTGTGTTGCCCCAGGAACGATGATAGGCACCACGCGCCATGTTTAGAATGCGCCACAGCGGTTCGCGTGGCACACTCAAAATACACCACTGGCGTGACACTCGCTTCACCTGGCGCAATGCCGCCAACGGATCGTGCACATGCTCCATCACCTCCAGGATGAGGGCCAGGTCCACGCATTCGGATTGAAATGGAGCTTGCGTGACGTCACCCACCGCATACACAGTACCCGGCCACAATGCGGCGGCTATGGACACAGAAGGCCGATGAATATCAAATCCCGCAGCAGAGGCATGGGGGAGCGCTTGTGCGATCCAGGACGTGGAAACGCCCTCGCCGCACCCAAACTCGATCAGAGTATGCACCTGGCTCTGCAAATCCAACGTATGAATCAGCGACGTCAAAGCGACCCGAAACCCAGCGATCAGCCGCTGAGAAATCGGGTTCCTGGTCAAATACTTCGAGCGTTGGAATTGAATGACCCCGGTTTGGGGCATGGGTTATGAACCTCCCGTAGGTATGGCCAGCACTGGTGTGACATATGCTCAAACGGGTTGATGCTACCATGGCTGCGCAGCCACGGCATACCGTAACACTCTCTGTGCCTCTGCAGCGATTCTCAATCTGAGAAAAACAGGCCGGGCGGGATAGGGACTTCGAGGCCCTCCAGCATAAAGCGGAAGAGCGCATCCCATGAGTCAAAGAGCATATAGCGGGTTAATGCTCGTAAGTCATTGAAGAAGGTGCGCCGAACGGATAACGTTGCCCGCAACAGGCGATAAGGTTCATTCACCAGGTGTTGAGCGGTATGAACCAGAAACGCCAACAGATTGAGCGTGAACAGCACGGTAGATAGATGCATCTGACCGTGTCCGAAGTTGTGTTCCAGGTGGTAGCCATTGCGCTTCAACGTATTGTTGCTTTCATTTTCGATCTTCCACCGGGCGCGCCCCACTTTGGCGAGGGCAGCCACACAAGCTGCCGTGACAAGATGATTGGTCACCCACGTGTTGTGATAGAGCGATTCCCCCGTGTCTTCGCGCGTGATGACCAATTCCAACCAGTTCACCCGGAGCGCCTCTTCACCTGCCCGCAGTGGCACATCCTGGGCCCAGCGATAGGCCCACACTTCAGCAAACTTGCCGTTCCACCGGCGCTCTTGCAGGCCCTCAACGGCGCCGGCCTTCTCCAACATCGCCAGCCAGTCATACAGGACGGGATGCGATTCGGGCTTGGCCACGCACACAAAATACTGCTCATAGGTGTGCGCTATCGCCTCACACAAGGGATGATTGGCGTACAAATCATCCCCCAGATAGGTCACACTGTGCGCGGGGAAGCGCTGACTATGGCTGGCCAGCCAGCGTTTCGCCGCAGCCCGTTCGCAATCCTGCTTCTCGTGCCCATCTTGTGGCGCGATGAATTCCGCCATCAACGGCAACACATGCGGACTGTCTGGCTTCACGATCACGGGCGTGATCGCACTGTGAGAGTAATGCGTCGTCCCACTGCTGTCTTGTCGTGTCAGGCAATGAGGGCACTTGATCGTGTCAGACGAAAAGTACGTCAATCCATCGAGCGCAATCAAGAACGTATTGCCATAATCGCGAAACCCTTCCAGAAGGCCGCTCTCTTTCAACCCCTGGTGCACCCACTCGAACTCACTCTCGAAATGGTGTGGCGCGATCGGGTCCAGCAGATTCCGCGTCTGGTTATCACTGGGGATCTGCCCCATCTTGAACAAGGTGCGTGCATTGCAATTCCCTTTGCGCTGGTTCATGTCACGCTGATACGCCAGAAAGGAGGCAGACTGCATGAAAAACACCGCAAATGCACTCAGCGCCGCATCGCCGACCCTGTATTGCGTGTTGTTGTTGGGCTTACGGCTGTCTGGTAAGGATTGCCAACGTTCACGGAATGCTGCCACGACTGCGCCTAATCGCAATGGCCTAGCTTTGGATATGCCTCCTCTATGTTTGATTCCCCTACGTTAGCATATCCTTGGCCATTGGGTTCGGCTCCCTTTTTTAGATTGAGAATTGCTGGTGCCTCTGTGTGCACCTTGACAAATCACCAAAAAGTAACTACACTTGTCCCAGAAAAAGAACATTTGTTCTATACACAACCTAACGCTACCACCGGATCAATGCTAAAAAACAACCACCACGGACAATCGCCCTCGCGCCAGCACTATCGTGCTAACACATGTTACGGCGCCAAGCAGCGCTGGCGCCAGTTGTCACTTGTCACATCGCACAATAATGCTGGTGCCAGTTGTCAGTTGTCACTTGTCACATCGCACGGTAATGCCGGTGCCAATCGTCACCTGTCACAGCCCTGTCTACAGATGCTTCGCAAGGTGCCTTTCGGCATATCCCCCAAAAACAGAAATGCACCCATCTGGTCTGTTCATTCATCCGTGCTCTTGTAGCCTGCTTGATCTTGTGGGTTGGGTACATCATGATTGCAGCGGTATATCGTGAAGTCACCAGCATACCCATAGGTGCGCCCCATAAAATCCTGTATCGGCGTGCAATGCTGGGCGCCATACGCCTCGGCGGCATTGCCGGACCACAGCACCAGGTAATCAGGCTGATATCGCGCGATCGCCCACCGTGCCGCATCATCATAAGTCGCATCGGGGGCCAACTGCATCGCCACTTCAGGTTCGATCAAACCCGCAAAATCGATCATCGTGCGTTGTGCGTAATAACCGATAATGCCGACCTCCAATGTGCCAATCGTCGCTCGCGAGTCAGTGTTGTCGTGCAGCCATTGGCCGATGGCCTGGTAGATGGGGAACCGGGTGTCCGGGCGCATCCGCGAGACGTGAGTCACCTGCCCAACGGTCAATACGAACAGCAAGCACACAGATGCTGCAACGGCAAGCAGTTGTTTCCTTGCAGACCTGCACATATCCCGGGGTCTCTCGACGCTGCAGCCAACGCCCAGACTTAGCGCCACGACTATCCCTGGTACTAACGGCGCGTAGTACCAGGGATAGGCGCTCACCCCGAGTGCACAATAGCTGATGAAGTAAACGCCTGTCCATATTAGCAATGGTATCCAGGGGTGGGCACGCTTGAATGCATACACGACGCCTAGAATTGCCAGAAGGGCGGCAAGCCAGTAATGCCAATGTGCGGAATACCTCACAATCAGTTCGACAGCACCTGGACCAAATCGCTGGCTGATATGCATCGCGCCTTGTTGCTGTTTTGCGAACAGCGTTGCTGGTATGGGCGAGCCAAAGTAAGCGGTTGAGAACACAACCCATGCCAACACGAGCGCCGATGCGATGACAATGCCCGGCCACGGCATATCGCGAGCGAGCGTTCGCAACTTTTGAGCGGATGGCCAACCGACACGGGAGATGACGAAGTGCGTGGCTAGAACCATGAAGAGAAGGAAACCATCAGCCCGTATGAGTGATGCTAGCACAACACACACAACACTTGTCGAGTAGTGCCGGCGTGTATAGGATGAGAATGATGCCACACAACACAACAGGTACAGTGGCATCTCTGAACCCAGCGACCTCAACAAAATTGTGGAGAGAGGGTAGAAGGATAAGACGGCTAATCCCACAGGCAAAGGGGACTTCAGTTGACGGTTAATATCCCACAGAAGCAACGCGCCGGCGGATAGACTTGCTGCACCAATAACGTTGGCCGCGTAGGGCAGATTGTTCCAATACTTAGCTATTCCAGCGAGAAACAGGGCGAACAGCGGTGTGGTTGTGCCGAGCACGCGTATGCCGGCGTTATAAACGAACCCCTGCCCCTGTGCCAGGTTTTGTGCATAGCGAAAGGTGATGAACGGGTCATCATAGAACCAATGGCCAAATGCAAGTATGAGGCCCGTGCTAACGAAAACGAAATAGATCGATAGAGAGGCCCGAGTGTGCCACGAGTAGT
>JAMDDR010000182.1 GCA_023488685.1 Chloroflexota bacterium | reverse complement strand
ACATGACCGAGGCGCTCAAAGGCGCCGACGTGGCCTACATCACTCGCATCCAGCAGGAGCGCTTCAATACCGTCGAGGAGTACCTGAAGTACAAGGGCGTGTACGTGATCGACGCCGCGGTGATCGGCCGCGCCAAGCCGGGCATCTCCATCCTGCACCCCCTGCCGCGCGTCGACGAGATCAGCACGGACATCGATCATCTGCCCAACGCCGCCTACTTCCGCCAGGCCCGCAACGGCGTGTTCGTGCGCATGGCGCTGCTGGCGATGGTGTTAGGGGCCGTATGAGGAGAGATTAGAGAAGAGAGATTGGAGATTCGTGATTGGGGAGTGGAGAGTGATCAACTCTAATCTCCAATCTCTAATCCCCAATCTCTCTTCTCTATTTCCCAATCGCGTCCAACAGCGCCGTCAACCCCAGCGTGTAGCTGCGCCAGCCAAACCCGGCGATGCTGCCGACGCACACTGGCGCGATGTACGAGTGGTGGCGGAAGGGTTCGCGGGCATACACGTTGGAGAGGTGTGCCTCGACCGCTGGTAACGCCACAGCGCTGATCGCGTCGCGCAGCGCCACACTGGTGTGCGTGAGTCCTCCAGGGTTGATCAGGATACCATTCGCCCACGTGCGCGCGTCCTGGATGGCATCGATCAAAATGCCCTCGTGGTTGGATTGCAGGATCGTGAGTGTTGCATCGCGCGAGCGGGCCAGCTCATTCAGATGCTCGTTGATATCGTCGAGCGTCACCCGGCCATAGACGTCCGGTTCGCGCAGGCCGAGCAGGTTGAGATTCGGGCCGTGGAGGACAAGGATCTTTATCATTGATTGCGTATCCTAACACCGAAGGACCCTTCGCAAGGGTAAGGTGTTCGCACATCCATCCATGCGCCTACAATGTGCGGAGAGGATATCGATGTCATCGTCCAATAACTCATCTCCGCTCTACGAGCGCCCTGTCGAATTACTGCAACAACTCATCCGCTGCGATACGACCAATCCACCTGGAAACGAAGCCGCTTGTATTGGGCTCGTCAATGGACTGCTGACCGAAGCCGGCATTGAGACCGTCACGCATGCGCGCACCCCGGGACGCCCCAACCTGATCGCGCGTCTGCGCGGGCGGGGCGCGTGCCCGCCGCTCCTGTTATACGGTCACGTCGACGTGGTCACGACGGCCGGCCAGGCCTGGCAACATCCGCCCTTCGACGCCATGGTGGCCGATGGTTACGTGTGGGGGCGCGGGGCGCTCGATATGAAAGGTGGCGTGGCCATGATGGTGGCCGCGCTGCTGCGCGCGAAAGCCGAGCAATTGGATTTGCCCGGCGACGTGGTACTGGCCCTGGTATGCGACGAAGAGGCTGGTGGTGACGACGGTGCAAAGTACCTGGTGGAGAATCACGCGGACCTGTTCAAGGGCATCCGCTATGCCCTCGGCGAATTTGGCGGTTTCACTCTCTCCATCGGCAAACAGCGTTTCTACCTGATCGGTGTTGCCGAGAAGCAGATGTGCTCCTTGCGCGCCACCGTACGCGGACCGGGCGGGCACGGCTCCATGCCTTTGCGCGGCGGCGCGATGGCAAAACTGTCGCGCCTGATCCGGCGACTGGAACAGCATCGTTTGCCGGTTCATGTGACACCTGCCGCGCGCCTCATGTTCGGCGGCATCGCCGCCGGGCTGCCCGCGCCGGCGAACGTGCTGGTGCGCCAGTTGCTCAACCCGATGCTGACTGACCACATGCTCGACATGCTGGGCGCCAACGGGCGCGTCTTCGACCCGCTGCTGCACAACACGGTGAGCGCCACCATGGTGCGCGGGGGAGACAAGATCAACGTCATCCCGTGCGAGGTCTCGCTCGGTCTTGACGGAAGGTTATTGCCGGGTTATGCCCCGCAGGATCTGCTGGACGAATTGAGGCATGTGGCGGGGCATGAGGTTGCCTTGGAAGTGGAGCGCTATGGTCCAGGTCCGTCTGAGCCTGACATGGGTCTGTTCGACACCCTGGGTGGCATTCTGCGTGAATACGACCCCGCGGGCACACCCGTCCCGTTCATGTTGAGCGGCGTGACCGACGGGCGGTTCTTCTCCAAGCTGGGCATTCAGACGTACGGTTTTTTGCCGATGCAGTTGCCGCCGGGCTTCAATTTCGCGCAGACGATTCACGCCGCGGACGAGCGCATCCCGGTCGAGGCGGTGGCGTTCGGGACTAACGCCATCTATAAAGCCATGGCTCGGTTTAGCACCTAGACAATGTGCACCAGGAGCGACTATGCATAAGACGATTGTGCTTGGGTTGATCCGCAACGCGGACGCCATCCTACTTGTAAGGCAAGCTTATGGCTATCACCTCTGGACACTGCCTGGTGGTGATGTGGAGCCAGGTGAATCCCTGGTCGCTGCCCTTGTGCGGGAAGTGCATGAGGAAACAGGTTTCGATGTCCACGTTCAAGGTCTGGTGAGCATGAGGAATCGTGCGGATCAGACCTGCCTGGTCTTCATGGCGCAAGTCTGTGAGAGAAGCATGATCGCCGGCGCTCCAGGGGAGATCGAAGCCGTAAAGTGGTTCTCTCACGAGGAGGTCGAGCGAGCCGGTGAGGCCATCGAACAACTGCCACGGTTTGTGATCACTCACGTCTTCAACCATGCTGTCACCTTGCTCGGGTTGAAGGCCTGGGATGGGTACACAGGCCCCGCCGATTTGTTTATATAAGTTTGTGGTGACGCTGATCCAGCGAAGTGGGCGCTGAATCCGTTGACAGATGTATCGGAGGATGACTTACAACATGACACCGGCAGAACAAATCGCTTTGTGGGCCGACAAGCTCCGCGACATCTCCGCCATGGGCCTGCATTTTGCCAAGAACATCCATGACGAAATCCATTTTCGGGCCGTGCAGGATATCGCCATGGAAATGCTGGCCCTGGCGACGGGCGAGCCTATGGAGCGGATCGAGCCGCTGCGAGCGCCCATCTTTTCCCGGCCCACTCCTGTGATCGGCGTGGACGCCGCCGTGATCGACACGGATGGCCGCATCCTGCTCATCCAACGCGCGGACAATGGCAAATGGGCCATGCCAGGCGGCGCATGCGAGGTAGGCGACACGCCAGTCGAGGGTGCCATGCGGGAGACGTTGGAGGAGACCGGCGTCTATTGTCGTCCCATCTCCCTGGTGGGCATTTTTGACTCACGGCATTGCGGATCAGTAACCCGACACCACCTGTATCACCTCGTGTTCTTGTGTGCGCCGCTCGATCTGCCTGTGGTGGATCCGCCCTCTCATGCCGTGGAGGTGAGAGGCTCGCGCTGGTTCGCCGAGGACCAACTGCCGGAGGATATCGATCCCGGTCACAAGACCCGTATCCCGGTTGCCTTCGACGTGTGGCACGGCAAACAGCAGGCGTTCTTTGACCGCCAGGATGACCTGTGATCTCAAATGACGTAGCTGTCGATGGCCATCACCGGATGCACAGTTTCTTCTCGCCAAAGCTAACCACGCGCCCATCTTTCAACTGGATGGACAGGTAGACGCGGAACGTCCCGCCATATGGGAAGTTCCCAGCGTTGAAGTTGTACGTGCCAGCGGCGGGCACCTGCTCGTTGACCGTGCGCTGCGCCGGGCGGGCGAACTCGCACGCACTATCGCTCTGGTCCATGCGCATCCAAACCGAGGCGATGTTATCGCCGTACAGGTTCCAGGTGAGACCGAGCGGAATATCCTTGCCGTTGTCGTATACGGTCCACTCGCTTTGAGGATTGACCCAGGTCAGGTCCTGCGTGGCACAGAATGGATAGTTGGGGTTCGAACCGCGCCACTCCGGCACGGTTTCATTGCAGACAGGGCCGGAGGGCGTCGCCGTCGCCGCCGCTACGGGAGTGGCATCCGTTGTTGTGCCGGTTGTGTTGGGCGGGACAGCCGTGGCGGGCGCACTGGTGGGCAACGGGGGCGCCTCGACCGCTGGCACGTTGATCACGTTGTTCGCCTGGCCCAGATCGCCGCGCACCCAACCGGCGCCGTCTGCACCCTTTTCATAGGCGATCTGCCACCACGTGCCGTCGCTGTTCTTTCCACGCACCGGCACGGTCGTATTCAATTCCAACTGCCCAAGCACCGCATAATTGGTGCCTGGACCGCTGCGGACGTTGGCAAAGTCATTCGTGATGGTCAGTGTCGGGGTGAGCGCCGCAGTCGCGGCCGTGTCCGTGGTCGCGGTTGTGGTGGTTAACGTGTCAGCGGCCGCCGGGGTGCTGGTAGGGACCGCCGTGGGCGGGGCAAGTGTCGCAGTTGGCTCGGGCGCCTGCGTGGGCGCCGCGGGCTTGGCCTTCGCAGTGAAAATGACCGCGTCGGACTTCACGATAAGCTGATCGTCAGGGCCATAGGCATTCAGTTGGACGAAGTGCACGCCCGCCAGCGCCGGCGCCCAGTCCACCTGCACGGGGAAATTTTCAACCCCCTTGCTCTTGTCATCAGCCGACAGGGTGGCATGGGTGGCTGAATCCACGACAACATCCACGCGGACAATATTCTGTCCGGTCACCTGCCCCACGATTGGCACGTTATCGCCAACCAACACTTCGGCGTTTGTGACGGGTGACGTAATGGTGGCCAGTGCTGGCTGGCTGGTGGCGCCAGAACAGGCCACGAGCGAGAATAGGACGACCACAGCCAGGAGGCCAGACCAGATTTTGTTTTCAGACGTGTTCTTCATTGTGGAATCACCTTTCTTCATCATCACGATCACTTAAACACTCCCTGATTCCTCAACCTCAATTGCGTTCACTGATGTGCGTTCACTGATGTGCGTTCACTGATACGCCGGTGCATGTGCGGATGGATACAACCCACGCAATGCAAGCCTACACAAAGTGACAACTATGAATTGTATGACCACTTTTCGGGTGTGTTGCCGTGTTTTCCGGCGGCCAGCACCAGGCGACGATCTGCCAGGCACTTGTGGGCTGGTCGGAGATCGCGCTGGGCCAGGCTCGTATCCCGGCAGAAGGCGTCGCGGTGATTGTCGGGGTCGGTGTGATATGGATCGCATCAGGCATGCCAGTAGGTACGCCGCCCGGCAGTGCAGCCGTTGCAACCACAGGCACGTTGGCGGCGTCATTCACCTGGCCAAGATCGCTGCGAACCCATCCGACACCATCGACGCCTTCTACATAAACAATCTGCCACCACGTGCCGTCCGCGTTCCTCCCGCGCACCGGCACAGTTGTATCTAGTTGCAGGTATCCTAACACATCGTACTGGATGCCTGGACCACTGCGGACGTTGACAATCCTGGTCGTGATCGTCAATGTAGGCATGAGTGGGGCGACGGTCGCCGCCGATGTGCCCTCCGCCATGGACGCCTTCGCCGTGGGCGAAGGGCGGATTATTGGTGTTGGTGGCGCGACCGTTACGGTCGCTGGCGCGCTCGTGGCCATGGGTGGAAGTGGCGACACGGTTGCCACAGTCGCTTTTGGTATCACCGGAGTCACTAACAGCGCCATGGTGGTGGATGGTACCAGCACCTCCTTTACGATAAAGACGATGGCGTCAGACTTGCCGATTGGCCTGTTTTGCGGCCCATACACATTGAACTGCACGAAGTGCGCACCCGTATACGCCGGCACCCAATCTGTCTGGACTGGAAAGGTCTCGATGCCCTTGCTTTTGTCGCCGGTCACCAACGAGGCGTGCACCGTCGCGTCGACGACCACATCCACACGAACAATATTCTCACCCGTGACCTGTCCAACGATGGGGACCTTCTCACCCACTGCAACACTGGTGTTCGTTACCGGAGACGTAATGATGGCTCGCGTCAGTTTGCTGCCATCGCCGGTGCAGGCCACCAGTGACGAGAGATAGATGGCGACAAGGCAGCCCAGGCCAACGATGTCCGCGCCAGTGTCACGAAAAATGATACGATGTTTCTTCATTGTCACTCCAACAATCCCCGCAGGCGTCTCTGTCAGCTACAGTTGCGTGGATGGCTTGCGGGAGGGAGCGTGTGCGCACCGAACCCTATTCAGGACCATCCAGCCATCGGAAGCTGGCCAACGTCATTGTTGGCTCAATGCAGCCAAGGCTTGTTTTATTTGGTTTTCGCTCGCCGCGTGAGTTACAAATATATCACCTTGTGTATGCAGCAGTACAAAGTTTAATTTACCACTACGCTTCTTTTTGTCACTTTGCATCAATTGCCATACAGCCTCTACATCGACATGCGGAAGAGCGGTGGGCAGCCCGGCGGCGGCGAGCAGCGCGACGATTTCACGCACGAGATCATCGTCGCAAAAAGCCATGGCCTGCGACAGGCGCGCGGCGCAGACCATTCCAAGCGCGACCGCTTCACCATGTTTGATGGTGAAGTCGCTCCACGCCTCAATGCCGTGCCCGAAGGTATGCCCCAGATTGAGCAACGCGCGGCGGCCTTTCTCGTAGGGGTCCTCTTCGACCACAGCGCGTTTCAGATGGATGGCATCGAGCAGGGTTGCGATCAGTCCCTCATCTGTTGTAGCGCCTGAAACATGAGTGAGATCGACGCCGCGGCGCACACGCTCATAGGCGTCGCCGCCCGCGATCAGCGCTGCTTTGACGATCTCGGCGTACCCGCAGCGCAGTTCCACCAGCGGCAATGTGCGCAGGCAGCTTGTGTCGATAGCGACGAATTCGGGCTGCTTGAATGCGCCCACCAGGTTCTTGCCAAATGACGTATCCACACCCACCTTGCCGCCGATGCTCGAATCGGCCATCGCCAGCAATGATGTCGGCACCTGCACGAAGGACACGCCGCGCAAATAGGTCGCGGCCGCAAATCCGGTCACGTCGCCAACCACGCCGCCGCCGACCGCGATGACGACACCGCTGCGCTCCAGCCCGTGCTCTGAAAATGCGCGATACATGCCCTCGACCGTTTGCAGGTGCTTGTGCGTTTCGCCCGCTGGCATGCTGTGGATGAACGAGTCGATGCCTGCACATTGCAGCGCCCGGCGCAGGCGCTCGCCGTAGAACGGGGCAACATGCTCATCGGATACGATGGCGAATGGCGCTGACCAGCCGCGGCCGGCCAGCGCAAAGCCAAGCTGATCCATGATGTTTTCGCCCATGACGATGTCGTAGTGCCCGCCCGGATGGGAGACAGGAATGCGCGTGCGCTCAGCGCCATAAATCGACAGGACGCGCTCGACGACATCCGCCGGTGAGTTACTGGTCGTATCCACGCAATAGTGCAGCTCACGATAGGCCGGTGCGCGCTCTTTAAGCAGGGCAGCGATGCGATCGCGGACGTCGCCGCCGCGCAGCATCGGACGGGTGCCGGCGTCCACTCGGCTCAGAATTGCTTCGGGCGAAGCGGTCAGGCACACACACACGCCGCTGCCCAACAGTGCGCGCCGGTTGGCCTCATTCACGATCATGCCACCGCCAGTGGCGATGACGGCGCGTGGATGCTGCACGAGTTCCTGCACGAGCGCTGTCTCAAGTTGGCGGAAATAGGCTTCCCCTTTCTGTTCGAAGATGCGTGGGATGGGCATGCCCTCGCGGCGCTCGATCTCCGCGTCGGCGTCGACGAAGTCATACCCAAGCCGCTCGGCGCACAACTGGCCGACGGTGGTCTTGCCGGCGCCCATGAAACCGGCCAGGATCAGCCGTTCACTCATAGCCGAACCTCCAGGGAGTGTTGTCCATCGGCAACTGGTCGAGCCGCAGTTGCCGCAGCGCCTCAAAGCGGGGGCGCATCTCCTCGATGGAATCGCCGCCGAGCTTCTCGGTCAACGTGCCGGCCAGGACGAAGCACAGCATGGCTTCCACGATGGGCACGGCGCGTGGCACCTGGCAGAAATCGCTGCGCTCGTAGCGGGTCTGGACCTGTTCGCCGGTCGCCAGGTCGACCGACTGAAGCGGGTTGAGCGTCGTGGCAATGGGTTTGAACGCCGTGCGCACCACAATTGGGGCGCCGTTGCTGATGCCGCCCTCAATGCCGCCGGCGTGATTGGTGCGCTGGCGGATCTCCCCGGCTTCAATAGACAGCTCGTCCTGCACCTGTGTGCCAGGCAGCAGTGTCTCTGCGAAACCATCGCCGATCTCGACGCCTTTCACGGCATGGATGCTCATCACCGCCGCTGCGATGCGCGTCGAGAGCCGGCGGTCCCAATGCACGTGGCTGCCCAACCCCGGTGGGACGTTCAGCGCCACGCACTCGACCACACCTCCCAGCGTGTCCTTCGCCTGCATGGTCTGCCGGATCAACACGCGCATCTGCTCTGCCACAGTCTCGTCGTAGCAGCGCACATCGCTCGCTTCGGCGGCGGCGAAGCGGGCCGGGTAATCGGACAGGAGAGATTGGCGACTGGAGATGGTCGAATCTCCAAGCTCTAATGTCCAATCTCTAGTCTCTCTTAGATGCGCCGTCCCGATACTCACCACGTACCCGCCCACCGTGATGCCGAACTCGGCCAGCAAGGCGCGGCAGGCGGCACCTACGGCCACGCGCATGGTCGTCTCGCGGGCAGAAGCGCGTTCCAGTGACAGGCGCAGCTCGTGATAGCCATACTTCACCGCCCCGGTCAGGTCGGCGTGGCCTGGCCGGGGGATGGTCATCGGCTCGACATCGCGTTCGCGCCACTTGGCATGGTCCAGGTTCTCGACGACGAACGCGACCGGCGCGCCGGTGGTCTTGCCGGCCATCACCCCGGAGGTGATGCGGGCGTGGTCGCGCTCGATTTTCATACGCCCACCGCTGCCGTAACCTTGCTGGCGCCGCGCCAGCTCACGGTCGATCTGCTCCGAGGACAGGGCCAGCCCGGCTGGCATGCCTTCCAGGATCGCGGTCAGGGAGGGGCCGTGTGATTCGCCGGCAGTCAGAAATCTGAGCATGGGGATTAAAGAATAAGAGATTGGAGATTGGAGAT